>JBDHVK010000124.1:0-11592 GCA_039809645.1 Gemmatimonas sp.
ACGACCGAGTGCGAGAAGTGCCATACGGTGGCCAACAGGAAGGACGCCGTGGCCGCGCTGTCGAAGCGAAAGACCGGGACACCGTGGACGGGGATGGCCACCGGCTGCGCCACGTGCCATGCCCGGGACGACATCCACGAGGGCGAGCTCAAGGGCGGCTGCGATCAGTGTCACGATGCGCGCCGGTGGGATGCCGCGCCCAGGTTCGACCACGATCAGGCGCGCTTCAAGCTGACCGGCAAGCATGACGACGTGAAGTGCGCGGCGTGCCATGAGACCACGAAGCTGCCGCGCAAGACGAATCCGAAGGGCGAGGTGGTGCCGGTGTTCCGCCCGGTCCCCTTCGCGCGCTGTGCCGACTGCCACGCGGACCCGCACAAGGGGCGCCTCAAGCAGGCGTGCACCAGCTGTCATGAAACGACGGGCTGGGACGCCATCGACAAGCGCGCCTTCAATCACAATGCCACGCGCTACCCGCTGCAGGGACGTCACGCGCGCGTGAGCTGTGCGGCGTGCCACGGCAAGGACAACGAGAAGCCCACGCCGGCGTTCACGAGCTGCGCGAGCTGCCATCAGGATGTGCATCGCGGCGAGGCCACGAAGGGCAAGGAGTGCGCGAGCTGCCATGTGGTGGATGGCTTCGCGCCGGCGACCTTCACGGTCGCCAATCACGCGACGACCAAGTATCCGCTCGAGGGGAAGCACGCCACGGTCGCCTGTGGCAAATGCCACACCACGACCGTGGCGACCCCGGGGACGACCACACCCGGCCTCGCCACGAAGTACGTGAAGCTCCAGATGGGGAGCGCCACCTGCACGAGCTGCCACCAGGATGTTCATGGCGGACAGCCGGCGGTCAAGGCCGCGACGCAGGGATGCGTGCAGTGCCACACGCTCGAGGGGTTCCGGCCGAGCACGATCACGGTGGCGCGTCACGCGAGCTTCCGCTTCACGCTCGAAGGGGCGCATGCCAGCGCGGCGTGCGCCGCGTGTCACGGCGTGGTGCGCAAGGACCTGCCGGCGCTCACGGCGTCGGCCGGCAGCGCGCAGTTCGTGTTCGCCATGGGCAGCAGCGCGGCGGACACCACCTGCGCCAGCTGCCACAGTGATCCGCACGGCGGGCGCTATCTGCCGGGCGGGGCCAAGGCAAAGCTCGGGTGTCGCGGCTGTCATGATCTCGCGCGCTTCCGGCCGTCGAGCGTGACGCTCACCAATCACGAGTCGTTCGGGTACGCGCTCGAGGGCGCGCATCGCGCCGTCGAGTGTGCGCAGTGCCATCAGGAGCTGCGCGGCACGCCAGCCGCCGGGTCGCTCAAGCTGGCGACGGCGTCACGGCGTCTGCCCTTCACCGCAGCGCGTGGGCGCGGCTGCGCCCAGTGTCATGCGGATGTACACCGCGCGCAGTTCGCGAAGCGGAAGGATGCGGGCGCCTGCGAGGGGTGCCACGTGATCGACCGCTTTGCCGGCGCCAGCCGGTTTGATCACGGCAAGACGCGCTTTGCGCTGACCGGCGCGCACGCCCAGGTCCCGTGTGCCAGGTGTCATGGCGTGACAGCTGGTGCCGACTCCACGGCGCCGCTCTCGGCCCGCCGGCAGTACGCTGGCGTGTCCCCCGCGTGCGAATCCTGCCACGCCCCCTCTGCCCAAGGCGCTCGATGACGACCCGCCTGCTTCGCCCCCTGTTGGCCACCGTGGGCCTGCTGAGTGCTCTCGCACTGGGCGGGCAGACGGGTCAGGCGCAGAACACCGTGCGCAAGAACGCGGCATCGCCGGCCAAGGCCATCAGCTCGGTGGCGAGTCCGCACGGTGCGTCGCTGCAGGAGGCATGCGCCACCTGCCATCGCGCCGACGGCTGGAAGCCGGCCCGAATCGCCCCCACGTTTCAGCACGCCGAGAAGACCTTCCCGCTCACCGGTGCGCACGTCCGCACGACGTGCCTGTCCTGTCACAAGAGCCTCGAGTTCCGCGGTGCGCAGACCTCCTGCGCCTCGTGCCACACGGACACGCACAACGGCGAACTGGGCACCACCTGCCAACGCTGTCACAACACGCGGAGCTTCATCGATCGGGCCGCCGCCGTGCGCACGCACGAGGCTTCGCGCTTCCCGCTGCGCGGCGCGCACGCGTTGGCCACCTGCGAGTCGTGCCATCAGCGCACCGCGCCGGGACAGCAGCGTTTCCTGGCGCGCAACGCGACCTGCGCCAGCTGTCACATGGCGACGTTCCAGGCCACGACGAGCCCGGCGCATGCGTCGGCCAAGTTCAGCACCGACTGCACGACCTGCCACACGATCAGCTCGTGGAGCGGCGCGACCTTCGATCACGCCACCACCCGCTTCCCGCTCACGGGGCGCCATCAGGTCGCGACCTGTGCCAGCTGCCATGCCGACAAGGTGTTCGCCGGCAAGTCGATGGCGTGCAACAGCTGTCACGCGCCGGATGCGGCCAAGGCGACGACCCCCAGGCATGAGGGGTTCCCCACCGCCTGCGAGTCCTGCCACACCACATCGGGCTGGCCGGGCGCGAAGTTCGATCACGACAAGATGACGACGTTCGCGCTCACCGGCGGCCACCGGACGGTGTCCTGCGCGCAGTGTCACGCCGACAAGGTCTACAAGGGCAAGCCGTCAACGTGCGTGAGCTGCCACCAGGGCGACTTCTCCAAGTCCAACAACCCGGATCACGCCGCCGCCAAGTTCTCCACGACCTGTGAGACGTGTCATACGACGACGGTGTGGAAGGGCGCTCAATACGATCACAGCAAGACCCAGTTCCCGCTCACGGGTCGGCATGTGGCGGCCACCTGCCTCGCCTGTCACGCCGACAAGGTGTACGGCGGCAAGGCGTCGGCGTGCGCCTCGTGTCACCAGAAGGACGCGACGGCCGCCAGGACGCCGCCGCACGCCGGCTTCCCGGCCGCCTGCGAGTCGTGCCACACGACCACGGCGTGGCAGGGGGCCAAGTTCGATCACAACACGAATACGAGTTTTGCGCTCCATGGGGCGCATCAGCAGGCGAGCTGCGCCCAGTGCCACAACGACGGCGTGTTCAAGGGCAAACCGACCACGTGTGTGAGCTGCCACCAGGCCCGGTACGACGCCACGGTCACGCCCAATCACAAGGCCAACGGTATTCCCACCACCTGCGAGCGGTGTCACAGCACCAGCGCGTGGAAGCCGGGGCTCTTCGATCACTCCTCGACCCGCTTCCCGCTCACCGGTGCGCACGTCGGCGCCGACTGCGCGTCATGCCACAAGAATGGCGTCACCGCGGGCACGTCCACGGCATGCGCGAGCTGCCACCAGTCGAACTACGACGCCACGACGCAACCGCATCACAAGGAAGCGAAGTTCGGCACGACCTGCGAGACCTGCCACACCACGGGCAAGTGGCTGGGTGTGGAGTGGAACCACAACACGCAAACGCGGTTTCCGCTGCTCGGGCGTCACGTGGCGGCCGCGTGCCTGGCCTGTCACAGCGATCGCGTGTACGCCGGCAAGCCCAGCGTGTGCCAAACCTGCCATCAGAAGGACTACGACGCCGCGCAGACGCCCAACCACCGCGGCAGCGGTTTCCCGACCACCTGCGAGACGTGCCACAGCGTGAGTGGCTGGCAGCCGTCGAGTTTCAATCACGACGCCACTGCATTCCCGCTGCAGGGTGGGCACAAGACCCCCGCATGCAGCGCCTGCCATGGCGATGGCGTCTTCAAGGGCAAGCCGACGGCCTGCGTCAGCTGTCATCAGACCAAGTTCGACGCGACGTCGAACCCGAATCACCGCTCGGCCAACTTCTCCACCGCCTGCGCCTCGTGCCATTCGGTGAATGGGTGGAAGCCGGCGAACTTCGATCACAACATCACGCGTTTCCCGCTCACCGGTGCACATCGCACTGCCACCTGTCTCGCCTGCCACAAGACGGGCACCTACACCGGAACGCCGAGCGGCTGCGCGAGCTGCCACCAGACCAAGTTCGACGCGACCACGAATCCGAATCACAAGACGGCCGGGTTCCCGACGACCTGCCAGCAGTGCCACACCACCACGGCGTGGACACCGGCGACGTTCGACCACAACGCGACGCGCTTCCCGCTCACCGGTGGGCATCGCACGGCGACCTGCGCCTCGTGCCACAAGAACGGCACCTACACCGGCACGTCCAGTGCCTGCGCGAGTTGCCATCAGACCAAGTTCGACGCGACCACGAATCCGAATCACAAGACGGCCGGGTTCCCGACGACGTGCCAGCAGTGTCACACCACCACGGCGTGGACACCGGCGACGTTCGACCACAACGCGACGCGCTTCCCGCTTACCGGTGGGCATCGCACCGCGGCCTGCGCGGCCTGCCATACGAACGGCACCTACACCGGCACCACCACCGCGTGCGTTGGCTGTCACCAGGCCAGGTTCGACGCCACGACCACGCCGAACCACAAGACGAGCGGCTTCCCCACGGTCTGTCAGTCGTGCCACACCACGACCGCCTGGACGCCGGCCACCTTCGATCACAACGCCACCGCCTTCCCACTGACCGGGTTGCACAAGTCCGTGTCGTGCGCGAGCTGCCATGGCGATGGCGTGTACAAGGGCAAGACGACCGCCTGCAGTGGCTGCCATCTCACCCGGTACAATGCCACCAGCAAGCCGGCGCACCAGGCCAACGGCATCGGGACCACCTGTCAGACCTGCCACACGACCAATGGCTGGACGCCGGCCACGTATGACCATGGCGCGACGCGCTTCCCGCTCGCCGGCGCGCACCGTGCGGTGAGCTGCGCGGGGTGCCATGGCGACGGCGTGTATCGCGGCAAGAGCATGCTGTGCAGCAGCTGCCACCTGCCGAAGTACAACGCGACCACGAATCCGAATCACAAGACGAGCGGCTTCCCCACGACGTGCGAAACGTGCCACACGGCGACCGCCTGGACGCCGGCCACCTTCAATCACGACGCGACGCTCTTCCCGCTGACCGGCCTGCACCGGACGGTGTCCTGCGCGAGCTGCCACGGCGACGGCATCTACAAGGGCAAGACCACGGCCTGCAGCGGCTGCCATCTCCCCAAGTACAACGCCACGACCAAGCCGGCGCACGCCGCCAATGGGATCGGCACCACCTGCCAGACCTGCCACACCACCAGCGGCTGGATTCCCGGCACCTACGACCACAACGCCACCGCGTTCCCGCTCACCGGCGCCCACAAGACGGTGGCGTGCGGCAATTGCCACGGCACCGGCGTCTATCGCGGCACGTCGAAGCTCTGCGCATCGTGCCACCTGACGAAGTACAACACCACCACGAACCCGAATCACAAGACGGCGTCGTTCCCGACCACGTGCGAGACGTGCCACACGACGACGACGTGGACCGGCGCCAAGTTCGCGCACGATGGCTGGTTCCCGATCTACTCCGGCAAGCACAACGGTCGCTGGAGCAGCTGCGCGGACTGCCACGCCAACAACGCGAACTACAAGGAATTCACCTGCCTGACCTGCCACACGAAGACCAAGACCGATAGCGATCACCGTGGGCGCAGCGGGTACAGCTACACGAGCGCGGCCTGCTACAGTTGCCATCCGCGAGGGTCCTCCTGATGCGACAGACGCTCTCGATGGCGCTGGCGGTCGCGCTCTGGTCGGCCAGCGCGAGTGCCCAGACCGCGCAACCACCGGTCCGGCGTCCGGTGACCACGCGGCCAGGCACCCCGACGCCAGCCGCGCGCAAGACGCCCGCCAAGCCCGCATCGACCACGCCCGCCAGGACCACTCCGACGAAGTCGCTCCCGGCCAAGTCGGCTGCGCCAAGTGACAGTGCCCGCAAGGCGGTCACGGCCAGCACCGCCTCGCCATATGCCTGGACCCACGTGACGTACCTGAGCGGGGAGTCCGTGTATCTCGACGCGGGGACGGCCCAGGGGCTGAGCGAGAAGGCCACGGTGCAGATCGTGCGCAAGGATTCAGTCGTGGCCACCGTCGAGGTGCAGTACATCTCGTCGACGCGAGCTGCGGGGATCCTGCGCGCGGGCGGTGCACCGCTGGTCGTCGGCGACAGTGGGCGCTTCACACCAGCGGTGGCCGTCGCGACCGCCTCGACGAGCGCGTCCGGCGATTCCACCGCGCGGAGCAGCAGCTCGACGACCACGCCGGCCAGCGGCTCCATTCTCGCCCCATCCACCACGCCCACTCGGCGAGGCCCGCGCACCGTCAACGCTCGCGTGGGGGTGCGCTACCTGAGCATCCACAACGGCTCCAGTGCCAGCGGACGCATCACCCAGCCCGCCTTTGACGTGCGACTCGAGGGCCACCGGATCGGCGAGTCGGCGTTCGGCCTCCTGATCGATGCGCGCGCCCATCAGCAGCGTTCGGGCGCGGGGCGCGTGGACAACAGCACCCGCGTCTACCAGTCGGCGATCGAATACCAGACCGCCGGGCGCTCACCGAGCCGGATCACGATGGGGCGTCAGCTGTCGACGGTGCTCTCGCCGGTTGGCTTCTTCGATGGCGTGTCGATGGACTTCGACAACCCGCACTGGAAGTACGGCGCCATCGCCGGCACCCAGCCCGACCAGGTGAAGTTCATGCCTGCCGCCGAGATCCGTGAAGCCGGTGCGTATCTGCAGTGGCACAACGCCCCCGGGACGCGCGGCGTGTATCAGGCCACCGTGGGCGGCGTCGGCTCCTATGGCACCGACGGCGTGAACCGCGAGTTCCTGCTGCTCAACACGATGCTGGTGAATCCGGTGGTGAGCATCTTCGCCACCCAGGAGGTCGATCTCAATCGCGGCTGGAAGCGCACGGCCGAGCAGAACCGACCGCTGACCTGGTCGAGCACGTTCGCCACGGCGCGCGTCGCCGTGACGCGCGGGCTGTCGGTGAACGCCGGGTACGACAGCCGCCGCAACATCCGGCTCTATCGCGACTTCATCACCCCCGACGTCGCGTTCGACGATGCACTTCGCCGCGGCTACTTCGGCGGCGCCTCGGTCAGCGCGCCGCACTTCTACGCGAATGCGGACACGCGCATCAGCGATGGAGCCACGGTGGGCAAGAGCACATCGAACACCGCCTCCATGACCGTGTCGCGCCTGACGCCGCTCGGCATCTCGCTGCGTGCTCGCGGCACGCAATACGACGGGCCAACCGTGAGTGGGCAGCTGGTGTCGGGATCGTTCGAGCTGTCACCGCGCGGCCTGTTCCGCCTCGAGGCAAGTGCCGGACGGCGCAAGGACACCCGCGCCTCGGCCGACTTCGGCGCGACCACGTCGACGTGGATCGGCGTGGACGCCGATGCGGGCATCGGCCGCTCGTGGTATGTCATGCTGTCGCACTATCGTGAGACCGGCCAGCTCGATCGCGTCCTGCAGCAGTACATTGGACTGAGCTGGCGGTACTAGTTGGCGTTCCGACGCCACACCGCGCCTGCCCCTTTCGCCATTTCTTCATGCGTGCACGATTCTCGCTCCTGACCGCGCTCCTTGCCCTGACGGCCTGCGCCGATGACGATGCCAAGGGGCGTACGCCGCTGGCTGGTGGCGCCTCCACACCCGCGCCGGGCGTCGCCGGTGCAAACATGGCGGGCCCGCCGCCGGGCATGACGGCGAAGTCTGCCGCGCTGCTCGACAGCGGCAACGTCGCCTTCCGCACCAAGCAGTATCCGCTCGCGCAGCAGTACTACGAGAAGGCGGCCGCGGAAGTCCCCGATCAGGCCGCCCCCTGGTACGGCGTGTACATGGTGGCGCAGGCGATCAAGAATCAGGCGCTCGCCGACAGTGCCATGAAGATGGTGAGCACGCGCTCGGGTGGTCGCGACCTGATGGGGTCGCCCATGGGGAAGGCCCACGAGGGGGCCAAGACGCCCTGACGGGTGCGACTCACCCGAGCAGTCGCGCCACCAACCCGGAGCTCCGCGCGACGCTGCGACGCACCATGAGTCGAAGCGTCGCCTCGCTGCCGACCACGTGCACGCGTTGACGCGCGCGCGTGACCGCGGTGTAGAGCAGTTCGCGCGTCAGCAGTCGCGAGTCGTTGTCGGGGAGCACGACGAGCACGCTGTCGAATTCGGACCCCTGGGCCTTGTGCACCGTCATGGCCCACGCGGTTTCATGGGCCGGCAGGCGCGCCGGGGCAATCGCGCGGGGGCCATGCGGGCCATCGAAGTACACGAGCGGCTCACCGTCTTCGATGAACGTCGTGCCGACATCGCCGTTGAACAGCTGCGTCGCCGGATCATTCTGCGTAATGAGCACGGGGCGATGATGATACCAACCGGTGGTGGTCACTCCGCGCCGTTGCAGCCACCGCTCGATCGCAAGGTTGAGGCCCTGCACACCCGCGTCGCCATCTCGGAGAGCGCACAGGATTCGGAACCGTCCAAGCGCGGCGAGCGCCTCGGCAGGGGAAGCACTCGCGAGATACGCCTCGAGTGGTTCCCGCACCGGCTCGATGAGCGCGCTCAGGCTGCCTCCACGCTGTGCGCGCCAACCCACATGATCGAAGGCACCGGGCGCGAGCGCGGCGAACAGCGCGTCGGCGTCGCCCGCTCGGGCGGCGGCCGCCACGGCACCGATTCCCGGTCGCTGCCCGAAGCGATACGACACGACCAGTTCCGCCAGCGCACTACGGAGCGACACCGGCGCGGCGGGGGCGCGTGTCGCGCGCACGATGTCGCCGAGGACGAATCCGGTGTCGACACTTGCCAGCTGATCAGGGTCGCCGAGCACGATGAGTCGCGCATCCGGCCGCACCGCGGCCAGCAGCGCGTCCATGAGCAGGACATCCACCATGCTGGCCTCGTCCACCACGATCACATCATCGGCCAGTGGGAGCGACGCCGTGTGCGTGAATCGGTCGTTCCATGGGCGATAGCCAAGCAACCGATGCAGCGTGACACCGCTGCGCGGCAGGCGCTCGGCCACCGCGACCGGCAGCTGCTCCCGCTGGACGGCGGCGTTCATCGATTCCCCGAGGCGTGCGGCCGCGCGACCGGTGGGTGCAGCCAGGGCGATGCGGCGCGATGGATCCGCCTCGATCAGCAACGCGAGCAGCTTGGCGGCCATGGTGGTCTTGCCCGTCCCCGGGCCGCCGGTGATGAAGACGAGCGGCCGTGCGAGTGCCGTCATGGCTGCGGATCGCTGGCCGTCGTTCGCGGTGGCCGGGAACAGCTTGTCGAAGAGCGCGCTGGAACTGGTGCTGCTCTCGTCCACCGCGGCGATGAGTCGCGCGTTGACGCGTGCCTGCACCTGCGCGGCCACCCGTCGTTCCGCGTCGGCAAAGCGCGTCAGATACAGCCGCTCGCCATCGCGCACGAGTGCCGACCGCTCGATGGGATCGCGCGCCTCCGCGCTCCCCGCGACCTCGCAGGCGCCACTGATGTCGATCGCCGCCACCCACGCTTCGAGAGGGGGAAAGGTGAATGGCTCGGCGTCCTCCGTCTCGACCACGTTGGTGCCGGCCCAGTCGTTGAGCGAGACGCAGCTGTTGCCGTGCGCGCGTTCCACGCTCACCAGCAGCACCGTGTGATAGAGGAGCGGGTCGAGCGTGCGCACCGCCTCGACATCGATGCGCGACGCCGCACGGGCGGCTTCACGTGCGGGCGCCAATCGCCGCACGAGCATACGCGCCACCGTGCGATCGAGCGGGCTGGCGTCGAGCAACACCGGCGAAGCGGAGGCCACGGTCATGCTCATGCCATCACCCCCGCCGTGTCGCCATCGCCAGGCGTTCCGCCGGGCTCGCGGTCCAGTGCGCGGTCGAGCGCGTCGAGCACCGCGAGGTCTACCGGCAGCGTGTACCATCCGTGTCCGGTCGCGCTCGCATCGGTGCCAAAGCCGCGCAGAAAGGCATACGCCGCCCCGCCAAGGTGTTGCGCGGGGTCGTAGCCGCGCACGCGCGCTCGCAGGAAGCGGTGGACGGCCACGAGATACAGGTACGCCTGCAACAGGTAGTGATGCGACGCCATGACCTCGTGCAACGCGTCGTGGACGTAGCTCGCGGGCGCGAGCGGCAGGCGGTTCGACTTCCAGTCCACCACCCACCAGCGGCCGTCCTGCTCGAACACGAGGTCCACGAAGCCCTGGAGAAATCCGAACACCCGGCGCATCGGCAACGCCTGTACCTGATCGGCGTAGGCGTGCAGGCGAGGGTCCGTCGCACGGCGAAAGGCGTTCGCGATGGCGCGGGACGTGAGCGGTACGCCGGCGCTCGCCACGGGGAGGGTGAACTGCCATTCGTGCCGGGCGCGCGCTGGTGACACGTCCGCCAGACACACGGTGTGGGCGCCGGCCGCGAACGGCGTCGCGTGCACCGCACTCATCATGTCCACCACGGCATCGATGCGCTCGTCGGTGTCGCTGTCGGCGAGGTGATGCCATTGCAGCACGCGCGTCACGCGCGGACGGAGCTGTTCCGGCCCATCGGTGAAGCGCGATGTCTCGAACAGCCGATGCAGTACGGTGCCCTCGCGCGCGCCGGCCGGGAAGGCCCGGAAGTCGCGCCGTGCGAGCGAGCGCAGCGCCGCAGCAGTCACGGCGTACGCCGATGATGACGGGAGCGCCGCATCCATGTCGCGCGCCACATCCTCGGCCGGGTCGGAGGCCGTCTCGGTACTCCGCCCGCTGGTGAGGGCGGTGTAGCTCGTGATCGCGAACGTTCGGAAGCGGTGCGCGGGCGAAGGCTGCGCGGGGAGGGTCCGTGCCTGCAGCGGGAGTGCGTCGGGCGCCGGGGCCTCCCAGCGCGCTCCGCCCACCGCGCCGCTCACCGCCCGCAGTGCGATACGACCGCGGCTCTGCTTCGCGAGAGCCTTGAGATGCGCCGGCATCATCGCCATGCCGTCGAACAGCGCGGCGGCCGCGTGCGCGGGGACCTCGGGGGCCGGCAGCGAGTCGATGACGTCGTCGACGAGCAGCAGATAGCCGAGCGCGGAGTGAATGCTGCCATCGGCGCGCAGGCAGGCGTCGCGCTCCTTGGCATTCCCCTTCACGACCGGCCCCCACGTGACATACGTGCGGAATCGGGCGCGAGTCAGCGCGACATAGAGCAGGCGAAGATCCTCGGCAAGGCGTGCGGCATTTGCCACCGCCAGTCGTTCGGGCAGCTGATCCGAGCCATGTTCAAAGACCGTACCGGTTGCCTCCTGCACGATGACCGGCGGCTTGCAGGTGAGGCGCGCGTTCCAGAGCGTCGGGCAGAAGACGATGTCGTACTCGAGCCCCTTGCTCTTGTGAATCGTGACGATCTGTACGGCGTCGGCATCCGTTTCGAGACGGAGCTCCGTGGCGTCGGCTTCGGTGTGCTGCGCGGTGCGCTCGGCCGACAGCCAGCGCAGCACGCCATCGATGTGCAGCTGGCGCTCCACCGCGGCGGCGTGCACCAGCTCCATGGCATGCCGGAGATTGGTGACGCGACGGTCGCCGTCGGTGAATGGCAGCAGCCGTTCGAACACCCGCCGCTCGGCGAAGCATGCCTGGAGCATGCTCATCAGCCCATCGCGCGCCCACCGCTCCCGCCAGCGCGTGAGCGCGTTGAGCGTGCCTTCCCACGCGCCCTCGGCATCGGGCGCGAGCAGGGCGGCGATATCGTCGTGCGTGGCACCCCA
>JBDHVK010000125.1:0-11566 GCA_039809645.1 Gemmatimonas sp.
CCTCGGCGCCGGTCGTGTTCACGTCGCAGCGCTCGGCCGGCAACCGCGCCCCCGGTGACTGGGGCGGCCTGATCCTCGTGGGCAACGGCCGCAACAACCGGTCGGGGAGCATCATCGTGGAAGGCTCGGATGGCTCGGTCGTCGGGGCCCAGCAGGGAGGCATCGTGTACACCGGCGGTACGAACGACGCCGACAACAGCGGCACGCTCCGCTACGTGCGCGTGGAGTTCGCCGGCTACGCCACGCTGCCCGACGCCGAGCTCAACTCGTTCACGTTCGCGGCGGTCGGCAGCGGCACGACGCTCGAGTACCTGCAGTCGGTCAGCGGTCTCGACGACTCCTTCGAGTGGTTCGGTGGCGCCGTCGACGGCAAGTATCTGGTCTCCTACGAGTCGGGCGATGATCACTTCGACACGTCGGAAGGGTATCGTGGCCGCAACCAGTTCCTGATCGCCTACCAGTCCACCTTCCTGACGCCGCGCGCTGGCGCCGGGGCCATCTCCGCCGACCCGCAGGGCTTCGAGGTCGACGGCTGCAACGGCGGCGGCTGCACGGCGCCGGCCGGCGCCAACGCGCAGAGCTCGGGTCGCGACGATGGTCTCTGGACGATGAACATGTTCGCGAACTACACGATGATCGGCGTCGGCGCCACGCAGACCACGCCGACCAACGGCGGGGTTGGAGCGGTGCTTCGTCGCGGCACGGGTGGCTACTACTTCAACGGCGTGATCGCGCGCTGGCCGCGTCAGGCGATCTCGATGCGCGACTCGACCACCAACAACCGCTTCCTCGTCGACTCGCTGTTCTTCAAGAACAATTTCCTGGCCGACAACGGCACGCAGAACGGCGGCATCATCTTCGACCCGACGGGCACGAACTTCGGGCAGGAGAGCGCCTTCACGGGTCGCAATCAGAACAACACGGTGGCGGCGGCCGGCGTGACGGCGGCCAGCCTCTTCACGGCGCTTCCGGCCGGCTCGGCGACGACGACGGCGGCGGACTTCGACTGGACGCCGGCAGCCAACTCGCCGATCGCGACCGGTGGACTCAACTCCTTCGCCAACGATCCACGCATCGCCGCCCGCGCCGGGACGTTCATCGTGCCCACGGCGTATCGCGGCGCGGTCGATCCGGCGGCGACCACCAAGTGGTGGGCCGGCTGGACGAGCTACGCGCGCAACTGAGTCTCTGCGCGGGCCGCGACCCTCGCGGCCCGCGCGCCCGGCAGTAGCTTTGACAACCCGACAGGCCGGCGCTCGAGTTCGGGCGCCGGCCTGTTGTTTTCCTGGATCACCATGTTTTTCTCGCTTCGTCTTTTCCCCCTGCGCCACCGCCGGTTTCGCTGGCGGCCATTGTCTCGCGCCGTCCCGTTCGCGCTGGCGGCCGGCCTCGCCGCCTGCACCCGAGAGCCCTCGCCGGCGGAGCGTGAGGCCGCCAAGCAGGCGGAGCACGTCCGCGAGGTCGTCGCCGCGGGCGGCGTGGTGGACTCCATCCTGCCGGTCGGCGAAGCGCTGCAACGCTTTCGGGCCGCGATCCCGCGCGTTGATACATTGAGCGGGGCAAGCCGCTCGAAGGAGGCGCTCGTCGAGCGCCTGGCGAAGGATCTCGCGGCGCGCGACAGTGCCGACCTCTCGGCCATGATCATGACGCAGGCCGAGTTTGCGTGGTTGTTCTACGAAGAGTCTCCGCTCAGCAAGCCGCCGTACGAAGCACCGCCCGGTCTGCTCTACGGACAACTGCTGACGGCGTCGGACAAGGGTGCCCGCGATCTGCTCGCTCGCCTGGGTGGCAGCGCAGTCCGCGTCAGTGGACTCGACTGCCCGGCGCCCGAGATCGAAGGTCGCAATCGGCTGTACAAGCGGTGCACGGTGACCTTCGCGGCTCCCGGCAAGAAGCCGCTCTCGGGGAATCTCTTCGGGACCATTCTCGAGCGGGATGGCCGCTTCAAGTTGCTCAGCTACGCGAATCGGATCTGACGTATGGGTCATTCTGCTCGGTGCCTGTGCGTCCTGCTCGGCGGCCTCGCGCTCCTGGCAAGCTGCGGTCGACCGGATGGCGCGAACAGCGACGGCCGCACGACCGCGGCCGTGGTGAACGGTGTGCGTGTCGATCTCACGGGAGCCGGCGCAACGTTTCCGTATCCGCTGTACGCCCGCTGGTTCAACGAATACGCGCAACAGACCAACGTGCGCATCAACTACCAGTCGATCGGGTCCGGCGGCGGTATTCGTCAGGTCGTGGCGCGCACGGTGGACTTCGGCGCGACCGATGTGCCCATGAGTGATCAGGAACTCGCCGGCGCCGGCATGAAGGTGTGGCACATTCCCACGGTGATTGGTGCCGTCGCACTGACCTACAACCTGCCGGGGCTCAAGCATCCGCTCCGTCTGAGCGGCGATGTGGTCGCCGACATCTTCCTGGGTCGCATCAATCGCTGGAACGATCCGCGGATTCAGGGCCTCAACACCGATCTGACACTCCCGGCGACCGATATTCTCGTCGTGCATCGCGCCGATGGCAGCGGGACCTCGTACATCTTCAGCGACTATCTGACGAGTGTCTCGCCGGCGTGGGCCGACGGCCCAGGCCGAGGCAAGGAGGTACGCTGGCCCGTCGGGATCGGCGGCAAGGGCAATGAAGGGGTTGCCGGCCAGGTCAAGCAAATGGTCGGAGCGCTTGGCTATCTGGAAGTGGTCTATGCCCGGCAGAACCGATTGCCCGTAGTCCATGTGCGCAATCGCGAAGGACGGTTCATTTCACCCATGCCGTTCGAGATCGCGTCGGCCGCCACGGCCGTACTCGACTCGGTTTCGTCGCGCGCGACGAGCGGCGCGGACGCCGATCTGCGACTGTCGATTGTCAACGCGCCGGGCGCGCAGTCATACCCCATCGCGTCGTTCACGTGGATGCTGCTGGCGCCGGAGGCAATCGGGCGCGCCAAGACGGAGCAACTGGTGGCATTTCTCCGCTGGGCGCTGCTCGAGAGCGGGGATCTCGCGAGCACGCTGGGATACGTGCCCCTGCCGAGCGACGCGGCCGCGCGCATCGTGGAACGCCTGGAGCAGCTGACCGCGGGCGACGCGTCGCGCCGGTGACGACATCCGGTTCGTATGGCCCTGGGCCGCGTGGCCTGGGGGATCGTCTCTATCGCCCAATCACCGCCGCCTGCGCGGCGGCGATTCCGCTCGTCCTCGCGCTGCTGGCGGCGTATCTGTTGCGGGGCGCGTGGCCAGTCCTCTCGCGACACGCCGGCGAATTGCTCACCGGAAGCGTGTGGGATGTCCCTCGCGGACGGTTCGGCGCCTTGCCCGTCATCGGGGGCACCCTGCTCTCGTCGCTACTCGCGCTGCTGCTGGCGACTCCCCTCGCGCTCTCGGTCGCCATTCTGTCGGCTGAACTGGCGCCGCGCCCTGTGCGTGAGCCGCTCACCTTTCTGGTCAATCTGCTGGCCGCGATTCCCTCGGTCGTGTATGGCCTCTGGGGCATCTTCGTGCTGCTGCCTTTCTTGCGGCGCACGGTCATGCCCAGCCTCATGCTGGTGCCCGGTAGCCTCTTCCGGGGACCCGCATATGGCCCCAGTCTCCTCGCCGCCACGCTGCTGCTCGCGGCCATGATCCTGCCCTACATCGCCGGCGTCAGTCGCGATGTCCTGCTCGCGGTGCCACGCGCGCAACGCGAAGCCGCGCTCGCCCTCGGCGCCACGCGTTGGGAAGTGATTCGCGATGCGCTGCTCCCCGCCGCGCGCCCGGGGCTCTTCGGCGGCATCATGCTCGGGCTTGGCCGTGCGCTCGGTGAAACGATGGCGGTCACGATGGTCATCGGCAATCGGCACGCCCTGCCTGCCTCGCTGCTGGACCCCACCTACACCATGGCGTCCCTGCTGGCGAATGAGTTCGCCGAGGCGTCGAACGCGACGCATCTGGCGGCGCTGCTCTCGGTGGCCACCGTCCTTCTGGGCCTTACGCTGCTCGTCAACCTCATCGCGCGATGGCTGGTCTCGCGTGTGCAGCGTGGCGGCTCGATGTCGGGGCGCTGGACATGAACCGCGTGTCCGACACTCGCACATCCGCGGCCGCGCCGGCGCCGCGCGCGCGGCCGCGCTCGCTGCCGCGCTCGATGCCGCGCCGTCAACGGGTGAGCCAGCTCATGACGGTGCTCATCTGGCTCGGCAGTGCGCTCGCGCTCGCGCCGCTCGTGCTCATTGTGGGTTACATCGTCGTCAACGGGATCGGACAGCTGACGCCCAGTTTCCTCACCCACCCGCCCGCACCACCGGGCGTGCGGGGCGGCGGCGTGGGCAACGGAGTGGTCGGCAGCCTTGTGCTGGTGGCCATCGCCGTGACGCTCGGCGTCCCGGTAGGGATCGGTGCCGGCCTGTATCTCGCCGAGCGTCGCCCGTCGCGGCTGGCCGCCGTGACCCGTATGCTCGCCGACGTGATGAGTGGCCTGCCGTCGATCGTGATCGGCCTCTTCGCGTGGGAGTTGGTGGTCCGACCGACGGGCCACTTTTCGGCCTGGGCCGGCGGTGTCGCGCTCGCGTTGATCGTGCTGCCGATCGTCGCGCGCGCAACCGAAGAAATGGTGCGTCTCGTGCCGGAGGCGATTACCGAGGCCGCGCTGGCCCTCGGCTTCAGTCGGTGGCGCACCGCCTGGCAGGTGGTGCTGCGCACCGCGCTGCCCGGCGTAACCACGGCCGTCCTGCTGGCGCTGGCGCGGGTGGCGGGAGAGACCGCCCCGTTGCTGTTCACGGCGTTCGGCAACCCGTTCTGGTCGATCGATCCATCGCGCGCCATCGCGGCGCTGCCGCTCCAGATCTACGCGTATGCCTTGAGCCCGTACGACGAGTGGCGTGCCCAGGCATGGGCTGGCGCGCTGGTGCTGCTGCTCCTCGTTGCCGGCATCGGCTTCACGACCCGGTGGGTCACCCGCTCCCGTGCCCGCCTTCTGGCCGCGGTCACGCCACGCGTCGGGCGACATGAGGAACCGCTGTGACGACGATGCTCGCACCATCGCGGGCGACGGACTCGGCGCCCGGTGTCGACATCGCCGCGTTGTCGGCGGGGTACGGTCCGCGAACGGCGCTCCACGACATCGCGCTGCGCAGTCAACCCGGTCGTGTCACCGCCATCATCGGTCCGTCGGGGTGTGGCAAGAGCACCCTGCTGCGCTGTATCAACCGGCTGCACGAGGAGCAGCCACTCGCGTGGGTGCGGGGAGACGTCCAGATCAGCCGAACCGATCAGGTGGAGTCGGAATCGGTGTACGGTGCGGCGGCCGACCTGGTCTCGCTTCGCCGTCGGATCGGCATGGTCTTTCAGCGTCCCACGCCGTTCGTGACCATGTCGATCTTCGACAACGTCGCCTCCGGCCTGCGCGCGCAGCACCCGCGTCTTGGCCGGCGCGAGATCGAGGACGTGGTGGCCGACGCGCTGCGCCGCGCCGGCCTCTGGCGCGAAGTGGCCGATCGGCTGGATGGCAACGCCATGACGCTGTCGGGCGGCCAGCAGCAGCGCCTGTGCCTCGCGCGCGCCCTGGCCATTGGCCCCCGTGTCCTCCTGCTCGACGAGCCCACCGCGTCACTCGATCCGCTCGGCACGCAACGCATCGAGGAGCTCATCTACGATCTTCGGGGCACCGTCACCATGATCATGGTGACGCACAACATGCAGCAGGCGGCCCGCATCTCGGACGATACCGTGTTCCTGCTGCAGGGACGCGTGATCGAGCGGGCCACCACCCGCGAGCTGTTCACCGCCCCGCGGGATCCGCGCACCGAGGCGTACATCACCGGGCGTTTCGGATGAGCGCGGCGCGCCGCGTGCCCGCGCACGCACCTGGAGCCGTCACCTTCCAGCGCTACTCCGCCTGGTTCGACGATGTACCGGCGCTGACCAACGTGTCGCTGGCCATTCAACCGCAAAGTGTCACCGCACTCATCGGGCCGTCCGGATCGGGCAAGAGCACGCTGTTGCGGGCCATCAATCGGCTGAACGACGGCCTTCCCGGTGTTCGCCATAGTGGATCGGTGCTGCTGGACGGCGAGGAGATCCACGGCACCGCCACGGACGTCACGCTGCTGCGGCAGCGGGTCGGCATGGTGTTCCAGCGCTCGAATCCGTTCCCCCGTTCGATCTTCGACAACGTGGCCTACGGACCGCGTCTGAACGGTCTGGCGCGGGGCACCGATCTCGAGGAGCGCGTCGAGGATGCCCTTCGCCGAGCGGCGCTCTGGGAGGAGGTGCGGGATCGCCTCCACGAGAACGCGTGGACACTCTCTGGCGGGCAGCAACAGCGCCTGTGCATCGCCCGTGCGCTGGCCAACTCGCCGGAAGTGCTGTTGCTCGATGAACCCACCAGCGCCCTCGACCCGCAGGCCACCCAGCGCATCGAGGAATTGCTCTACGAACTCCAGCCGGTGCTGACGATCGTGATTGTGACCCATAACTTGCAGCAGGCCGCACGACTCGCCAATCGGACGGCGCTGCTCGTGGACGGCGTGCTCGTCGAAGAGGGCGAATCCGCACGCCTCTTCACGCGCCCGAGTGATTCACGCACGGAAGATTTCATTACCGGGAGATTCGGCTGATGCCGGAAGTTGGTGGCGGCTATCGCCATTTCCATGACGAATTGGCGCGCCTCAAGCAGCGCCTGCTCGACATGTCCGAGCGGGCCGAGAGTCTCGTGGCCCTTTCGGTGGAGGCGCTGGTCGAGCGTGATCTCGACAAGGCGGCGGCCGTCATCGACGCCGACCGTGAACTCGACCGCATGGAGGTGGAAGCGGAGAATCAGGCGATCGCGATGCTGGCGTTGCAGCAGCCCATGGCGCGCGATCTGCGCTTCCTGATCGGGGCCATCAAGGTGTCGAGTGATCTCGAGCGCGTGGGCGACCACGCCGTCAACATTGCGCAGTCCGTTGGACGCATGGCCGCAGGGCCAGCCGGGCCGGCGCTGCCGGCACTCGCCGAGATGGCGCGCCGGTCCCGGGCCATGCTGAGTGATGCCCTCGATGCCTTCATCCGCGGGGACGGCGCACTGGGGCGGGCCGTGGGCAAGGCGGACGACGAGGTGGATGGGATGCACGAAGACATCTTCCGCACCCTGCTCGTCCACATGATGGGCGATCCGCGCGTCATCTCCCCATCGCTCGAACTGCTGCTGGTGAGTCGCAATCTGGAGCGGGTCGCCGATCTGGCGACCAACATCGGCGAGGACGCCGTGTATCTTGCGGAAGGGAAGCAGATCCGGCATCGCTTCGACGAGGACGCGGAGCCTCCTGCCGGCCGCGGCTCCGCCATGCCGCCTGCTTCCACGTCGCCCGCCTCTTCCTGACCGCCGCATGACTGCTCCCTCGGGTTCCGACGTCCGTATCGCCGCCATCGACATCGGCTCGAACTCGGTGCGGCAGATCATCGCGGATGTCTCCCCCACGGGTCAGATACGCGTGGTCGATGAAATGAAGGCGATGCCCCGACTGGGCGAGGGACTCGAGACGACGAACGCCCTCTCGGAGACGGCCATCGAGGCGGCATTGGCGGCCGTGCAGCGCATGGTCACCTTAGCGCGGCAGCTCGGCGCGGAGCGCATCGAAATCGTCGCGACCAGCGCGGTCCGAGACGCCGTCAACGGCGGCGCCTTCACGGCCCAGCTGGCGGCGACCACGGGAGAGGCAGTGCGCATCCTGAGTGGCGAAGAGGAAGCCATCCTCTGCTATCGGAGTGCCCTGGCGCACTTCGAACTTGGCGCCGGGCGCACCGTCGTGATGGACATCGGCGGTGGCTCGCTGGAACTCGTGCTCGCCAAGGACGGCCTGATCGAGCGTCTCGCCTCCCTGCCCTACGGCGCGGTTCGCCTCACCGAGAAGTTCCTGACGCCGTCGGTACGGCCACGTCGCGTGCGAGCACTTCGCGAGCATGTGCGGACCGGGCTCAAGAAGGCCGTGCCGGTCAAGGACTGGCGCGGGGCGCAGATCATCGGCTCCGGCGGTACGTTCACCAACCTCGCCGGCATCATGCTCTCGCGGCAGAGTGTTTCGGTGCGCGGCACCCACGGCACCCGTGTCACGCGCGCCGAACTCGAGCATGTGCTCGACTGGCTGCAGCAACTCGACGCCGACGAACGGCGTTACGTGCCGGGGCTCAATCCGGCGCGGTCGGACATCATCGTGGCCGGGCTGGCCGTGGCGGCCGAGGTGCTCGCCCGCTTCGACCCCCGCGATATGCTCACCTCCGCGTACGGTATCCGCGAAGGGCTTCTGCTCGAGGCGGCGCGCGTGATGCCGCCCATCGTGGATCCCGGCGTGGCTCGTGATCGCAGCGTGCGGGAGTTCGCAGAGCGGTGTCACTATGAAGAGCCGCATGCGAGACAGGTACAGCGGCTCGCCCTGCAGCTGTTCGATGCGCTCGCGAGCCGCATGGCGCTGACCCCGGAAGACCGTCGGCTGCTGGCCGACGCAGCGCTGCTGCATGATGTGGGGTATCACATCAACTACGAGAAGCACCACAAGCACTCATTTCATCTCATTTCGCATGCCGAATTGCTGGGAATGACGCCGGCCGAGCAGGTGATCATCGCCCACATCGCGCGCTATCACCGGGGAGCGCCACCCAAGTCGAAGCACGTCGGATTCGGCGACCTCGATCGCGCCTCACGCGAGCGCATCATCAAGCTGTCGGCCATTCTGCGCTTCGCCGACGGCATGGACCGCGGTCATGTGGCCGCGGTCGATTCGATGGCGGTGAAGTGGAGCGGGGAGACGGTGCAGGTCTCGGTGCGGGAAGCGGCGGGGGCGACCAACGTGCGCCTCGAATGCTGGGGAGCGAGCCGCAAGCGCCACCTGCTGGAGGAGGTGCTCGACCGGCGCGTCGTCGTCGTTGCGCCCGACGGCACGGAGATCACCGCCGACGAGGGCGACGGCGAGTAGCCGGACGCGTCAGATGCCGACTTCGGCACCGAAGCGGAGCGTCCACTCGCCGCGGCGCTGCCCGGTGGAGAGCATCGTATACCGGCCGTGGATCGCCTCGGCGTTCATCTTGATGCGATGACCGTTGACGTAGCGGGCCACACCGACGGCAGACTCGCGCGCCGCCTCGCTGTCGGTGGCCTGCAAAGCCAGGGCCGGCGTGACGCTCGAGAACCGCAGCTGCGGTTCCCACGCGCGATGAGGAAGCAACCAGCTGGCCTGCACGTTGACCCCCTCACCAGCCTGAATGGCGCGCACCGTTGCGCCGCTGCGCGTGATCGGATCGGGCGCCGTGCGGTGCGCGTACTCGACCGCGATGGCGACGCCCCGCTTTTTCAGGAGTGCGTCGGCGAAGTAGGTGGTCATGCTCCGGGCCGCGAACAGCGTGGGGCCGAGCTGACCACCGGTCCGTGCGGCCCGGTCGTTGTGCGAAAGTCCAGCCGCAATCGACAGCTTCACCGACCGCTCGCGCATCAGATCGCCTTCCACATAGTCGCCGCCATTCGTGAACGCGCCGAAGGGGAGCAGTTCCCAGCGCGTGGTATAGGCGAGCCCACCATCGCCGGCGGCGGGGTTGCGCCCCTCGCCCGACGTGATGGCACCACGGATGACGTAGCGCCCGCGCCCGATGGCGTTGGAGTACGACAGGAAGCCGCCCACATCACGGTCGACCGTGAAGAGCGCATTCACCGGTGATCGGTCAGGCGTCTGCAACTCGCTCGACGACACCAGGCGCTGCCGATTTCCCGGAAGTTTGGCCTGACCAAACGAACCCGCGAGGTGCGGGGTGAACTGCCAGGTGAGGTACGCGTCGCGCAGCACGTTCGCGATGCCGGTGTTCTCGATGTCCATGTCGGCGCGAGAAAACGCCAGCTGGACGTTCACCTTCAGTCGAGGATCCTTGAGGGTGCCCTCGAGGCGGAGACGCATGCGTCGGACCGAGAGATTCGTCCGCCGCACGCCCAGATCGCTTTCTCCCTCCGAGGTCGCGGACAGGAGCTCCTGCACCCGGAACCGGAGGTTGACCTTGCTCACGCTGTCGGTTCCGTAGAAGGTGATGCCCTTCCCGTCGAGCGTGACGGAGGGATTCGGGAACGCCGGCGCGGGCTGCGCCTCGAGGCGGAACGCGAGTAGCGCGCCCACCAGGATGGCGGCGCGGTGTGAAGAACGAAACATGGGTCTACGGTAAGGGGCTCAGCTCGACGATTTCTTCTTTCGCTTGGGCGCCGGCGGCGGTTCGTATCCCCAGGGCTGCTTCATCAGCCGCTGCTGCGTGGCACGCACCTCGGTGGCGCCGGGCGTACGTCGAGTGTAGCGCCCATCGGCGCCGAGCTCCCACGCCTGCCGGTTGTCGTCGAGACACGTCGCAAGGACCGCCTGCAACCCGCGGTGGAGCGCCGGGTCATCGATCGGCGCCATGGTCTCCACGCGTCGATCGAAGTTCCGCGGCATCCAATCCGCCGAGCCGATATAGTACTCCGGATTCCCGCCGTTCGCGAAGGAGGCGATTCGCGAATGCTCGAGAAACCGTCCGATGATGCTGATGACCCGGATGTGATCGCTGGTCCCCGGCAGGCCTGGCACCAGGCAACAGATGCCGCGCACGATCAGGTCGATCTCGACGCCGGCCTGCGACGCCCGATAGAGGGCGGCGATCGCCTCGGGATCCACGAGCGCGTTCATCTTGGCGATGATGCGCCCCCCGCGCCCGGCCTGGGCATGCGCGGTCTCGCGATCGATCAACTCGAGGACGCGCGCCCGCAGCGACGCCGGTGCGACCGCCAGCCGTCGGTATCGGCGCTGCCGAGAGACGCCCGTCAGCGAGTTGAACAGGTCGCCGATGTCGGCGCCGATCTGCGGCTCGCACGTGAAGAGCCCCATATCGGTGTAGTGTCGCGCGGTCTTCGAGTTGTAGTTGCCGGTCCCGATGTGGACGTAGCGACGGATGCCATCGGCGTCGCGCCGGACCACGAGCACCGTCTTGCTGTGCGTCTTGAGCCCGGGCAGCCCGTACGCCACATGGATGCCGTAGCTTTCCATGGTGCGCGCGAACGAGATGTTGTTCTGTTCATCGAAGCGCGCCTGCAGTTCGATCAGCACCGCCACCTGCTTGCCCGCCTCGGCCGCTTCGGTCAGCGCGCGCACGATCGCCATGTCGCCCGACGTGCGATAGAGCGTGAGCTTGATGGCCAGCACGTTCGGATCGTTCGCCGCCGCCTCGAGGAACGCCTCCACCGATGACGTGAACGACTCGTACGGATGATGCACGAGGATGTCTCGCTCGCGGATGGCCTCGAAGACATTGCGGGCGTCGCGAAACGCCGGCGGCACGACCGGCGAGTGCGGCGGGTCACGCAACTCCGGCAGATCGAGCAGGGCGAGCTGCATCAGGTCACCGAGCTCGAGCAGGTCGTCGAGATCATGCACGTCGCGGGGCCCGAGCGGCGCCACCAGCTGCGTTTCACTCTCGCCCAGCTCTTCGAGCAGCAGCTGGCGCATCGGATCCGGCATGTCACGCTGCACCTCGAGCCGCACGACTTCGCCGAACCGGCGCTGGAACACCTGCTGTTCGATGGTCTCGAGCAGATCTTCCGGCTGATCGATCTG
>JBDHVK010000126.1:0-11468 GCA_039809645.1 Gemmatimonas sp.
ACGATGCGACTGGCGAGCCCCCACCGCACGGCCGAGAGCCGATTGGTGGCGCCGACACCGACAATGGCACCGGTGATGGTGTGGGTCGTGGAGACGGGAATGCCGATGCGGGTCGCCACCAGAATCACCAGTGCACCGCCCGTTTCCGCGCAGAAGCCACCCACCGGACGCAGCTTGGTGATACGCGTGCCCATGGTGTGCACGATGCGCCAGCCGCCAAAGAGGGTGCCAAGCGAGATCATCGTATACGCGCTCAACTCCACCCAAATCGGGATCGACTCGAGCGAGGTCACGTGCAGGTGCGACAGCAGACCGGTCTGCGTCGCAAACGCCGACTGGGTCGCCACGAGCAGCCCGACGATGATGCCCATCGTCTTCTGCGCGTCGTTTCCGCCGTGGGCTAGCGACAGCAGCGCCGAGCTGGTGAGCTGGGCCACCCGGAAGAACCGCTCCGCTTTCGGGTTGGCCACCTTTCGGAAGACGTTCATCACCAGGATCATGAGCAGAAAGCCCATGAACGCCCCGAGCGCCGGCGAGACCACGATGGCGGACAGGGTCTCGATCCACTTTTTGCCCCAGAGCAGCGCGCCCAACCCGGCTTTCGCGACGGCCGCACCGGCGTAGCCACCGATCAGCGCGTGCGAAGAGCTCGACGGGATCCCGAACCACCAGGTGATCAGGTTCCAGACGATCGCCCCCAGCAGTCCACCGAAGATGACGTTCGCATCGACGACGTTGAGGCTGACGAAGCCGGAGGCGACCGACTTGGCGACGCCCGAGCCCACGAAGAACAGCGCGGAGAAGTTGAAGACCGCGGCCCAGATCACGGCCGCGAGCGGGTTCAGAACTCGCGTCCCGACGATGGTCGCAATCGAATTCGCCGAGTCGTGAAACCCGTTGATGAAATCGAAGACCAGCGCGGTGACGATGATGAAGACGACGAAGTTGACCACAGGATCGAAGGCGAGGCGTCAGCTGTTCTTGAGCGCGATGCTTTCGAGCACGTTGGACACATCCTCGCACTCGTCGATGGCATGCTCGAGCGCGTCGAAGATCTCCTTCCACTTGAGCACTTCGATGGCCGGCTCATCGTGCTCGAAGAGCGCGCCGACCGACTGCGCATAGAGCACGTCGCCTTCCTCTTCCAGCGTCTTCATCGTCTTGCTGTGTTCCATCATCTTCTGGCGCTTCGTCACGTCGCCGACCGAGAGCTGGATCTCGTGCGCCGCGCGCACCAGCACGTCGGCCATCGCGACGCCGCCCGGTCGCGGCGACGTCACCCGGAACATCAGGACGCGACGGGAGGCGCCGTTGATGAGGTCGATCACGTTGTCGAGCCGCTTCGCGAGCAGGTGAATGTCCTCGCGGTCCAACGGCGTCACGAAGCTCGTGTCGATGCGCTGGTTGATGGCGACCACGATGGCGTCGCCGTCCGTCTCGACTTTCTTGATCTGCGGCACGATGCGCGGGGCATCGGCGGGATTCTCAAACAGGGTACGGAGCAGACGCGCGGCCTCGCCGATGTGCGTGGCGAGCTGGCGGAACGCGTCGAAGAAAGACTCGTCTTTGGCGAAGAGCTTCACAAAAGCGGCAGCGAGGGGACACGAAGGGTCCGGACGGACCGATCGCTGCTCAACAAAAGCAGGCGAACGCGGGAGTCCGATACCGTGAGCCCTGTAACGATCGCGTCACCGAACGGTGGGCGCCATCGGGTAACACGTTCGTTACACAGCGTCGCGTCACGCTGAATGGTTCATGACCAAACCATTTTCGCGTCGCCCAACGACTTCCGTCGCCGCACCAGGTCGGTGTTCTCGAACAGCCGCGCCAGCAGGACACCGGCCACGAATCCCCCCACATGCGCCCACACCGCCACGCCTCCCGAGATCTCGCGGCGCAACGGCGACAGCTCCGGCAATCCCGACACCACCTGGCTGCCGAACCAGAAGATCAGCACGCTCCACGCCGGCAACCGGAAGAGAAAGATCGGCGGGATGTACGTCCGCACATGAACGCGCGGATACATGACCAGATAGGCCCCCATGATCCCCGAGATCGCTCCCGATGCGCCCACCGTCGGCACCGGCGACGTGGGATCCACGGCCAGATGCGCCATCGCCGCCAGCACACCCGTGAGCAGGTAGAACGCCAGGAACCGCCCCCGCCCCATGCTGTCTTCCACATTGTTGCCGAAGACCCACAGATACAGCGAGTTGCCGATCAGGTGCATCCAGCTGCCGTGCAGGAAGATCGAGACGAGGGGGGTGAACCAGTTGATCGCCTGGTTGTCCACCACACACGCCAGCGGCTGCCCATTGATCACGCCAAGCGGCACCCCGAGCCCGATCGGCGCCTGGCGGCTGACCTCCCCGGGCACGAACCCGAGGTCGCACACGCTGACCGCCAGCCGGAACGGATCGCCGGCCCCCTGCACCAGCAGCCAGACCGCCCAGGTGACCACCAGAATGGCCACCGTCATCACGGGCGTTCGCAACGTCGGATTGTCGTCAGAGACCGGAAACATGGCACTCGCCTTGGGTCAAAATGGCAGTCTGCCGCTTGGGCAGACCTGGAACCGGCGCATTCCTGTTCATCTACGCCGGACCGGCAGAGGAAGTTCGGCCCGTCCCTTGCCCTTTCCACGACCGAGCAACCGCGCCGCGGCGTCCGGCCGTTCGCGCACCTTATCCGCAGGACCTCTCACTCGAGATCCCCATGGCTGAAAAAGTTATCGGCATCGACCTCGGCACGACCAATTCTGTCGTGTCCGTCCTGGAAGGTGGCGATCCGGTCGTGATTCCGAACGCCGAAGGCGGCCGTACCACGCCGTCCGTCGTCGGCTTTACCAAGGATGGCGAGCGCCTCGTTGGCCAGATCGCCAAGCGGCAGGCCGTCACCAACCCGCAGAACACCATCTTCTCGATCAAGCGCTTCATGGGCCGCCGCGTGGCCGAGGCGAAGGACGAGCAGGGGCGCGTTCCGTACAAGATCGTGGCCGGCCCGAATGATGTGGCCGCCGTCGAGGTGGGGGGCAAGCGCTACACGCCCCCCGAGATCTCGGCCATGGTCCTGCAGAAGATGAAGCAGACCGCCGAAGACTACCTCGGCCACCCGGTCACCAAGGCGGTGGTCACCGTGCCGGCGTACTTCAACGACGCGCAGCGGCAGGCCACCAAGGACGCCGGCAAGATCGCCGGCCTCGAGGTGCTCCGCATCGTCAACGAGCCCACGGCGGCTGCCCTCGCCTACGGCCTCGACAAGAACAAGAAGACCGACGAGAAGGTCGCCGTTTTCGACCTGGGCGGCGGCACGTACGACATCTCGATCCTCGAGCTGTACGACGTCGACGGCACGCGGCAGTTCGAAGTGAAGGCCACCAACGGTGACACGCACCTCGGCGGCGACGACTTCGACCAGCGCGTCATGGACTGGCTCGTGGCCGAGTTCAAGCGCGACCAGGGCATCGACCTCTCGAAGGATCCGATGGCCATCCAGCGCCTCAAGGAAGCCGGCGAGAAGGCCAAGATGGAGCTGTCGAGCGCGAGCACGACGGACATCAACCTGCCCTTCATCACCGCCGACCAGACGGGTCCGAAGCACCTCAACTACACGCTCACGCGCGCCAAGTTCGAGCAGCTGGTCGACGATCTCGTCCAGCGCACGCTCGAGCCCATGAAGCAGGCGCTCAAGGACGCCGGCATGCAGCCGAGCGATATCGACGAGGTCATTCTCGTCGGTGGCTCGACGCGCATTCCGAAGATCCAGGAAGTCGTGAAGACCTTCTTCGGGAAGGAGCCCAATAAGGGCGTCAACCCCGACGAAGTCGTGGCCGTGGGCGCCGCCATTCAGGGCGCCGTGCTCACCGGCGAGCAGAAGGACGTGCTCCTGCTCGACGTGACGCCGCTCTCGCTCGGTATCGAAACGCTCGGCGGCGTGATGACGGTGCTCATCCCGCGCAACACGACCATCCCGACCAAGAAGGCGGAGACGTTCTCGACCGCCGACGACAACCAGACCACGGTGGAAATCCACGTGCTGCAGGGCGAGCGCGATCTGGCAGTGTATAACCGCACGATCGGCAAGTTCCAGCTCACGGGCATCCCGCCCGCTCCGCGCGGCATGCCGCAGGTGGAGGTCACGTTCGACATCGATGCCAACGGCATCCTGCACGTGGCCGCGCGCGACAAGGCGTCGGGCAAGGAACAGAAGATCCGCATCGAGGCCTCGAGCGGCCTGTCGGACAGCGAGATCGACAAGATGGTGAAGGATGCCGAGAAGAACGCGGCGGAAGACAAGAAGCGTCGCGAGGAGATCGACACGCGCAACCGTCTCGACTCGCAGACGTACGAAGTCGAAAAGAACGTGAAGGAGTGGGGCGACAAGGTGGCCGCGCCGCTCAAGGAGCGGATCGACGCGTCGATCGAGCGGGCCCGCAAGGCGCTCCGCGGCGACGACCTGAACGAGATCCGCGCCGCGCAGGAAGAGCTGAGCAAGGCCTACAGCGAAGCCGGTCAGGCGTTCTACCAGCAGCAGGCGGCGCAGGATGCCCCGGCTGAGGGTGGGGCCCCGGCGGGTGACGCCGGCGCCGCCCCGGGTGGGGCCAAGGCCGATGACGTCGTCGAAGCCGACTACGAAATCGTCGACGACAAGAAGTAAGGCCTCTGGACACACGCCGAGCCCCGCCGGAAACTCCTGGCGGGGCTTTGGTGTCTGAACATGGCGAAGTACGGGTCCCGACACACCAACGAGTCACGAACCATGGCTGCACGATTCTCCCGATTCCGCTTCGCGTCTGCCGCCGTGCTTTGCTTCGGCGCAGGCGTCCTGTTCGCGTCCGGCATGGACTGGACGAAGATCAGCTGGGCCCAGAGCCCCACCACGCCGCGCGCGACCGTCATCGGGCGCGGGCCGGCCGGCCCCGAGGGCAATGCCTCGTTCGCCGACATCGCCGAGCGCGTGACGCCGGCGGTCGTCGCCGTCAATACGACCAAGTCGTACAAGCCGCGCGCGCAGATCCGCGGCCGCGTGCCGCAGGGAATGGACGACTTCCTCGACCAGTTCGGTGGCCAGCAGCCGCGGCAGTCGCGCGGCGAAGGCTCCGGCTTCATCCTCTCGGCCGACGGCTACATCGTCACCAACAACCACGTCGTTGCCGACGCCGATCAGGTCTCCATCACGCTGAGCGACGGCCGTTCGTTCCGCGCCAAGGTGGTGGGCACCGATTCCACGACCGACGTGGCCGTCGTGAAGATCGACGCCAAGGGGCTCCCGACGCTCACCACGGGCGACGACGAGCGCACCCGCATCGGTGAGTGGGTCCTTGCCGTCGGCAACCCGCTGGGCCTCGACTTCACGGTCACGGCCGGCATCATCTCGGCCAAGGGCCGCGGCTCGGAGATCAACCTCCCGAACGCCGGCAACTTCACGATCTCCGACTTCATTCAGACGGACGCCGTGATCAACCCGGGCAACTCCGGTGGCCCGCTCATCAACCTGCGCGGCGAGGTCATTGGCCTCAACAGCGCGATCATGTCGCAGACCGGCTTCTACTCGGGCTACGGCTTCGCCATTCCGATCACGCTCGTGAAGAGCGTGGCCGACGACCTGATCAAGGAAGGGCGTGTACGCATTCCGGTGATCGGCGTGTCGGTGCGCCCGGTCGATCCGGAGGACGCCGGCATCAACGGACTGGCCAGGGTCGCCGGCGTGAAGGTCGCGGGCTTCAATCCGCCCGAAGGCGGGCCGGCCAAGGCCGCCGGCATCGAAGTGGGTGACGTCATCGTCTCGGTCGACAACAAGCCGGTCGACCGCGTGAGCGCGCTGCAGCGTATCGTGCGCTCGCACCGGGTGGGTGAGATGGTGCCGGTCGAGGCCATGCGCTTCGGCAGCAAGAAGAGCTTCAAGGTGAAGCTGGCCGAGGCCGATCCGGCCGGTGTGGTTGCGGCGGCCAATCCGGGGGTCGATCGTCCGGGTTCGGCCCCGGCGGCGGGCAAGCTGGGGCTGTCGGTCGAACCGCTCCCCGCGGAGGTCGCCGACCGCCTCAAGACCGGCGGCCGCGGTGTGCGCGTCTCTGACGTCGCCGACGATGGCCCGGCGCGCGACAAGATCGCGGCCGGCAGCGACGTGATCCTCGAGATTCGCTATCCCACACGCAAGGACATCCGCAGCGTGGGCGATCTGCAGACGGCCCTCGGTGCGCTCAAGGAAGGCGATTACGTGAGCCTGCTGGTGCAGAGCATGGACCCGCGCGTGGGACAGCGGGTGGTGAACCTGCGGATCGGCGGCTAATATCCGCGAACTCCAAACTGAAAACCCCGAACTCCCAACTGATCAGTTGGGGGTTCGGGGTTTTGGGTTTGGAGTGGATGAGTTCTTGGTTCGTCACGGGGCCGTGCCCTCCGCGTGACCTCCCGGTGACCGCCGCGTCGCCGTTTGACAACAGAGCGGGGCTTTTGTCTCCCGTCCGGTGTGGATGGCCACACCGACGCGACCTTCACCCCGCCCCTCATGCGATTCGCTTTGCTCGGCACATCGATTGTGCCCCTTGGTGTTGGTGCCCTGCTGCTCGCGGCGTGCGGCGCGGACGACGCCACGATCGCTCCGCCGGTGCCCGCCGTGACCCTCAAGAATCAGTCGGTCACGCCGTCGCTGCTCACGTCGCTCGTTCCCGGCGTCGAGATCTACAGCCTCCTCAGCAGCGACGATGTGATCGCCGGGTCACCCGGCTTCGTGTTCGGCGGGTCTGCGGACGGCTCGGGGTTCATCCGCAACACCGACGGAACGTTCACGCTGCTCACGAATCACGAGGACAACTTCGCGGTCTCCCGCGTCAAGTTCGACGCCTCGCTCAAGCCGATCGCCGGCGACTATGTCGTCAACTCCACCGCCGGCAAGTATCGCCTCTGCTCGGCGACGCTCGTCACGCCGGAAGTGCACGGGTTCGGACCGCTCTTCCTGACGAACGGCGAGAGCAGCGAGGAGTCCGAGATTCTCGCCGTGTCGCCCTCGGCCACGCAGAACAACGTGAAGTACGTGTCGGCGTTCGGCCGATTCAACACCGAAAACTCGGTGCCCCTCACCAAGGAGGCCTATCCCGGCAAGACCGTCGTCATGATCGGCGACGACGACTCGGGCGCCGAGGGCGGGCAGCTGGCGATGTACCTCACGAACACGGTGGGTGACCTCGACAACGGCAACCTGTACGTGCTCGCTCGCACCGACAACAACGTGCGCGAGCGTGACATGGTGGTCGGCCAGACGTATCCGGTGGAGTTCCGTCAGATCCAGAACCAGAAGTCGCTCACCGGTCGCCAGATCAACCTCGCCGGCGTGACGCTCAACGCCATGCGCTTCGGCCGCGTCGAGGACATCGACTACCGGAAGGGATCGGCGGCCAACAACCGTGAGATCTACTTCAACGTGACGGGTCTGAACAACGCCGGCGTCAATGCCGACTACAGCCGCTCGAAGTACGGCCGCACCTATCGTGTCAGGCTCGACGCGAACGACCCGCTCAAGGGCACGCTCGAGCTGATCGCCGACGGTGATGACCGGTCGGGGCCGGCGAGGCAGTTCCAGAACGTCGACAACATCTACGTCGGCGAGAACTACGTGTACATGCAGGAAGACGACAATGGCTACGGCGACGAGTCGCACGACGCCTACATCTATCAGTACAACATCGCGACGAAAGAGCTGAAGCCGGTGCTGGTGCTCGACCATCGCCGCGACAAGGCCGATGCGGCGCTGTGCAACGCCGTCGGTGCGCGGCCCGCCGGCAAGGCGGGATGGGAGTATGGCGCGATGATCGACGTGTCGGCGCAGCTCGGCCAGAACAACACGTTCATCATTTCGCTGCAGCCGCATTCGTGGCAGGGGACCAAGTACCGCGGCGTCGACGGCGGCACGGTCCGCCCGACGGAGCAGCAGGCCAGCATGATGGTCGTGGTGAAGGGACTCCCGCGTTGACCACTCGGCAGATCATCAGCGCCGTCGCGAGCATCGCGGCGGCGCTGATGCTGGGATGCAGTCCGGCTCGCGTGTCCGAGCCTCCGGACGAAGCGTCACGCCGGGTGCTCGCCCGCTGGCGTGCCGACCTCGACTCGCTCGACGCGGCCACGGTACAGCTGAGTGACCGCGTCGCCACTCTCCGGTCAGTGCACGACACGGCGGTGGTGCGCGAGGCTTTTCGGGAGGCACGCCGTCGCTTCAAGCGAATCGAAGGAGCACTCGAGTACTACGCCCCCACCACGACGCGCGCCATCAACGGCCCTCCGGTGCCGGAGGTCGAGGAGACGGAAGGCCCGGAGATCCTGATGCCGCCATCGGGCTTTCAGGTCCTCGAGGGGCTGCTGTACGTCGACGATCCGTCGCGCCATCGTGACTCGCTTCAGGGGGAGATCGGCGTGCTGCGCGAACATCTGACGCGGGCGCGCACGATGTTCGACGCGCAACAGACCACCGACGCGCACGTCTGGGATGCGGCACGTCTGGAGCTGTCGCGCATTCTCACGCTCGGCCTCGCCGGATTCGATGCCGGCGTGTCGGGCGAGGCGCGGCCCGAGTCTCGTGCCGCGCTCGACGGCATCATGAGCGCTCTGGAGCCGTACGCCGGGCGCGACTCGACGTGGGACGCATTCTCGCGGGCAATGGCGGCCGCGGCAACGGCGCTGGCCGCCCGCGAGACAGCGACTGGCTTCAACTATCTGCGCTTCATCGCCCAGTTCGGAGTGCCAGTCGCGCGCGCGCTGGTGGCCGCCCGCGACGCGCGCAGTATCGGCCTTCCCGCCGAGCGTCGCGCCTTTCGGATGTCGGCCGCGTCGGTCTTCGAGGTGAACGCGATCGATCCCGATGGCTTTGCGCTCCTTGGTCTCGAGCACGCCCCGGCGGAGCGCGTGGCCCTCGGTCGGCTCCTGTTCAGCGACGGTCGCTTGAGCGCCTCCGGCGCGCGCAGCTGTGCCACCTGTCATGTGCCGGCACTGGCGTTCACCGATGGGAAAGCGCGCGCCCGCGGACTCTCGGGCGCCCTGCTGCCGCGAAACACGCCCACCGTGATCAACAGCGGCCTGCAGGTCGGCCAGTTCGCTGACCTGCGCACCACATACCTGGAAGACCAGGTCACCGAGGTGGTGCGCAACGCGCAGGAGATGCACGGCGACCTCGACGAGGCGGCTCGGGTGCTGGCGCGCGACAGCAGCATGCGCACGCGCTTCGCCGCGGCCTTCCCCGGCGCGTCGCCTCCCGACAGCATGATCACCGCACTGCGCATTCGCTACGCCGTGGCCGCGTACGTCCGGAGTCTGTCGCGCCTGGATGCACCGGCCGACCGCGCGCTCCGGGGCGACACGCTCGCGCTCTCGGCCGACGCCCGGGCCGGGTTCAATCTCTTCGTGGGCAAGGCGCGCTGCGCATCCTGTCACTTCCTGCCGCTCACCAACGGCACCGTTCCGCCGATGTATCAGCGAAGCGAAATGGAGGTGCTCGGCGTACCCGCGCGCGACGTGACGCGTGGTGCGAGAATCGATGCCGACCAGGGACGTTACGCCCTCTCCCGCTCCTCGCCGCACCGGTTCGCATTCCGCACGCCGTCGCTGCGCAATGTGGCGCTGACCGCGCCGAACATGCACAACGGCGCGTTTGCCTCACTCGACGCCGTGATTGCCTTTTACGACCGCGGCGGCGGCGCGGGCATCCGCCTCACGCTGGCCAACCAGACGTTGTCGTCCACCCCGCTGCATCTGTCGACGCGGGAGCGTCGGCAGCTCCGACAGTTTCTGGAGTCACTCACCGACACTATCGGGCTTCACTGACGCGGCACCAACGCGCGTCAGCGGAGCTCCTGAATGGCACGATACGCGGAGAAGAGGCGCGCCCACACCGCATCCCAGTCGCGCGTGGCCGCCACGACCAGAGCCTCTTCTCGCGCGCGCTGCAACGTCGCGCGATCGTCGACCAGGCGAACCAGCAACGCCGCGAACGCCGCCGCCCGGCCAGGTGGCACCAACCACCCCCCGCCCTGTGCCAGCACCTCACGCGTCGGACCGACATCGGCGCCGAGCACAGGCAGCCCCGAGGCCATCGCTTCGAGCATCACATTGCCGAAGGTGTCGGTGGTGCTGGGAAAGATGAACACATCGCCCGAGGCATAGGCCTCCTGAAGCGCATCGCCCTCGAGTCGACCGGCGAAGTGCACGCAATCAGCCGCCATGGCCTTTGCCTCCGCCTCGCCTGGGCCGTCGCCCACCACCAGCATCCGGATCTGCGCTGGGCGCTGCTCCGCGGCCAGACGGACCGCCTCGAGCGCAACGTCGAGCCCCTTCTCGGCGGCCAATCGGCCGACGTACGTGACCAGCAGGGTATCGTCCCACGCGCCCGCACGGGCGCGCCAGAGCGGTCTGCGATGTCGTGGCGAAAAGCGCTGACTGTCGACTCCGCGAGACCACACTGCGCAGCGCGTGAATCCTTGCGCCTCGAGATCCGTCACCACCGCCTGCGTCGGACAGAACGTGCCTTTGGCCGCGGAATGGAACCACCGCAGGTACTTCCAGCCGGGCCGAGCCAGGGCCCCCAGCCGATAGTGCTTCGCGTACGCGGTGAAGTTGGTGTGGTAGCTGCTGACGATCGGCACCCCCAACGTCCTCGCGGCCGCGCGCCCCGCGAGGCCCATCCCGAACTCGGTGGCGAGATGGACCAGCGTCGGGTTGAACGCGGTGAGCGCATCCAGCGTCGCCGCCGCTGACGGCCACGCGAGCCGCAGTTGCGGGTACGCCCAGAACGCGCGTGACGGGAAGCGCGTGACGCCCGCTTCGGGCGTCGCGGCGGGATCGTCGGCCGTGAAGACGTGCACGGCGCCGCCGTACGCCTCGATCGTCTGCACCAGTCGCTCGAGCGTTCGGGCCACGCCGTTCACCTGGGGCCGGAAGGTCTCGGTGAAGACCGCCAGACGCACACCGGACATGTCGGGAACGCGAACGGCCGTGTCCGGGACGTCCGGCGGCGCGAGCATCGGGCGCGACACGGAGACACTGGTCATGGGTGCACCTCCGCATACGGAGTGGGCGCGCCCATCGCCCCCCATCGCACGATGTTGGTCAGCGCCGAGCGGGCCGTGACCCGATGCGCGAGATCCTGCGGGTGCAGCGCGAGGCGGACCAGCGGCGTGCGCGGAGCATTCAGCCGGTGCCACGCAACCGCGACCCGGGACAGATGCGCCCGCATGGTGCTTCGGCCACTCCATCGGATCTCCGGCGCCGGCAGTGCCGTGGAGCGATCGCCACGGTGGACGTACACATGGGCCACATCTTCGCTGAACGCCAGGCCCGTCTCCCGGACGACGTCGTGCGTGACATCGCGCGCAAGCCACGCCGGTGGAATGAACCCGACCGGGCGCAAGCCAAGTGCCCAGAGGTACAGCACGCCGCGGCGAATGCGCGTCCGCGCCTCCGAACGATCGAGCGTCAGGAATTCTC
>JBDHVK010000127.1:0-11314 GCA_039809645.1 Gemmatimonas sp.
TCGTGGTCGAACAGGCGCTGATCGCGCTCTTTGCCGGCGGCAACTGCCTGCTGGTGGGCGTGCCCGGGCTGGCGAAGACGCTGTTGATCTCCACGCTCGCCCGCGCGCTCGACCTCAAGTTCTCGCGCATCCAGTTCACACCCGACCTCATGCCGAGCGACGTGACGGGCACGGATGTTATTCAGGATGACCCGGCAACGGGTCAGCGTCGGCTGGCGTTCATGCCGGGTCCGGTGTTCGCGAACGTCCTGCTCGCCGACGAGATCAACCGCACGCCACCCAAGACACAGGCGGCGCTGCTGGAGGCGATGCAGGAGCGTCGGGTCACCGTGCAGGGACGCACGTACGAACTCGACAAGCCCTTCTTCGTGTTCGCCACACAGAACCCCATCGAGCTCGAAGGCACATATCCGCTCCCCGAAGCGCAGCTTGACCGCTTCATGCTCGAGGTGATGCTCGACTATCTGCCCGAGGAGGACGAAGTCGCCGTGGTGAAGGCCACGACGGCGTTGCCCCCCGAGGCGGTGAGGCCGGCTGTGACGAAGGAAGAGATCCTTGCCTATCAGCGCGTGGTGCGCCGCCTTCCCATCGCCGATGCGGTGGTGCGCTACGCCGTCGCGCTCGTGCGGGCGTCGCGCCCGGGACCGGGCTCGCCCGACTATGTGAAGCAGTGGGTGAGCTACGGCGCCTCGGTGCGCGCCGCGCAGGCGCTCGTGCTCGGATCCAAGGCGCGGGCCCTGCTGCAGGGTCGCGCGAGTGCGTCGTTCGACGATGTGCGGGCGCTCGCGCGCCCGGTGTTGCGTCACCGCGTGCTGGTGAACTTCCAGGCGCAGTCGGAGAAGGTCACCACCGATGCGCTGGTCGCCAAGCTGCTCGACTCCGTGGCTGTTCCCCGCTCCGCTCTCTGAGCCCATCCGTGGCCGTCGCCCCCGCCGCCTTTCTCGACCCGGCCCTGCTGGCCAAGCTCTCCGACCTCGCGCTCCTCTCGCGCACGGTCGTGGACGGCTTCATGCACGGCCAGCATCGGTCGCTGCGCAAGGGGTCGTCGCTCGACTTCGCGGAACATCGCTCGTACCAACCGGGGGATGACCTGCGGCGCATCGACTGGCGGGTATACGGCCGTACCGATCGGTTCTACATCAAGGAGTACGACGCCGACACCAACGCGAGCGTGCTCTTCGCGCTCGACACGTCGGGGTCGATGGATTTCGGCAGTGGGCCGGTGACCAAGTTCGCCTACGGCCGCATGCTCGCCGCGTCCCTGGCGTGGCTGTCGCAGAGCCAGGGCGATCGGGTCGGGCTCGCCACCTTCACGCAGGATTTGCAGGAGGTGATCCCGCCCAGTGTGCGGCATCTCCAGCGCATCCTGCACACGCTCGCGGCCACGAAGCCCGGCGGCGCCAGCCAACTGATCACGAGCATCGAGAAGATCGGCCTGCTCAATGCGCGAGCGGGCATTCTCGTGCTCGTGACCGACTGCTACGAGCGCCCGGATCTCATCGGGCGTGCGGTGGACTCGCTGCGCATGCAGGGGCACGATGTGATCGTGTTTCACCTCATCGACCCAGCCGAGCGCGATCTGCCGGGCGATGACGACACGACCTATGAAGACGCCGAGACCGGACGCCTGCTGCCGCTCAAGCCGGGCGACATGCGCAAGAAGTACCAGGCGCTTGTGAACGAGCATCTGACCACGCTGCAAGGCCGGCTCGTGGCGGCGGGCGCCGACTACGTGCGACTGTTCACGAACGAACCGCTCGATCGCGCGCTGCACGCCTATCTCGACGCGCGGCTTTCGCGCAGCCGGGTGCGCTGATGAGGCGCCACTGATGGGCATCAGCTTCCTCGTTCCCGCACTCCTTGCCGGCCTGGGCGCGCTGCTGGTGCCGGTGCTGCTGCATCTGCGGCACAAGGACCGCGATCGGCCATTGCGCTTCCCGAGCCTCATGTTCCTCGAGAAGCTGCCCATTCGCACCGAACGACGGCAGCGCATCAGCGACTGGCCGCTGCTGCTGCTGCGCGCGCTGTTGCTGACGCTGCTCGTGCTGGCGTTTGCGCGCCCCGTGCTCACCAACCGCAACACCGCGGCCGGCGATACGCGCACGCGGGCAGTCGTGGTGCTGCTCGATCGTTCCCTGAGCATGGGCTACACGGGTGTCTGGCCGCGCGCCGTCGACTCGGCGAAGGCCGTGATCCAACGCCTCGAGGCGGGCGACCGCGTCGCGGTCGTGGCGTACGACGATGCCGCCGACGTGCTGCAACGCCTCACGACTGACAAGACGGCCGCACTCGGCGCCTTGGGGCGCGTGATGCCCCTCCGTCGCGGGACGCGACTGGCACCGGCGCTACGGGTGGCGCGCCAGCTGCTCCTCGACGCCCCGTTCGCGGCCGCCGAGATCGTGGTGATCTCCGACTTGCAGCGCGTCTCGGCGCAGGGGATCGCCGGTGTCGAACTTCCGACCGGTGTGACGGTGCGCGGCATTGGTGTGGGCGCGCCCACGTGGGTGAACAGCGCGGTGCGCACCGTCGAGGCCAAGCGCGTGCAGCAGGGCGATCGGTCGATGCTGGCGGTGAAGGCGCGGGTGCAGAGCCATGGCCTCACGGCGCCGCGCGAGGTGCAGGCGGCGCTGTCGGTGAACGGCCGCGAAGCCGGCACACAGCGGGCCGTGCTCTCGTCGACGGGCGAAACGGTGGTGACGTTTGCGCCGGTCCCGGCGCCCGATGGCGCGGTGAGTGTGCGCGTCGCACTACCGGCCGACGCCTTGGCCGCGGACGATTCCATGGTCGCCGTGGTGCCGCGTGACGACGCCCTGCGAGTGGCACTGGTTGCTCCCGAAGGCGGCGAGACGCTGTTCGCCGAGCGCGCCCTGGGCATTGGACAAGCGCCGGCGGTGCTGGTCGATCGGGTGTCGAGCGCGCCGGCGACCAACGAAGCGCTGTCGCGAACCGGCGTGGTGCTCTTCTGGGACGTGGCTCCGACGCCAAGCGCCGCCCTCGACGCGTGGCTTGCGAAGGGGGGTGGCGTGGTGGTGGTGGCGGGCCCGCGGCTCGCGGCGCGCCGCGGCGATCTGCCCGCGTACGTGCCGGCGAAGGCCGGGGGCATGGCGGACCGCATCAGCGATCGCGGCGGCGCGCTGCGCGATCTGCGCCTCGATCACCCGCTGTTCGCACCGTTCCGTGATGTGCCCGAGGCGCTTCGTGCGGTGCGCGTGTGGCGGTACGCGCGATTCGATGCCAAGCCCACGGCCGAGGTTCTGGCCCGGTTCGACGATGGCGCGCCGGCCGTGCTCGAGCAGCGTGTGGGCGAGGGTCGTGCGGTCACGCTGGCGCTGCCGCTCGACAGCCGCGGTGGCGACTTTCCGCTGCAGCCCACGTTCCTGCCCTTCATGCGGCAGCTCATGCTGCACACGTCGGGGCGCGATGCCACGCCCCTGTGGCACGTGACCGGTGAGTCGTGGATTGTCCCGACGACTATCTCGGATGCCGTCGTGCAGACGCCAACCGGTCAACTGGTGCGGCCGCGAGCCGACTCGACCAGCAATGCCGTCGCGCTGACCGACGGCGGGCTCTACACCGCCTATCGGGAGCGCGTAACCGGCGAAGCGGCGGCGATGCTCGCCGTGAACGTGGCACCCGGCGAATCCGAGTTGACGCCCATCGATACGACGGAGCTCCTGCTCGGTGTGCGCACCGCCACCGTGGTGGACAGCGCCCGCGCGACGAACGCTCCCGAAACGCCGCAGGAGCTTGAACGCCGCCAGAACCCGTGGCGGCTGCTGCTGATCGTCGCGGCGCTCGTGCTGCTCGTCGAAACCCTGCTGGCCACCACCGGACGGCGCGCCCGCGCGCGTCGTCCGATCGCGAATGTTCCTGCTGGTTCATCATCCACCGCCCTCGCGGAGGAGCGCTGATGAGTCCCGATCGTCTGTTGCTCACGACGTTGGCCCAGTTGCGTCGCCAGTGGCGCCTGCGCCTGGCGCTCGAGTCGCTGGTGTGGATCGCCGTCGCGGTGGTCCTGGCGGTAGCCGCCACGCTGGCGGTGCTCGCGCTCCTCCCCGGTGATTCGCGCGCGCCGATGATCGCGCGCGGCATCGGCTACCTGCTCATGGCCGCGGCAATCGTGCGCGGGCTGGTCGTGCCGCTCCTGCGGCGCAGCACCGACGAGCGGTTCGCGCTGTACGTGGAGGAGCGCGCCCCCGAGCTGCGGCAGGCACTGCTCGCGGCGGTGCAGGAAGCGCATGTGCCCGCGAAAGACCGCCCGTCGCCGTCGCTCTCCGATCGCGTGATGGCGCGCGCGGCCGCGGCGATCGCGCCACTGCCGAAGGGCGCGCGCCTCGAGCGCTCGCGAATGCAGCGCGCGCTCCAGGCGTTCGCCAGCGTGGCCGTGGTCGCCTCGGTGGCGTTGCTCTTCGGGCCCGCCTGGGTGCGCGATGGTGCGCGATTGCTCTTTGTCCCCTACGGCACGGCACAGGCCGCGACCCCAGTGCGGGCGCTGGCAATTGAACCGGGCGATGCCAAGGTGCCGCGCGGCGGGGCCATCGAGGTGCACGCGGGGCTCGTGGGCTTCGCCGCGGATGGCGCCGAGTTGGTCTTCCGCTCCGACAGCAGCGGCGAGTGGCAGCGCCTGCCCATGGCCCCCGATGCCGACAGTGCGCGTTTCCGCTCGCGATTGTTCGATATCGTGCAGCCCACCGAGTACTACGTCGAGGCGGCCGATGTGCGCTCGCCGGTCTATCACCTCACGGTGACCGACCTGCCGGCGGTGTCGCATGTCTCGCTCGTGCTGCGTTTCCCGGCCTACAGCGGCCTGCCGAACGAAACGATCGACGATGGCGGCGATGTCGCCGCCGTGGTGGGCACCACCGTGCAGGTGCGCGCCCGCGTCACCCGCGAGGTGCAGGCCGGCGCGCTCCGTTTCGACGATGGGACCGTCGTGAAGATGACGCGGGAGAGTGACAGTACGGTGGTCGGCACGTTCCGCGTGGCGAAGAGCGGATTCTATCACGTCGATCTCATCACGCTGGACGGTACGACCGTCGCCGGGCAGGTGGAGTACGTCGTCGACGCGATCCCCGATCGCGCCCCGCTCGTGCGCATCGAGGAGCCCGGGCGCGACGAGAAGGTGTCGAACACCGACGAAGTCACGATCGCCATTCGTGCGAGCGATGACCTTGGTGTGACACGCATGGCGCTGCACTATCGCGCGAACGGCGGCGAGGAGAAGTCGGTGGTGATCACCGACAGCACGTCCCGCCGCCCGCGCGACGCGCGCGGCGCCTACACGCTCTTCCTGGAGGAACTCGGGCTTCAGCCCGGGGATCTGGTGGCCTACTATGCCGACGCCAGGGATGGCGGGGGCCACACCGGTACGAGCGACGTGTACTTCCTCGAGGTGCGGCCGTTCGGCAAGAACTACAAGCAGAGCGACACGCGTCAGCAGCAGGGCGGCGGCGGCGGTGGCGGCCAACAGCAGGACTCCCCCGACGGGTTCACCGCGCGTCAGAAGGAAGTCGTGGCCGGAACGTTCAACTGGCAGCGCGACAGCGCCGCCGCCACCGACAAGAAGCGCCGCGAGGACATGACGACGCTCGCCATCGCCGAAGGCAAGCTCAAGGCGGATGTCGCGCAGCTGGTGCAACGGCTCACCGAACGCGGTGTGGCGCAGCAGGACACGATGTTCGCGAAGATTCGGGACGAGCTCGCGCAGGCCGTGAAGGAACTGCAGAGCGCCGAGGAGCAGCTCGGGCGCGTGCGCGGCAGCGATGCGCTGCCGCCGGAACAGCGGGCGCTGCAGCGGCTGCAGCGCGCCGAGGCCATGTACCGCGACGTGCAGGTCCAGATGGGCGGTGGCGGCGGCGGAGGCGGCGGTGGAGGTGGCGGCCAGCAGCGTGCCGAAGATCTCGCCGACCTGTTCGAATTGCAGACCGACAAGCAGCGCAATCAGTACGAAACCGTGCAGCAGCAGCAGACCGGGGGCGGTGGTGCGCAGCAGGAAGTCGACGAATCGCTCGAGCGACTGCGGCGTCTGGCGCAGCGCCAGCAGCAGGAGAACGAGCGGATGCAACGCATGGCCGACGCCATGCGGCAGCGGCTCGCGCAGGACGGTGGCCAGCAGTCGGGTGGCCAGCAGGCCGGCGGTGGTGGTGGTTCGGCGGGTGGCCGCCAGGGACAACAGGGGGCGACGGGATCAGCGGGCGGTCAGGGCGCGCAGAACAACAGCACGAGCGGCCAGCAGCGCGAACTCGCGCGGCAGGCCGAGGAGGAGGCGCGTCGACTGGAGCGGCTCTCCCGTGAGCAGAACAACCCCGACCTGGCGGCGGCGGCGCAGCGGCTGCAGCAGGCCGCCGACAACATGCGGCGTGCGGCGAGCGGGTCGCAGTCGCAGGCAGGCGCGGCGCTCGAGGAGCTGAATCGCGCAACGCGCAGCCTCGAAGGACAGCGTGCACAGGAGACGTCCCGCGGCGTGCAGCAACTCGCCGACAAGGCGCGCGAGCTCGAGGCGCGACAGAAGGAGATCGCCGACAACGTGCAGCGCGCGCAGGGAGCAACGGGATCGCAGCGCACGGAGCAGCTGCGGGAGCTCAATCAGCAGAAGGACGATCTGACGCGCGATGTGCGGCAGTTGGAGTCGGATGCTGATCGGTTGTCACGCAACGCGCGCAGGGAACAGCCGAAGGCGGCCGGCAAGTTGGCGGAAGCGGCCGACGCCATCCGCGACGCGCGGCTCCCCGACAAGATCGAGTTCTCGAAGCAGGTCGCGCGCGGCGGCTCGGAGGAGTATGCGCGCGCCTTCGAAGGGCAGATCAGCGAGAATCTGCGCGATGTGTCGGAGCGTCTGCGCTCGGCCAGCGGGTCGCTCGAAAGCGAGCCGGCAAACCGACGCGCGGAGCGGACGGCAGAGCAAACGCGCGAACTGGTCGAGGGGATGCAGCAGTTGCGGGAGCGGGTTGCACAGCGGCAACAACAGTCGGGGCAACAGCCGGGACAATCGGAACAACAGCCGCGACCTTCGGCCGGCCAGCAGGGCCGACAGGGTCAGCAGGGTCAGCAGGGCCAGCAGGGTCAGCAGGGCCAGCAAGGCCGACAGGGCCAGCAGGGCCAGCAGGGCCAGCAGGGTCAGCAGGGCCAGCAGGGCCAGCAGGGCCAGCAAGGCCAGCAGGGCCAGCAGGGCCAGCAGGGCCAGCAGGGCCAGCAAGGCCAAGGTGGACAGCGCGGCGGCAACGGTGCGCCGACCGGGGGCAACGCGGGGGGCGCGCCGCGAATGGGTGGGGTGCCGCGTGACGGCGGTCAGAACTTCGGCGAGATGACGCCGGGGAACGCCCCCGGGCGGCTCGATCCGATGAACGCGGCGCAGTTCGGGCGCGAAGTGCGAATGCGGCGTGAGAGCGCCGAGCAGTTGCGGCAGGAAGCGGCGCGGCAGGGGCTCGAGACGGGTGACCTGGATCGGGCGATCGAAGCGATGCGGCAGTTCGAGAGCGGGCGCGTGTTCAACGACCCCAAGTCGCTCGCGCAGCTCGAGTCGCAGGTGCTCGAACGGCTCAAGGACTTCGAATTCGCAGTGCTGCGAGCGTCGGGGCTGGGCGCCGAGGGTCGGCCGGCGGCGGGTGCACGCGCCGCGGTGCCGGCGGAGTATCGGGCGCTGGTCGAGGAGTACTACCGGCAGCTGGCCCGCAAGAGGCCCTGAGTCCATCGCGGCGCCGCGCGATCGTGACGCACGCGGCCCACTCACCTCGGTGTGAGGGAGTGGGCCGTGTCCGTGACGAAAGTCGCCCAATACCAGCGAATTCCCCCCTCAAGTGCCGGGAGCTCGGGCCGACGCTACTCACAGAGCGATGTGGTCCCCGATGCAGGTGGCGGCCGCTCTGAAGTCCATGGCCACAGCAATGCCTCTCGTTACGACAACTCGAATGGTGGCACCCTTCCTCGACCGGTTCACGGCCGAGGAGTTGGATGCCTTGCCCTATGGCGTCGTGCAACTCGACGCGATGGGAACGATCCGCTCCTTCAATGCGGCTGAAGCGGAGAATGCCGGGTTCACCACGCGCCCGCTTGGGCAGAATTACTTCCTCGAGGTCTATCCGAGCGCGAATGCGGCGGAATTCTACGGACGCTTCCTCGAAGCGTTCGATGAGAAAGTTCTCGACGACACCTTCCTGTTCACCTTCTCGTGCTCGCACCTCCCTCGGCGCGTGCAGGTGCGCATGTACTACTGCGTGCGCACCGCCTCGACGTGGATCTTCACGGCGCAGCCCGATGGCACGCCGCTGGTGCGCCTGCCGGAGGTCGTGGAGACGGAGTGGCCGGTCGGACGATGACCTCGTGAAACGGCCGCGCGCGGCGGTCAGCGCGTGAACGCCTGCGGGCCGTTCGCGACGGGGTTGAGCACGGTGAGCCGGCCGTTGGCGTTCAGCTTCACGCTGTAGCTGATCGTCACCTTCGTCTCCTCGATGCGATTGAAGACGATCGTGGCCGTGCTGTCGCTCTTCACGGTGCCGGAGAGCTTGCCGGGGCTGCCAGTGAACTCGGGGTACGCGACCGTGCCATCGGCGTTGTAGACGATGGAGTGCCGCACCGCCGTGCCGGCGAGTGTCCCGCCGCTCTGCGTCGCATCGAATTCGTACCACGAATGCGTGGTGCCGAGCACCGACTGATAGAGCATCTCGTTGGTCTGGGTCCAGTGCCCGACGAGGCTCGGAGTGATCGCCGGCGTGCCACCACTGCTTCCCTTGGCGTACGACGGGGCCAGATCAGCCGGCGCGGTGGGCGCCGAGCAGGCGGCGAGCAGCAGGGCGGCAGCGGCGACGGTGGCGGCGAAACGAGGGCGAAGCGACATGAGCGCAGAACCGGAAGAGGTGGATGGAGACCCGACCGGTCTCACATCTCAGTACTCAGCAATTCGAGTGCCACGCTTCAGCTTGCTGTCAGATGGAATTTAAGTCCTTGTACGGTAAGGAGTTCCTGGATTTCTCGAACCGCGCCAGGAGCGTTCGCGGTCGTCCGAAACGAACCTCTCCTCTCACATTTCGTGGCAGCGGTCAGTGCGGGCCGGCGCTCCCGCTGGACGGTCGCACCACCCCCCGAAGGATATCGAGCCGAAGCTCCGTCCATCCGCCAAGCTGCACGTACTGCACGCGCAACTCGTGGCGTCCGCCGCCAAGGGTGGCATACGCGGGCGCCGTCTCATGCGGGGTGAAATGATCAATGACCAGCTGATCATCGACCCACACCCGCACCGCGTCATCGCTCAGCGTGCGCAGCGTGAAGCGCCCCGGCGGTAGGATGATCGACGCCCGAGCGTCGAGCGCCATGTTGGTGGCGGGGATCTCGCGGTCACGCGGGCGCGACCACAGCCAATCCAGACGAGGCGCCCTCCGCTCCGCGATCGGAGGGCCGGCGAGCAGCGCCGCGAAGGCCTCCGCATGCGTGAATGGCGAGCTGCTGTCGCCGAACGCGTAGATCCGCTGCGTCCAATTCTGCGCCGGCTCGAAGCGCTCGTAGACGAAGCGCGTCGTCGTTCCGGTGCGGGCATCGGTATGTGCGAGGTCGACGCGCCAGTCGCTCGCACGGTCGGACTGCGGCGTCACCCGCAGCGTGTCGCCCGTGCGCCCTGCGCGCGCCGAGAGCGCGGCAATACCGCGTTGCGCCACCACGCGCCACCGCCCGGCGGGCCCGAGCGTGCGCAGACGCACCGTGCTGGCTCGTGTACTGTCGATCGGCCACAGCTTCGGCGTGCTCCAGTCGTACGGGCCCCACTCATCCACGACGATGGCGTCCCGCGCGCGCGTCGCCAGCGGCGACGTTGGCCACCGCCGCGGCTCGCTGTCGATCGAGGCGACACGCCACCAGGTGGTAGTGGGCACGTTACGCGCCGGATCGCACACCTCGCTCGTGTCGGTCACCACGTTGCGGCTCGTGTCGAGCGCGCTGGTGTTCGCCACGCGCCAGCGCTCGGGCACGCGGGCGAAGCGGTTCTCCACGATCCGCCAGTCACGACTCCTCGTATCGCGATGCTTGGGGTACCCCCAGTCGCTGGGTTCGATGGAGTCGGCCCAGAGGCGGATGCCCAGTGAGTCGCCAGCGAAGCGATTGCCACCGACGAGATTGTCCTGACCGTGCTCGATCGCGATCGCGATGCGATTTGCCGCGAAACAATTGCCCACGATCCGCGAGCCGAAGCTGTACCCGCCCCACAATCCGTGCGTGCTCCCCTCGACGCGATTGCCGATGAACTGGTTGCGACTGAACGTCGCTTCCATCCCGTTCGTCGGCGCAAAGGAGAAGTCGTTCATCAGGAACAGGTTGTCGTTCGATCCCCCCTGCCCCGTGTCCATCGTCTGCTGACCGGCCCAGAGAAACAGCCCGTCTCCGCTGTGCGTCATGCTGTTGTACGCCACCACATTGTGATGGCACTGTTCGAACATCAGCAGCGCGGCGGAATCCTGTCCGCGCTGGTAGAAGCCGGCACTCGATCCGCGCACGTTGAAGTCCGCGCGGTTGTGCACGATGGTATGCCAGCTGCTCCGGTACATCCCGATGCCCAGGCCGGAGTTGAACGAGAAGTCGTTGTCGCGGATGGAGAGCGAATCGCTGTGCGTGAGCAGCAACCCATTCATGCTCTGGCGCACGGTGTTGCGCCGCAGCGCGCCGCCCACCACCTGATCCAGGTACAACCCGGCACCGAATCGCATCCACTCGCCGTGGTCGTTCTTGTGAAACGACAACCAGTCACCAAGGCTTTCATGCTCGACGACGCTGAAGAGTCGCGGCTTCCAGCTGTGGCTCAGCGTGTTGTCTTCGAGACGCAGGTCGCGCACGCCCCGTGCATGAATGCCGAATCGATAGCCGCGCGCCGTGAGGCCGCGTACCGTGATGTGCGCGCCGCCGTCAATGAACAATGCCGTGCCCTGCGCGGCGTCGGGCGCGCTGTCCGCCGGCGTGCCCACCAGCGTGACGCCACGGAAGTCCACCGTGAGCCCCGAGCCGCGCACCGTGAGCAGCGCCGAATCGGGATGGGCGCTGGCGCGCCACCGATAGACGCCCGGCGCGATACGCACCGACCGAGTGATCACCAGGCCGGGGCGCGGCACGACCGTCGGCATGACCCTCCGCATGACCGTCGGCATGCCCTTCGGCACAGGTTGGGCACGCAGGGTGCACGCGGCCAGCCACGCCGCGGCTACGGCCGCACCGAACCACCACCGCCGCGCGGCGTTGGACCGGGGCGGACACGGGACGGCCAGCCCGCGATCTAGGGGCCGCGAGGGCTCAGCGTGTTTCATCGCCAGAGATTGCACTGCGCGCATCAGCTTGGCCA
>JBDHVK010000128.1:0-11298 GCA_039809645.1 Gemmatimonas sp.
TGATGCAGGAACTGAACCGCGAGGTCAACACCCTGTCCTCGAAGTCACAGGACCTCGACACCACGCGCACGGCGGTGGAGATGAAGGTGTTGATCGAGCAGATGAGGGAGCAGGTGCAGAACATCGAATAGCTTCCGGCGGCTTCCGCGGACTTCCGCCGAAGACGCTTTAACTTCCTGAATTTCCGGTATTTTTCACCGGATTCGTCCACTATCGTCCAATCCACTCCGGGTTAAACTTGTAGCTCGATCTGTAGCTGGTTTGTAGCTAGACGCGTAGCTGGCAATCGACGAGCAAGGCGGGTTTTCGGAGGCGTTCAAGTGGCGATGTACACGCGGCTCACGGCGCTGGCTGTGGAACGGGCACACCGTTCTGGCAAGCCCGTGCTGCTCAGCGATGGCGACGGGTTGTACCTGCGCAAGCAGACCCGCGACGGTGCCTCGTGGACGCTGCGTTACCGCTTCGCCGGCAAGGAGCACTGGCTCACGCTCGGCAACTATCCCGACATGGCACTCGCCCAGGCGCGCATCGAGGCTCGGCAGGCCCGCGTACTGCTCGACCGGCAGCAGAATCCTCTGAGCGTCCGGCGCGCGGCGCTGGACGAGGAACGGCAGAAGGGATCGTTCAAGGCGCTGTGCGAGGACTGGTATCGCGCCGAAGTGCAGGCGCGCGGGTTGAAGCATCCGGGCGTGCCGCGGCGATATATCGACAAGTACCTCGTGCCGAAGCTCGGCCGGATGGCGGCGCGCGAGATCACACCTGCGGACGTGGCCAGACTGCTGGACGGCATCAAAGGGCGCGCACCGACCGCGGCGAACGACCTGCTGCGCTTCACGCGGCGCATCTTCGCCTTCGGCGTGCGCCGTCGCCTCGTCACCAGCAACCCGGCCGCCGATTTCTCACCACGTCTCGATGCCGGCGGCACCGAACGGCCGCGCAGTCGAGCATTGAACTTTGATGAGATCGCGCGACTGTTCGAGAGCATCCGTGAGACGCCGAACTTCGGCGAGGACAACCTACTGGCGATCAAGCTGTTACTGGCCCTGTGCGTGCGCAAGGGCGAACTGCTTGGGGCGCGGTGGGAGGAGTTCGACCTAGACAGCAAGACGCCTGCCGGCGCGGTGTGGCATCTGCCGGCGTCGCGCACCAAGACGGGCGAAAGCCTCGACATTCCGTTGGCGCCGACCGTCGCGGATTGGCTTGAGACACTACGGGCGTTCGGCGCGGGCAGCGAGTATGTCCTTCCAAAGCGCCGCCGCGATCCACGCGAGCGCGTGCCGCATATGGGCATCGACACGCTGAACGTCGCCCTCGGTCGCGTGAAGCACGGACTGCCACACTTCACGCTCCACGACCTGCGCCGCACAGCGCGCACGCACCTCGCCGCGCTTGGCGTCGGGCGCGAGGTTGCCGAACGCTGCCTCGGCCACAAACTGCGCGGTGTTGAAGGCACCTACGATCGGCATGACTACTTCAAAGAACGGCGGGCGGCGCTGAGGCGGTGGACACAGCTTCTGCTCGATGCCGAACGCGGCGTGAGCAAGGTGGTTGCGATCAGGGCGGGAGTAGGTTCACGCCTCTGAATTCACGATTCGTGGCCAACCTGCCAACTTCGTAAATTTGCCAGCAGTGTCGCCTTGAAGTGGTCGCGCAGCCCAGTACAGATCCTGAGCATAGCCACTACGTCCTCTCGCCGCGGACCGGTGGCGGAACCGCCCTGCTGCACCGTGCGGACAATCTGGTTGAGGTTGCGGCCTATGGCACCAAGTTCCGCGATGGACTGCCTGAACGCCGTAAACTCAGCCTCAGGAAGCGGCGACAGGTGCCGCATGTGTGCCCGCACCAGCACCGATATGTAGGTCGCCGCCGCCATGCCCCGGGCACCGGCCCGTTCCACGAGCAGCAGTTGATCCTCCGGCGCCAGACGCACGTACAGGCGCGCGGCGCGGGCAACCCTCCGCCCCTCATCCGGGTTGTGTATGTGGCGCACAGCGGCGCCATCGAGCGTCAGTTCGATTATCTGTTTTAGTAGCGCCGACTCGTTGAGCTGACGCTGTTCAGCTAGCGCCCGGAGGCGGGATTTCGTCTCTGGTGACACGCGAGCCGCAATGAAGTGTGTGGTAGCCATGACCAAGATTGTTTAACAACAGCGGCCACCGGCCTATCCTGCAATTCAAGGGAAATCACCCCGAAACCTCACACCTGCATTTTTTGGGGCAACCTTCCCTGGTGTGGAGGTATCAACGGGATTTCCCAGCTATCTGCACCTCGGATCATGCGAAAACCGTAGGTAATCTTTGATTCATGCCTACCCATTCCGCCACGTCTCAAACACCCGTACAAATTCTGCGTTTGCCGCAGGTCTGCAAGGCTACCGGCCTGGGGCGCTCGATGATCTACCAGCTCGAATCCGAACGCCGGTTCCCGTGTCGGGTGCGCATCGGTGCGCGGGCCGTGGGGTGGGTGGAGGCGGAGGTGCAGGACTGGCTGGCGGGACGTGTGGAGCACTGCCGAGCGCGAGCGGCCAGACGGGCGCCCGACGAGAACCTCGCGTAGCCTCAAAAGACCTTCGGCCTGGCGCGCGAAAACGTACTGGGATCCTTGCAGTTGGAGAACCCGCGGATGTCCGCGTTTCGCGCTGGACGGGCTGGAGGACTGCCACCCGCCACTCCGGCAGGAACTGGCTCCCCGAAACTGGCCCCTGAGACTAAGGAAGAGCTACGGGCCCCATGGCACATGTCCGGCCAGAACATCCTCAGCTCATCGGCTGACCATTCATCGCCTCTAGGTACTGCTGGCGCCGCGCTTCGTCCAGCACAAACCGAGGCAGGAACTCGCTTATGTATGCCTGCGCGCGCCCAATTGCTTGCTCGTCGAACGAAGCGAACCCCAAGGCGACAGCCTGCCCCGTCGCCGCCCCTATCGGAGAATGCACAACGACTGCCACTGCAACACGCGGAACCAGAAGTATTTCCACGGAAGCTGGGAAGGCCACGGAGTCCGTACTATATATCCGTTCAAAGGCCCCTTCGAGATACCGTGGCGGCTTTCCAGCGTACAGGCACACTGACTCGATCTCGGACCCATCAGTTCCCGACGTTTTCCCTAGCATGCGTTTCAGCAGTGAAATCGTGTCTCGTTGCTGCGTGGTGGCACCCCAGAACCGTGCTTGCGGGGCGACCGAAACGATTACGCGGTTGTCCGTCGGCTTCTTGTCGCGAAGCCCGTATTCCAAGACGGCAGCGAGGCGGCGCGCATTGTCCTCTGTATAGAGCGGCCCGACTATCGCCACCGTTTGACGGTCGCTCCGCGGCTCACCGGCCCGCCCGACGGCTTCTCGCCAGTAGCGCTTCACTGACAGGCCCTGCTGCGTGAGGAACTCCTTCAGGAACTCCGGAGCCAATCGCGCGATGACATCGTATCCCGCCGCGGCATTGAGATGATTCGGCGAAATCTTCAGGCCATCAACCAAGAGCGCCGCCGCGCTCTCCACCTGCGGCCTGTCGGCCACTTCGTGGTCCGGACGCCATGCCGCGAAATCAAGCTCTGGAAGGCTCGGCGCCGATGCTTGGGCAAACACGCGGATGCGCACCGAGGTTTGGAATCTGTCCTTCGGCACGACTTCATCTATGGAATACAGGTCGCGCCTCTGCACCTGCTCTTTGTCCGCGCGCTCGGCAAGCTCGTGAAAGAACCGACTGAATTGCTCCCCGATCCTGCTCGCCACCCTCCCCGTGCCTGCCCCTTCTTCGATAGGTAATTCGGGAAGCCGCTGCTCAGAGCGGTCGAGCGGCCTCGGCTTCTCAGGCGCAATCGCAAGGAGGTCGAAGCCCACGGCGCGACGACGATCCTCCACTTCAAAGATGCTCGGCTTGTCGTCTCCATCCCGAAACAAGGTATCTCCCGCCGCCGTAAGCCACAGACGACCGTCGCGCCGGTCGACGTACCCAGGCCCGATAGCCTCGTTGAGGACATAAGTCATCTCGGCTCTGGAGTACCCGAAGAACTCTTCCACGACGTCGTCCGAAATACTTGGAACCGCTTTGACCAGCCGCAGGAGAAACTCCAAGCTGGGGCTTACTTTCCCCAGCACGGCCACCTTGTAGGCGATGTCGTATTTTCGGCAGGGCAAGAGAACGTCGTAAACGCCTACTTCCACGCGCCTATCCTCATCGGCTGGCACAAGCTCCTGCCCACTCAGACGAAGAACGGGACGACCTTCTGGATTAGCCACCTTGCCCTCCGTCCGTCCCCGCAACAGCCGTGTCTCCACGCTTTGCGCCCTTCCTGCCTGCCGCATTCGCCACTTCACGCTCCAAGAGCACTTGGGTATCAACCGCGCGCGCATAACCGGCGGACTCCTGCCGCGCGAAGGCATCCGCCATCCGCCTCATCGCTCCTCCGGCTTCCCAGCGCCGTCGCGCCCCGACCACGACCAGCCCATCCATAGCGCGGCTCGCCGCGACGTTGATGCGATTCGCCGCTCTCAGAAAGCCTTCCTTGATGCACCGGACCCCGTTCTCCAAACGCCCGTCATCGTTGTTCCGCACCAGCGACAGGATGACTATTGGGTTCTCCTTTCCCTGATAGCTATCGACTGTTCCGACCTTGACGTGGGTATCCAGAAGGTAGGCTAGCGGCGACTGCCGGAGTCGCTGCCGGATAAGGTCGCGCTGCGCCGCATACATGCAGATGATGCCTATCCCCGCAGGATGCTTCTGTTGTGTCTGAAGCCAATTCCTGAATCCCTCGTGTGCGTGCCATTCCTCCATCATGGCGACAACCGCCGACGCTTCCACACGATTGATCCGGCTGCTGCCGCCCTCTTCACGGCGTTCGTGCGCCGACTCGCCCAGCGAATCCGTTTCCACCCAGATCAGAGGACGGTCCAGGCTCGGCGGGAGCGCCTCCGCAGGTATCTCAAGAGCCGTCCGGCCTGCCTCCAGAGGCAAGTCCGGATAGAACGCCTCCGAGACCAAGGCTCCAATCGCTGGCAACATGCGGTACTGCGTCCGCAATCGGGCGCCAGCGCTTCGTCCATACGCCGTCGAGAACACGCGCTCGAAATCGCTTCGCTGTATCTCCCGCTTCGGAATGTGCGTCCGCTCCCACACCTCCTCGATAACCTCCGGCTTGTGGTGCGGCTCCAACTGCGCGTGGTCGCCCACCAGGACGACCCACCGGCCCGCCTGGAGCGGCACCAACAGTTCGCTCGCCGTGCATCGCGCCGCCTCGTCGACGATAACGAGGTCAAAGGCCGTGCTCGTCAGACCAAGCGACGCGCGCCCGAGACCCACGCACGTCCCCGCGACAATCTGCCGCGTACCGGCCAGGAAGCTCTCAAAGCTCCGCTGGGCTCGCGACACGCTCCCCGCGAAATCGCGGCCAACCTTCGCCGCGTCCATGAGCCGGGTGCTTCTGTCTACGCCTATGCCGTTCAGCTCCGCGTGCTTCGCCGCAATCTTCTCCGCGGTCACCTCGACGAAGCCGCTCCATTCGTCTATGTCTCTTGCGACAACCTGCCCCAACCCCATCGCGTCAAGATGGCTCTGCATCGTGGACAGGAGCCCGTAAATCTGCTGCTCGTCCCGTGCCTCGTTCGTCGTCAACTCGCGCAATCTGGCGGCAATCGGGCGAATACTCTCCTCCAACGCAATCACATCTGCGATCACATCGCCCGGCAGACCGAGTGCGCCGCCGACTGCCGTAAGCCGCTCGCGAAAGGAGGCCCTGAACCTGTCCTTCATCGAGGTTTCTACCTTCGCGGAATGGAACGGACGCAAAGGAGGCGACACGAGCGCTTCGTCCATAGCAACGCGAAGGAGGCTCGGCGGCTCGCCGCGCTTCCTAAAGAGCGTCAGCACTGCCTCCGCTGCCGTATTCACTGCTTCGTGCGACTGACTCGCCAGGAGAACGTTGCGGGCAAGCCTCTTCGCAATGGCGTAGTGCGCAAGAGCGGCAATGAACCGCGTCTTGCCGGTTCCAGGCGGACCCTGCAATAGACCGACAGGACGGCATCCCAGCAGACGCTTGAAGGCTTGCTCCTGATGAGCATTCAACTCGTAGAGTGCGAGCAGGTCCCCGTCCAGCTCGTGCGCCACTTCCTCCGGCACGGTGGACCGTCGGGCATCGAAAACGGACAGGAGTTCCCTAGCGCGTCCACCCCCCGATAGGATGCGCTCGACCGCGTCGGTGCGACGCCGCAGGCTCTGAACCTCGAAGTGGCTGCTAAATCGCAACCGCTGCCCTTCTTCTACGAGCGTTCCACCGAGGTCGGAGGCGTGGACCACAGCAATATCGGGGCGAGAGAGCTGGATGTCCAACTCGCCGATGCGCCGCCAATGCCCCTTGTGTCCCAGCCGCTCGACCCCGACGGTATCGTTGCGTGCGAAATCGAAATCCCCGCTCTCCAGCTCTATGTGAACACGATGCGTGCGAGAGTTTCTGTCGTACCAGCTCTCTGCTTGCGCGATGCCCTCAGTCGTCAACTCGTTCTCGGCGTCCATCAGTGAACGCCATAGAAGTGGCACGTCTATCGAGGTAAGCGCTGGCGACGGAACCGGCTCTTCCGCCAGCCGTTCTTCGGCTTCCTCTTCGCTTGGCCTCGCCGCGACCGCATCATCCGACGCCTCAGCCTCCGCCGTCGCGACCGATCCCGCGTGCCTGTCGCTCAGACGCGCTTGGATAACGGGGTCGGCCAGGACAGGGAGCAAGCCGTCCAAGTCATTTTGATCGCTTCGGACAACCTCAAGCGAAGATTCAATATGGTGAAATTCATACTGCGCGATGCGCCGAATACGACTCTGCTCAATCGACCACCTGCGGGCCGATAGGGGTTCGCCCGCCTTTCCCACGCGGACTTCAATCTCCTCCACCGCCCCTCGAATGAAGAGTGACCGCGTGTCACCGCCCAAGTTCGCCCGAATCCGAATGAACAAGCTCCCTTCGTCCGATTCCAGAGGACCGGTCTCCGCTCCCTTGATGGAGATGCCAATCTTCCCGACAGCCTTGGACGGCGAAACTTCCGGTGGTGCCGTAAGCCGCCCCACCGCCGCCTCGATTGCCTCAAGAAGAGGCGATAACGTCGACAGCCGTGGTTCCCTTGTGCGACACACGAGAATCGCCGCACCGATGGTGTCAGCGTCCGATGAATCGATCTCCGACCGTTGAAGCACTTCCTCTACGATTCTCGCGACGGCGAACCTGTCCCGCTCAAGTACGCTGCCCGTCTCCGGAGCGTAGGCCGATGACACCCGCTCGCCGTCGCTGCGAGGCGAGAAATCCAAGGCGTCGATGAGTACGGGATTGCCGTCCTTGTCGATCACGATGTTTGCAGGCTTCAGGTCCCCATGCCCAAAACCCAACTCATGCACGCCGTCTACAGTCACGGCGATTCGCTGAGCAAGCCGCAAAGCGTCCAACCCCGTCATCGGGGACGCCGGCTCTGCTTCAAGCAGATCCGCAAGCGTCACTCCCTCGACCCATCCCTGGATGAGGGCGAAAGCGTCGCCCAGCCAATAGGCGTCTTTGATGACTGGCAGCCCTGCCGGATGGTCCGCCTTCATATCGGCGGCTCGATTCAGGAACGACAGTATGGCCGCCCCCTCTCGCTTCAGATCGCCCCAAGCCGACTGTTTCCACAGCTTCACCAAGACCGCGTCGTCGCCATCGCCACTGCGCCATGCCTCAAGGCGATCCGTCTCCAGAATCGGCTGGCCCACTTGCCGGTATGTGGAAAAGAGTTGCCGCTGAGAACGCAAGTCGGTCCGGCGAAATCTTTCCAGACCGGCCATGACCTCGTCGAAGGTCGGGCGCGTAGCGGTTGCCTTGTTGAACACCTCAAGGGCGACGACCGCATCTGCGAAGCGTTGATTCGCGTCCATGTCCAGCGCTTGCGCAAACCAGCCGTGAAGCATTTCAAACTCACGCTTCGCGTCCACATCGGCGTTCCACTCCGGCGGACTGCCCTTCGGCATGGAGCCAAACAGCAACTGGTGAATGGCCGCGGCTATCAGGAAGACGTCTCGGCACTTCGGGCTACTGTCCACGCCCAATAGATCGTCGGGCAGGTCTACGCTGGCGAGAAACTGATACCGCGCCTTGCCGAGGGTCTTGACCTCTGGAAAACGCGCCGCCAGAAGGTGAGAGAACTTGATCGTCGTCGGCGACTCGACCCAAATGCTGTGACCGCCCAAGTCCAGGTGCGCGGCATCGTGCCGGTGCAAGCCCGTCAAGGCCGAGAGCATCTGGCGTGCAAGATCCAAGCGCTCGACCGGCAGTATCCGCTGGGCTTCTGTAGCCGAGAACAGCGACAAGCGCTGCATTCGCCGGCGGCGGTCGTAGATTTCCCAATATTGGACGCCGCGTTCGGGGTCGTCGATCTTCGGCGTCAGAAGGGTTCGCTCGGCTTCTTCATTGCGGTCGCTGAGCCAGTGATATACCTGCTGCTCCCGACCGGCTATCTCCAACCGCCCTTCCTCATTCTGGAATCTCGTATCGCATTTGCCGAAGTCCCACAGTCGCAAGGTGCCGAGATTGTTCTTGTTGATTTCATCGACGGCGTCATATTCGACGTAGACGCCTTTGGGATGGGAAAAGCTCTTGACGTCCTCGGCGGTGAACCGCTGAAAGCGCCTCTTCCCAGGCGTGAACAGTGAACTGGGTCCCGCATTGAAAAAACTGGTTAGGTTGCCTCGCCAGAACTGGTCCGTCAGCGGTCGGGAGAGAAATTCGCCGGCTACATTTCCGAAAGCGTCCCGCTCCAGCCTGTCGTCCTTGACGATCTTGATGAATTCGTCGGCGGTGAGGACCTTGGCCCGCTCGATTTCCGCTATGCCCTTTTGGTCGGCATTACCGGTCAGAACCACCAGCCCTTCAATTCTCGGCACCGGTAGGTTCCGCGTCTCCGCTCGTTTCTTCAGATACTGATTGAGCAAAGGTGCCAATCTCCGGGCGATGTCCGTGACTTTCGTCACCGGCGAGACGTCCCTCTCCTTCCCGTTCAGATGCCAGCGCCCGTCGACGCTACTGATGTTCCCGTACCAGTCCTTAAGGTCTACGAGAAATATGCGACGGGGAGCGACGATGATTACGTCGATCTCGCGGGCCTTGCCCGCGTCAAGTACCAGGTCGAGGTTCGTAAAGGCATACCAGTCTCTCGGCAAAGCCGTCTGAAGACGGTCAATACCCTTGATCTCGCGCGCGTGTATGCCCCGTCCAGCGTTCGTAATTCTCATCTTGTCGTTCGATCTGTTATTCGTTCGTCGAAAAGCATAAGTATCAGGGGCGGAACCGCGATAGACCCCGTCCCTGCCTCCCCCTATTCCGGCAGGAACTGGCTCCGACTGGACGACTTACCGATGACGCTGTCCCGCGCCCCTTCGTCCTCCCACAGGAGCCGCTGGAGGCCGTTCTTGAGCAGGATCCGCTTCTTCTTGGCACGAGTCGGCGAAAATAGGCAGGAATTGGAGTGGAATTGGAGTGGAATTGGAGTTCTACGAAATCAATGGGTTACAAGCACCCAATATGCCCCTCGGCCGTGACCCTGGGGATCCACCAGCTCCAATTGTTTCAGCAGGGCCAAGTCCGCCTTAACCTCCCAGTCCTGAATACCATCCCCTAGAGCCGCCAAAATCTCCCGCAGCGCCAACCCTCCGGGGCTTGCCCCCAAGAGGACGAGAATTTCCCGCTGACGATCAGTCAAATCACGAGCCACACGCTGTGGCGGTATATAGCGCGTTGGCCGGAACCGAACGGTCACGCATCCGCCTGCGCCCTCAATCTCCGGCGCCGGCAAGCCAGCCTGTCGAGCCAGCTCCGCCATCTTGATCGTGCCACGCCCCCAGGATTCGATGATGCCGAGCCGATATAGCACACGGGCAATGAGTGGATTCCACGGCAAAGACTCGTGGGGTTGCATCAGCGCTTCCGCAGTCAGTCCAAAATGCAAGGTACCTGAGGAAGTAATCTCCAAGCGATCATCGTAGATCGCCACAGCAACCGATCCACCTCCGATGGAGTAGTCGCGGTGGCAGAACGCATTGGCAAGTGCCTCGCGCAACGCGATGGGCGGATACAATGGATCATCCACGCGCTCGAACAAGCCGGGCGTGATTCGCCCGGCCACAGGCAAACTCTCGCGCAAGAATCGCTCGGCCCGCGCCAGCAATTCAAATATGTTCCCGCAGAATTGACGGTTATCCAGAAACTCCGTCCGATCTGTGCCACGGAAGCGCGCTACGCGCAGCAGGCACTGCGGCAGCCGCGCTTCAACCTCGGCACCGCGCCCGAACAGGACAGGGGAGGCGCGTAGCAGCACACCGTCGCGCAGAAGACCGAAGGCACGCAGAATATCTACGGGATTGCGTGTCCCTGGATCATCCGCACGGCCGCGCCGCATGGATTCTTCCAGCGTGCGAACGATCTCCGTGGTGTCTAGGTCATTGACTGTCCACCCTGTCGCCTCGTGGTTTTCCCACCGCTGCTCGCCGTGCATCCGCTCCAGCAACATGCGGTTGTACTCATCACGAGACATCTCCTGATTGGTGTTGCCGACGCGGCGATAAGCCTGCCCCTTGTAGCTATAGGGCCGCACTGGCCCTTGCGTCGCAGTCACCACCAGCACTTCCTGGCCATTCTCCAGCGGCACACGATCAACGCTTGGAAATGCCGGAGGATCAATCTCACCGATTTCCTTGGCCAATTCCTCTATGGTCTTGTCACTGACCTGCTGGCCGGGAATGGTGCGATTCGGGCTCACGCCGAAAAGCACGCGACCACCGCGGTTGTTGAGCATCGCACACAGCGCCTGCATCGCAGCACGCTGCGATCCGGTCGTTTGCTTGAATTCCAGCGTTTCCGATTCGCCGCCACGCACCCAACCTGCGATCTGATCTGGAGTCATGCCACTTCGCCCTTAGCCACCCCGAAGCCGTGTGGAACCTCGGAGTTTACTATCGCCAATTCCCTTAGCCCCAGTTTCCCGGACCGGCGTTCATTGGCTCGATGCAGGCCCAACAAGGCGATTGTTGGCGATAGAATGACTCCCAACAACACCCGCCACGCTTCTCCACGGAAGCGCCCCAGGGCGGGTTTTCGTTTGTAGCTGGCGATGTAGCTAGACTCGTCCGGGACTGGTTGAACTTCCAATGAATCAAAACCCTACGCCCGCTCCCGCCGAGCAGGTGCAGAATATCGAATAGGTTGCAGGGGCGACCGCGGATTTCCGCAAAAGTCGCTTTAAGCTCCTGAGTTTCAGCGGTTATTAGCCAGATTCGTCCACTGGCGTCCAATCTCGCC
>JBDHVK010000129.1:0-11286 GCA_039809645.1 Gemmatimonas sp.
GGCGCGCTGCGGCCGAGGGGCGTGGTGCGAAGGCCGCCGATCGGGGCCGGTTGTGGAGCTGCCGGGCCAATCGCGCTTGCGCCCACGCTTCCGACCATCGGCGCGCGCTGGGCGTCGGCGTCAACAGCGGTCGCAAGCAGGGAGACCGCGACCGCCATCGCGCGTGTCGCGAGCGACATGGTCCGTCCGCCTCTCAGCGCATGGAATGACCTGACCATAGTATGAAAGGTACTGCGCCGGCGTTCGGGAGCCGACGCGATTGGAGGGCGGCCAACGCAGAATAGGGACGAATGGTACAATACAGACGTCCCACCCCTCTCATTCAACCTCATGCGTCTTCGGCAGCAGCTGCTGCTCCTCACCCTCGCGCCCCTCGTGGCCGCCATCGTCATCGTGGCGCTGCTGGTGTGGCCTCAGGTCAATCGTCTGCTCGCGACGGCGGTTGAGCAGGAAGCGCGCGAGCAGCTCGACCTTCAGGTGCAGTCGCTCGATACGCAGCTGCGCACGCTGCAGGCCCGACTCGATGCGATCGCGGCGTTGCCGTCGGTGCGCACGGGAACGGCCGAGTCCAATACCGCGCTGCTGCACCCCATGCGCGATGCGTTCCCCGGCGCGGACGTCGTGAACTTCATTCCGGTGGATGGTACGATCCGGATCCCCGGGCGGCCGTCGATCAGTGTGCGCGATCGCTACTATTTCCCGCAGCTGCAGCGCGGCGAGCCGGTGGTGACGAAGGCGATCGTCAGCATCTCGACCAACGTGCCGGAGGTGCTGATCCTGCGCCCGGTGCGCGGACTGGAGGGAGAGGTCCGAGGAGCGGTGGGGGCGTCGTTGCGGCTCACCGATGTGCTTGAACGCATCAAGGCCATCAAGCTGCGATCGCCCGGCTTTGCCCTGCTGGTGGACGACGACGGCCGAACACTCTCCACGGTGCCCTTTCGTGGTCTGGATGCGTCGTCCGCGCTCTTTCGCAGCGATCGCCCGCGCGACGCCTCGCCGGCGTGGCGCGCGCTGCTGGCCACACTGCAGCAGGCGGACGGCGACACCACGCGAATCACGCTCGATGGGCAGTCGTATCGGGTGTTCTTTCGTCGGCTGCCCACGTTGGGGTGGAAACTCGCGATCGGCTTCGAGGAAGCGCCGCTCTTCGCCGAGCGCGATCGGGTGGCCACCGGAGGGGCGCTGGCCTTTCTGATCGTGGCGGCGTTCGCGGTGGGAGCGGCGATGCTGACCCGGCAGCGGGTCGCTCAGCCGCTGGATGCGCTGGCCGAGGCGCATCGCGCGGTCGCGCGTGGCGATCTGACCGCGCGCGCGCCGGAGCCCCCGCAAGCCGAGCTGGCCGAGCTGGCGCGCTCGTTCAACAGCATGGCCGATGAGCTGCAGGCCAATCGCAAACGTCGCGCGGCGGATGACGACATGCTGCGTGAGATGTTCGAGGCGAGTCCGATGGCGATCGCGCTCTATCGATCGTCCGATCGTACGTATCTGCGGGTGAACAGCGCGTACGCGCAGCTCTTCGGCATGACACCGGCGCAGTTCGCCGACAAGACGGTGAACGAGGTCGGCATCGTGCCCGATCCCATGCGCCGCGAGGAGTTGCGCGAGAAGCTCGCGCGCGATGGGCAGCTGCAAGGCGAGCGGTTGCGCCGCACCGACGAAGCCGGGCAGGTGCGCGACTACGTCTTCAGCGCGAGTCCGGTGGTCGTGGGTGGCGAACGGCTCATTCTCTTCACGACCGTCGACATTTCGGAGACCGTGCGCCTCGAGGCGCAGCTGCGTCAGACCCAGAAGCTCGATCTGGTGGGGCGCCTTGCCGGCGGTGTGGCGCACGACTTCAACAACATGCTGGCCGGCATCATGGCGGCGTCGGACCTGCTGGCCATGGCGGTGCACGAGTCGCCCACGCTGCGCGAAGAGGTCGACGTGATTCGCGAGAGTGCGAGCCGCGCCGCGACGCTCACCCAGCAGCTGCTGATGTTCTCGCGGTCCCAGCCGGTGAGCCGCCAGGTGTTCGACGCGCATCAGCCCGTGCGCGCCGCGCTGGCGTTGGCGCGGCGTACGCTCGATCGCCGCATCGTGATCGTGGAGGAGCTCGCGGCGCGCCCCGCCACCATCACCGGCGACAGTGCGCTGCTGCAGACTGTGGTGATGAACCTGCTCGTGAATGCCCGCGACGCCATGCCCGAGGGCGGGACGCTGACCGTCTCGACGAGCCTGGACGGCAGCGAGCGCCTGCGGCTGCAGGTTCGCGACACGGGGCACGGCATGCCGGTCGAGGTGGCGGAGCGCATCTTCGAGCCGTTCTTCACGACGAAGGCACCGGGAAAGGGCACCGGGCTCGGGCTCAGCGTGGCGTTCGGCATCGTGCAGGAGCACGGCGGCGAGATCAGTGTGCGCAGTGCGCCCGGCCTTGGCACCACCGTCACGATCCTGCTGCCGCTCGTTCGCTCGGAGCAGCATCCATCGGTCACAACCAGCGCGCCGGTCACGCTGACCCCCGGACGGGCACGCGTCCTGGTGGTGGATGACGAACCGCTCGTGCGTGGAACGATCGCGCGGGCCCTGCTGCTGGCCGGCCATACGGTGCAGACGGCGGAGCAGGGAGCCGATGCGGTCTCCCTGGTGGCGCGCGGCGAGCGGTTCGACGTCGTGGTCCTGGATCTCGTCATGCCGGGCATGGACGGCGTGAGCACGCTGCGGGCCTTGCGTGCCCACCTTCCCGAGATCCCCGCGATCGTCTGCTCCGGCTACGGTGAAGACGAGGCCTTCTCAGCGCTTTCGCAGGAGCGGCATGTGCAGCTGCTGCCGAAGCCGTTTGGCTTGGCTGAGCTCACGTCGCTCGTGTCGATTGCGACCGCGGCGGGCGCGCGGTAACCTCCCGGCATGTCTGAGTCCATCGCGCTGCGCGTTGTCGATCTTCCCTTTCGCTCCCATGACAAAGTCCGCTACAGCGACACGGATCGGCAGGGGCACGTCAACAATGCCGTCTTCGCCACGTTTCTCGAGACCGGTCGCGTGGAGCTGCTCTTCGATCCGGCGCATCCGCTGGTGGACGCGGGGGCGGAGTGCGTGATCGCGAAGCTCGTGCTGGAGTATCGTGGCGAGATCCAGTGGCCTGGTGAAGTCCACGTCGGCACGGGCGTGCTGCGCCTGGGCACCAGCTCCATGACGCTCGTACAGGTCGCGGAGCAGAACGAACGCGTCGTCGCCACGGCGGAGACGGTGATCGTGCAGATCGATACGATCACTCGAAAGGCGCGGGCGCTGAGCGACGCGGCGCGTGCGCGTTTGACGACGCTGCTGGTGGAGGCGCGCGCATGAACGTGCAGACGATGTACGACTATGTCGTGAAGACGCGGCGCGACTTGCGTGAAGTGCTCGTCGCCGCGCCTGATGACGTGCTGGCGCAGCCGCTGATGCTGGCCGACCGCTTCCGCTGCATCAAGGACATGCTCTTCCACATTGCCGAGGTGGAAGACGGCTGGATTCAGGACGATATCCGTGGCGTGCCCATGGTGCAGGACGCCTTTCCGACGCTCAGGAACAGCCCAGGAGGCGCGGCGTTCGCTGGCGAAGCGCTCCCGCTGCTCTTCGCCTACTGGAAGGCCGTGGAAGACAGCACGCAGGCCTACCTCGCCACGCTGACTCCCGAGGAGCTGCACCGGCGCGTGTCGGTGGAGGACTGGCCCGACAAGCACCTCACGGTGGACGGGCTCCTCTGGCACGTCATGATACACGAAGTCCGGCACTCGGCGCAGATCGTGCTGCTGCTGCGGAATGCCGGAGTTCGGCCGCCGTCACTCGACTTGTTGTTTTATTTGGGGTGACGGGCGGGCGGTGGAGGAACAGCGGGAACCCCTGAGTAGTCGAGGGGGAAGGTGATGAAGGGGGGAGATGTCGAGGACGCGCTGTCCTTGATATCTCCCCCCTTCAAGTCCTTCACCCTCGATCACTCAGGGGTTCGTCACTGTCCCGACCTCAGCCCTGCACGTCAAACCGGTCGAGCATCATGACCTTGTCCCATGCCTTCACGAAGTCGCGCACGAACTTCTCCGTGTTGTCGGCCTGGGCGTAGACCTCGCTCAGCGCGCGGAGCTGCGAGTTCGAACCGAACACGAGGTCGACGCGCGTCGCGGTGTACTTCACATCACCCGTGGCGCGGTCGCGCCCTTCGTACACCGTCGCACCGTCCGACACCGGCTTCCACGCGGTGTGCATGTCGAGGACGTTCACGAAGAAGTCATTCGTGAGCGTCTCCGGGCGATCGGTGAATACGCCATGCTTGCTGGCACCGTGGTTGGCGCCAAGCACGCGGAGGCCGCCCACGAGAACGGTCATCTCGGGTGCGGTGAGCGTGAGCAGCTGCGCCTTGTCCACGAGCAGCTCTTCCGGCGCCACCGTGAAGTCGGCCTTCTGGTAGTTGCGGAAGCCATCGGCGATCGGCTCGAGCACGCTGTAGGCGTGCGCGTCCGTCTGCTCCTGCGTCGCGTCGGTGCGACCCGGCGTGAACGGCACGCTGATGTCGTGCCCCGCCTTCTTCGCCGCGGCTTCGATGGCCGCACAGCCACCGAGCACGATGAGATCGGCGAGTGACACCTGCTTCCCACCCGTGGCGCTCGTGTTGAAGTTCGCCTGAATGGTCTCGTACACCTCGAGCGCCTTCTGCAGCTTGGCCGGCTGGTTCACCTCCCAGCTCCTGGCGGGTGCGAGGCGGATGCGCGCACCGTTCGCGCCACCGCGCTTGTCGCTGCCGCGGAAGGTGCTGGCTGATGCCCACGCCGTGGTGACGAGCTGGCCGATCGTGAGCCCCGAGGCGAGGATCGTCTGCTTGAGCGCGGCGATATCGGCCGCGTCGATCAGCGGATGCGTCACCGCCGGCACCGGATCCTGCCACACCAGTTCTTCCTGCGGCACGAGCGGACCCACGTAGCGCGTGCGCGGACCCATGTCGCGATGCGTGAGCTTGAACCAGGCACGCGCGAACGCGTCGTGGAACAGCTCCGGGTTCGCGTGGAAGCGCTTCGAGATGTCGAGGTACCTGGGGTCCGTACGCAGCGCGATGTCGGCCGTGGACATGGCCGGACGCACCTTCTTGCCGGGCACGTGCGCATCGGGCACGACGAGCGAAGCCTCCTTGTCGGTCGGCTCCCAGATGAACGCGCCGGCCGGACTCTTCACGAGCTCCCACTCGAAACCGAAGAGCGTGTCGAAGTAGCCGTTGTCCCACTTGATGGGGTTGGGCGTCCACGCGCCTTCGAGACCGCTCGTGGTGGTGTGCTGCCCCTTGCCGCTTTCGAAGGCGTTGAGCCAGCCGAGACCCATCGCTTCGATGGGCGCGCCCTCGGGCTCCGGACCCACGAGCGCCGGATCACCCGCGCCGTGCATCTTGCCGAAGGTATGACCGCCGGCCACCAGCGCGACCGTCTCCTCGTCGTTCATCGCCATGCGGGCGAAGGTCTCGCGGATGTCGCGCGCGCTGGCCATCGGATCCGGATGGCCATCCGGTCCTTCGGGGTTCACGTAGATGAGCCCCATCTGCACCGCGGCGAGCGGATTCTCGAGCTCACGATCACCCGAGTAGCGGCTGTTCTCCTTGTCGCTCGTGGCGAGCCACTCGGCTTCGGCACCCCAGTAGATGTCCTGCTCGGGCTCCCACACATCTTCACGACCAAAGCTGAAGCCGAACGGCTTGAAGCCCATCGTCTCCATGCCCACGTCGGCGGCGAAGATCATGAGATCGGCCCACGAGAGCTTGTTGCCATACTTCTGCTTGATCGGCCACAGCAGGCGGCGGGCCTTGTCGAGGTTGCCGTTGTCGGGCCAGCTGTTGAGCGGTGCAAAGCGCTGCGTGCCGCTCGATGCACCACCGCGGCCGTCGGCCGTGCGATAGGTGCCGGCGCTGTGCCACGCCATGCGCACGAAGAACGGACCGTAGTGCCCGTAGTCGGCGGGCCACCACGGTTCGGAGCGCGTCATGAGCTCGGCGAGATCGGCCTTGAGCGCAGCGACATCGAGCGTCTTGACCGCGTCGCGGTAGCTGAAGCCCGCGTCCATGGGATTGCCCGCCGGCGGGTTCTGATGGAGCATGCCGAGGTTGAGCGCGTTCGGCCACCAGTCGCGATTCGTGCGGCCACGCGCGGCCATCGCCGCTTCGGCCTTCCCGACGCTGCTGGCGTTCGACTGCGGATTGCCGTGACCAGTGACGGGGCACTTGCCGCCGCTATTGCCGTGTGAGCCTTCCATATGCGCTCCCTGCTCCGACCGGAGGGTGATGAACGGGGTTGTGGCCGGACGGCTGTGGCCGGTCCGGCGATGCGCGAAGGATAGAATTACCAGCTATAGTCATCAATAGGATTTCAACTATATGAGATATAGGAGTACATTATAGCATATGGATGCCATTCTGCTTCGCGGGTTTGTCGAGACGGCCGAAGCGGGGTCGCTCAGCCGAGCGGCCCGTCAGCTGGGGTTGTCGCAACCGTCGCTGACCGGCCAGGTGCAGCGCCTCGAGGAGGCGCTGGGCGCCGAGCTTTTCGAGCGACATGGGCGCGGCGTCCGGCTCACCGAGGCCGGGCAGACGCTGCTGCCCCGCGCGCGCCGGTTGCTGGAGGAGATGCGCGCGGCCGAAGTCGCGGTGCGCCGCGAAGGGGCGATCGCGGCGTCGACGCTGCGCGTGGGGGCGATTCCCACGGTCGCGCCGTACGTGATGCCGGCGGCGCTCACCCGTTGGCGGGCTCGCTCGCCGGAGACACGGATCGAACTGCGCGAGGATTACAGCGCGGTGCTCGCGCGGGCGCTTCACGAAGGGGCGCTCGACGTGGTGATCGCCGCGCTGCCGTACGCCTTCGAGGGCCTGGCGACCGAGGTCCTGGGCGTGGACCGCCTGGTGGTGGCGGTGCCGAGTACGCATCCGGCCGCGCGCGCGGGTCGGATTACGCTCGCGCAGCTGCACGAGGCGCCGGCGATTACGCTCGACCCGGCGCATTGCCTTGGTGAGCAGGTGGCGGGGTTTTGTTCGAGTCGCGCGGTGAATCCTTCGGTGGTATGTCGCACGGCGCAGCTCGCTACCGTGTTGGAGCTGGTGGGTGCGGGCGTTGGCGTGTCGATCGTCCCGGCGATTGCCGCGGTGCGGCACAACACTCCGGCGTGTGTGTATGTGCCGCTCGAGGGACACGCGCTGTCGCGGGAGATTGTGGCGGTGTCGCGCGGCGAGATTCGTGGAGGGGCGAGGGGGTTTGTGGAGGGGGTGCGGGAGACGCTTCGAGAATGAACTGCGTATACGAACGGCGCATACGTGGGGCGCATACGTGGGGCGCATACGGGGGGCGCAAGTGAACTGCGTATACGAACGGCGCATACGTGGGGCGCATACGTAGGGCGCATACGTGAGGCGCCACCGCGGTTGAGCGCGGTTTGTATGCGCCGTACGTATGCGCCTCACGTATGCGCCGTTCGTATGCGCTATTATTGTGCAATGCATCCCGCCAAAGTCGACCGCTCCAACCTCGCGCGCTTCGAGGATCTCCCCAACATCGGTCCGCGCATGGCCGGGGATTTCGTGGCGCTGGGCTACACGCATCCGATGCAGTTGCAGGGTGTGGATCCGCACGACCTCTACACGCGCCTCTGCGCGCACACCAACACGCGGCAGGATCCGTGCGTGCTCGATGTGTTCATCTCGGTGACACGCTTTCTGGACGGCGAGGCGCCGCGCGCGTGGTGGGAGTTCACGGCGGAACGCAAGCAGCGCTACGCGCTCTGAGACATGGGACTCTTCGGCAACGACATCCACAACGATCCCACGCTCGGCGGCTTTGAACGCCAGGGCGGCGCGTGGCACGGGCGCATCGTGCTCGAAGGCTTCGGACCCGTGACGCTCACGGTGCCGGGTGATCGCAAGCGCCCAGATGCGGCGTCGCTCGCGCTCGCGCCGTCAGCAGCGGCGGAGGTGTTTACGGTGCGCGACGCCCTGGCGTCGGCACTCTACGAGCACTGGGAACCGTACTTCGAAGCCGAAGTGGACGAAGCGCCCAAGCTCGAGACGCGCCACGACGTGTGGCCGCACATTCGCATCGAGGCGCTCGTCGTCGATGCGGGACACCGCGAGTTTCGAGTGGAGCTACGACTCACCGTGCCATGGGATCCAGAGCACACCCTTGGGGCGCGCATTGCGCACGGGGAGCTGGTGGAGCTGTGCGGGAGTGTGTGAGTGTGCGCTACGGATGCGGCGTTGCGTGCTCAGAGATCGCTAACTGCAGGACACCGGGCATCCCGGGCTACCTAGGCATCCCGGAAGAGCGGTTCAATGCTTTGAAGCGCTGTTCCGCTGGCCCGGGATATCCGGGATGCCCGGTGACCTGCAGTCAATGATCCATCCGAAGCGACACGGTCAGTCGCGCCACACGGTCAATTCTGACGCCGGTCGACGGGTCTTGGGCGGCGGCACTTCGAGGGGCTCGCCCACCGTCAGGACGGCCACGATGCGTTCGTTGTCCGCCACGCCCACGGCTGCCCGCGCGGCGGGATCGTCCATGATGGCGCCGGTACGGATGTGCGTGCCAAGTCCGTGGGCGACGGCCGAGAGGCAGAGCGTCTGCACCGCCATCATCGTGGCGGCGTAGTCTTCCTCGCGGATTTCGGCGTTGTCGTTGAGCGCCTGCGCCACGATCACCATGCTGGGCCAGGCGCGGTGCTGGTCGCTCGTGTCCTGGCGGATCTTCTCGGCCTGCGCTTCGTCGGTGGCCTTCTTGGCCTTGCGGTTGCCGAGGGCGAGGCCGTAGGCGGCGCGGGCCTCGGGGCCGCAGACGTAGAAACGCCACGGCTGCGTCAGGCGATGGTTCGGCGCGTGGTTGGCGTCGTGGAAGAGCCCTTCGAGCTGCTCATGCGTGGGCGCGTTCTCGGTGAACGAGCGGATGGAGCGGCGGGCGGCGATGGCAACGGAAACGTTCACGGGAGAGGCTGCTGAGGGTCGGGACTGCGCAACGGATGCGCCCAAGCTAATACGGGCCGGCCCGTGACGAGTGGAGGTGCGGCGGTCAGATTGCGAGGCATGGAGATCCGGGTCGACGACCTCACCCATCCAGCGGTGCACGCCCTCTTGCAGGAGCATCTGGGCGACATGCATGCGCTCTCGCCGCGGGAGAGCGTGCATGCGCTCGATCTCGATCGGCTGCGCGATCCCTCCATCACCTTCTGGACCGCGTGGGACGGCGACACGCTGCTCGGCTGTGGGGCGCTCAAGGCGCTCGATGCCACGCATGGCGAGATCAAGTCGATGCGGACGCCGCGCGCGCTTCGGCGACGGGGTGCGGGGCGCGCGATTCTGGAACACATGCTGGCGGAGGCGCGGGCGCGTGGATACGCCCGGGTGAGTCTCGAGACCGGCAGTCTCGATGCCTTCGTGCCGGCGCAGCGCTTGTATGAAGCGGCGGGGTTCACGCCGTGCGGCCCGTTTGGCGAGTACAAGCCGGACCGGCACAGCGTGTTCATGACCCGCGTGTTGGGCTAGGTCATGTCGCGAGGAAGGCGGCGATCCGCTTGGCCTGCGATTCCCAGCCGCCGGAGTTCGCCGCGAACGCCTTGGCGCGGCGCGATGCGGGGATGGCGTCGAAGCCCGATTCGACGATGGTCAGACGCGTGTGCTCGCCGAGTGCCTCGAGCGTAAAGCTCACCAGCGTTGTCGGCTCGGCGGAGTAGTCCACATCCTTGTCCAGCGCGAAGGGGTGCCAGCGAAACGCGAAGTACGTCTCCGGGCGCAGCGTTTCGATCCAGATGCGCATCTGCACATCCGCGTAAGCCTTGGACTGCAGCATCCCGGTCACTTCGGAGCCCTCGGCGAACGGTGCGGTCAGGGCGACACCAAACCATTGATTGAACTGCTCCACGGTGGTGAGCGCGCGCCAGACGCGGCTTTGCGGTGCTTCGAGGGTGACGATCTTTTCGATGCGATCGGACGTGACGGTGCTTTCGACAGCGGACATGGCGCTACTCCAGCTCGGGTGGGTGGTTGTCCGGGTGACGCAGGAGCTCGGCGAGGCGCTCGATGCGCGTATCCCAGAGTTTCTCGTACGCCTTGAGCCACGAATCAGCGCGGGCGAGTGGGCGCGGATCGATGCGGCAGTAGTGAATGCGCCCGCGTACGGTGCGTTTCACGAGGCCGGCTCGTTCCAGCGTCTGGATGTGCTTCGAGGCGGCGGCCAGCGACATCTCGAACGGCGCCGCGAGATCGGTCACCGTCTGTTCGCCCGCGGCGAGCTGCTCGAGCATGGCGCGTCGCGTCTGGTCCCCCAGCGCGCGGAAAACGAGATCGAGGCGCGCGTGCCTGTCAGAGGTCTTTTCATCAACCATATGGTTGAATATAGAGCGAGGCATTCGATTGTCAACCATTTTGTTGAATATGTGCGGCTCGACAGGGGAGACGACCAGCGCGACATTCGGACACCTCTGCCCCCACCCCATGTCCGACTCGTTCTCCCGCCGTGATGCCCTGAAGACGCTGGGCGCGGTTGGCGCCGCTGCGCTGCTGCCGGTTTCGCCGCTCGACGCGGTCGCGCAGCCGCCCGCCGCGCCGGCGCCCACGCCAGTGCCGCCGCTGCTCGACATCCGCACGCGCTATGCGACCGGCGACATCGTGGAGCTCATGAACACGACCGATGTGTTCACCCCGGCGCGCGGGCGGGCGTGGATGCGTTTCTCATTCGACTTCCCCGAGCCGAGCGTGGTGTTCGGCGCGCATCGCTTCAGCACGGTGGTGTTCACCGAGGAGAACACCTACGCGATGGACCGCGCGCGCATGAAGGCCAGCGGCAACGACGACAGGCTGGTCGTGACCTGTGACGGGCTCGTGTGGGCCGGCGGGCAGGAAAAGGCGCCCGGGAAGGTCACCATGACGCTGCAGCGCACGGGGCGCACGATCACGGTGGACACCGTGGTGGAGATGGACAAGCCCATCAAGACGGTCACCACCGTGGTGCGTGATGTGCCGCGCGGGCAGGTGTCGCTGGGTGGTTCCAACCTCATGGATGGGCGCGAAGGCGACTTTCTGGGTGGCTACACCTTTGGCGCCGGTGACCTGCACGGCGCCGGCACGCCGCAGAGCATGACGACACCGGTGGCGGTGGTGAAAGCGTCGGATACCGACTTCATGTACTTCACGACGCACGACGCGAAGGTCCGGCCGAAGCGCTACTACTTCCAGGCCGGCGAGCAGATGTACCGCACCGAGATGATCTACGAGCACGACGCGTGGCGCACCGACACGCGCGTGGAGGTGCCGCGCTGGGAAAT
>JBDHVK010000130.1:0-10999 GCA_039809645.1 Gemmatimonas sp.
CAGGAAACGCCGCCGATCAGGTCGCGTCGTCGGAGCGGCAGCGTCGGCGTCGATGGGATCCATCACGGTGTCCATGTCGAAGGCGCAAAAGAGTCGGAACGGCCCGGCACGTGATCAATGCTTCAGCGCCATCCCCGCGCTGTCAACATGATCGCCGCAACTTAGCGTTCCTGCGTGCACACGGGTCGTCGAACCGTGCGGAACCACGCCACACGTGTGACGTGATGCGCATCACACGGCTCTGAAGACGATCACAACTGGCTCGCGTTAAGCCCGTAGATCGCCTGCAGCAACGCCAGCGCGACGAACCCGACGATGCCGCCGAATGCCAGGATGAGGAACGGCTCCACGACCGCCACAAGTTGGGCCACTCGACGTTGCACGGCCGCATCCGCCGCGTCGGCCGCGCGCTGCGCCATCGCTGCCAAGGCGCCCGCCGATTCGCCGGCTTCGAGCAGTCGACGGGACAGTGGAGGCAGCCAGCTGCCGAGCGCCTGCGACAGCGCCACACCATCACGCACGGCGGGTTCGGCCGGCTCGAGTGCCGCGCGCAACGCCAGATTCTGCACGGCGCGACGGGCCAGCCGCATCGCGGCCAGCAACGGCACCCCGTTCGCCAATGCCAGCGCGAGCCCGTCGAGATAGCGCGCCGCATCGCGCGCGCGCTCGAGCGGGCCGACGACGGGCCACGCAAGCCGCGCGGCATGCCAGCGGGCACGGCCGCTCGGCGTCTGCAGCGCACGCCACGTCGCGATCGCGCCCAGCCCGAGCGCGCCGCCCAACCACCAGCCGGCGTGTGCGAGCACCGCGCCCAGACCGACGAGCACGCGCGTCGCCCACGGCAGGGGGACGCCGCTGTCGGCGAGCAGCGCCGCGAACCGCGGCACCACCACCAGCAGGATCACGAGTGTGCCGCTCAGGCTCGCCACCGCGAGGAGCGCCGGGTACACCAGCGCGGCGCGCAATGCCTGGAGTGTGCGCTGCTGGCGCTCGAGATGCTCCGCCAGGCGGTCAAAGGTCGCCGGCAGGGCGCCGGTCGCTTCGGCGGCCGCAAAGGCCGGCGCAAAGGTGGCCGGAAGCCGGTCGGTCGTGGTCGCGGTCGCGGTCGCGGTCGCGCTCGCGCTCGCGGCATCGGCCAACGACGCGCCGCCGCGGACCGCCTCGCGAAGCGCGGCAAAGACGGGCGTCCACACGCCGCCGCGCGGTCCCGACGGCTCGGCGTCGGCGCCGTGGCCAAGGGCGCGATCGAGCGGCACACCGGCCGCCAGCAGAGTCGCGATGGCCCGCGTGATCGCCGCTAGCTCCTCCAGATCGCGGCCGCTCCAGCGCGCCCAGAGGCGAGAGAGCGTGGCGCCGCGTGCGGCGCGCGCGACCCCCGCCGTGCCACGGCCACCCCATGACGTCGCGACGGGCTCGAGGTCGATCACCCACAGCGCGCGCGCCTGCAGCGTCGCAACCGCAGCCTCCGCGCTGTCGGCGGCCACCTCGCCGCGCGCCTCGCGCCCGGTGGCATCGCTCGCCCGATAGCGCCACATGATCGGCGCGCGCGCACCGGGTGTCACCAGCGCTCCTCACCGAGCACCCGACTCACTTCGGCGGCGGTGGTGACGCCCTCGCGCACTGCGCGCCGTCCGTCATCCAGCAGCGAAGCGGCGCCGTTCGCGCGCGCGAGTTCACGCAACGTGCTCACGGGAGCGCCGTGCGTCAGCGCCTCGCGCAGCGGCTCGTCGAGGATGAGGAGCTCGGCGATCGCGACGCGCCCGCGATACCCGGTGCCCGCACACGCGGCACAACCGGCAGCGCGATGCACCGCGCCCGGCGCCTCGCCCGGCGCGAACAACGCCTGCTCATTCGCCAGCGGCGTCTGCCACGTGCCGCATCGCTCACACACGCGGCGGACGAGACGCTGTGCCATGACCCCCTGCAGCGTGGCCGCGAGCAGATAGGGCGGCACGCCCATGTCGCGCAACCGCGCGAGCGCGCCAACGGCGTCGGTGGTGTGCACCGTGCTCAACACCAGGTGGCCGGTGAGGGCGGCGCGTACCGCGATCTCGGCGGTCTCCGCGTCGCGCATTTCGCCGACCAGAATGACATCCGGATCGTGGCGCAGGATCGCGCGCAGGGCATCGGCGAAACCGAAGCCGGCACGCACATTCACCGGCAACTGCACCACGCCATCCAGGCGGTACTCCACGGGATCTTCCACGGTCACGACCTTCACGCCCGGCGTGCTGCGTTCGCGCAGCGCCGCGTAGAGGGTCGTGGTCTTTCCCGATCCGGTTGGACCGGTCACGAGAACCAGTCCGGAGGCGCGTTGCACGAGCGCGCGCAGTGGCGTGAGCAGCGCGGCGGGAAAGCCAAGCCCGTCGAGTGACTGCGGCTGTGTTTCCCCGCCGCCGTCGAGCAGGCGAAGCACCACGCTCTCGCCATGCAGCGCGGGCAGCGTGCTCACGCGTACATCGAGTTCGCGGTCGCCGACCCGGACCCGTGCACGGCCATCCTGCGGCACTCGCCGCTCGGCGATATCGAGCCCGGCGAGCACCTTGAGCCGCGAGATCACCGCCGCCCGAAATTCGGCGCCAAGCTGTTGGGCATCGTGCAGCACACCGTCCAGGCGCATGCGCACCCGCAACGCCTCCGGCAGCGTCTCCAAATGCACATCGCTCGCGCCGGCGCGCATCGCCTCCGCCAGCATCGCATTCACCACCTGGACCACGGGTTCGCGACTGGCGAGCGCCCGCAGGTCATCGAGGCTCTCCACGGTATCGCCGGTGAGTGCCGGTGCCGCCGACGGCTCGGCGACATCCCGCGGCGCGGCGAGCAGCGCCGCGCGCACATCGCCGGTCGGTACGAGCACGATCCGCACCGTCGCGTCGAGCCGGCGTTCCATGGCATCCTGCACGTGCGGAGACGGGGCCGCCTCCGCGGCCACGTCGGCGACGCCGTCCTGCACGGCGAGGGGGAGCACCGCGTGCTCCTCCAGCCAGCGAGACGGGAACTGTCGGGCCAGCGGGCCGACGGCGGCGGCACGCAGGGCGCGCGCGTCGATCATGCGGAGCATCCGCGTGTGGGGCTCATCGGATCAGCGCGTGCCCGGCGGCGGGCGCTTGACGGGTGGCGAGAGCGGGGTGTCGTCGAGTGCGCCTGGCGAGCGATCCTCCATGCGCTTGCGCACCCGCTCGCGAATCGCGTCGGCGTCGGCGTCGCTCCGCACGATGTACGGGGTCACGAAGATCGCGAGCTCGGTGCGCTGGCGCGTCGTGCTCTGTCGCTTGAACAGCGCGCCCAACCCGGGAATATCCTTGAGAAATGGAATCCCCTGATCCTGCGTCTGCCGCTGGTCGCCAATGAGACCAGCGATCACCACGGTCTGTCCGTCCCGCAGCACGGCGCGCGTGTTGGCCTCGCGCGTGGAGATCACCGGCGCACTCAGGGCAGCGGCCACCGTTTGCGGGGTGAGTGAACTCACTTCCTGCAGCAGTTGCACGGTGACGTAGCCGTCCTCGTTGATCGTGGGCACGATGGAGAGCTTCGTGCCCACGTCCTGATACTGCACCGCACGATCGATCGACACGTCGTTGCCGAGGCGCGTCGACGAGATGAACGGCACCTTGCTCCCCACGAGAATCGACGCCTCGCGGTTGTTCGCGGCGATGAGCTCGGGCGACGACAGCACGCGCACATCATTCTTCGACGCGATCGTTCGCAGGAGGGTGCGCACGCCGGTGCCGTTCTGCAGGCGCACCATGCGCAGCAGGAAGTTCGACGACGTGGTGTCGGGCATCTCGGGGTTGCCGAAGGCGGCGTTCACATCGCCCCCGCGATTGACGGCATTCCAGTCGAGCCCGAACTCTGTCCCGCGTCCGAGCGCGATCTCGGCGATCGTCACCTCGAACAGGACCTGCGCCGGTCGCGTGTCGAGCGCCAGGATCGTCTCGCGCAGCATCGGGAAGTTGGGCGGCGCGGTGCGAATCACCAGCGCGTTCGTGGGGCCGTTGGCCACCACGGTCGTGCGGCCCACCAGGAGACCGGCTGCGGAGTCGCGCGGCGCCGCCGCGACTGCCGTCGCCGCCGTGCCGGCGCTCGATCCCGTGCTTCCGGCGGCCATGCTGTTGCGCGTCCGGAAGGTGTCGAGCTCACGTCCCCGGAAGGTGTCGAGCGCCCGGGTGAGCGAACGATCGGCGAGCGAACTGCCGCCCCCGGTGGCCACCTGCACGCCAAAGAGCTGCCCCAACGCGGCGGCGAGATCGTCGGCCGAGGCATACTTGAGGTTGACCACGTACGTGCGCAGTCCCGACTCGCCCGCCGGCGCGGCATCGAGCGTCTTGAGCAAGGTCAGGTACCGGGCGATGTTGCTTCCGCGATCGGTGATCAGCAGCGCGTTCGAGCGCGTGACGATCTCCACGCGCGCCCCCTTCGCGAGCACCGCGCGCAGCGCGTCGGCGCCTTCATCGGCGCGGATGGCCTGCAGCGGAACCAGCTGCGACGCGATGCCCAGCGGCGCCGGGTCGGGAAAGGCAAACCCGGTCCGCAGATCACCCGCTGCCGGCGCCTTCTCATTGGGCAGCACCTGCGCCACCGTTCCGCTGGGAACGAGCATCAGACCGTGTGACTCGAGCAGCGATTCCATCACGCGCTCGAGCTCTGGTCGACTCACCCCGGCCGGTGTGGCAAAGGTGACCCGCACGTCGGGGATGTCGGTGAGAATCACCGTGCGTCCGAGCAGCGTGGCCAGCGTGCGAATGACATCGGCCAGGCGCGCGTTGGCAAAGTCGAGCGTGTTGGCGCGGGTGGCCGTGTCGGTGCCCGCCGGTCGTGGCGATCGCTGCGCATCGCCGACCGCTGCCGTGCTCCCGAGCAGTCCAACCACGATTGCCGCCTGCCACACGCGAAGACGAAGACCCATCATGGGGGAGACCCGCCGGAATCCGAAGGAGAGCGTCGCGAAAGGCGCAGGGTGCGCGTCCCCGACGATGACTGCATGTCCACGCGATCGGCGCCGATGCGCACCACGCGCCACGGCCCCATCCGATCGCCCACCATCACCAGCCGCGGCGTGCTGTCGTTCGCGAGCTGCACCAGCGCGCGTGCGGCCCCCTCGACCTGCACGATGCCGAAGAGCCGCGGGCCTGCGTCGGGCGCGCTGGCGCCAAACGGGAGCGGCGCCGTCGGCAGGTCGGCGACCGGCTCGGTCCCGGGCAAGCGGAAGCGCTCGCGCGGCGCACGCCGCGCGCCGCTGAACAGATTGGTTGCCACGATCACCTCGCGCACGCTGTCGCCGCTCGCCACCGTCGACGGCCGCGCCGGTGGGGCCACGGCCGCGCGCGCCGCCGCGGGGATCGACACACGAGCCGGCAACACGAGGACCACGGCTGCCGCCAGCGTGATCCCCAGCGCCACCAGCTCCACGCCGCCAGGCGTGAGCACGCCGCGGCGCGCTCGAATGCGTGAACTCATTCGAGCACCACCGGCGCGCGCACGCCCAGCGTCACCTGCAGCACGTCCGGCGCGCCGCGCAGTGCCGTGTTCTGCGTGATCGACAACCGCTCGATCTGGACGACTCGGGGGCCGCGCTCCAGTGTACCGAGCAGTGCGGCGAGTCCGTGAATGTCGCCGACGACCGAGAGCGTGCCGACAACGACGGCGTCCCCGTCCGGTGACACCTCCACGCGATTCACGGCCAGACCAGCACCGTCGCTGGCCTCCTGCAGCAGCGATTGTAGCGAACTCGCCGCCAGGGCCGCGCTGCGCGCGTGCAGGACACGCCGCGGCGCACCGGCCAGCTCCCGCTCGGCGATCGTCGCGGCCTGCGTTAGCTGCGGCGTCTGCGCGGCGAGTGCCTGCAACTGCGCGGTGCGCGCGAGCACCGCCGTGAGCCGGTCCTCCCGAGCCTGCCACGATTGCACGAAGGGCAGGAGGCCACGCACGATCAGCGTGGCCGCCAGCACGATACCCGCGCCCCAGACCACCGTTCGCCGTTCACGCGCCGACATGAGGGCGCCGCTACTGTTGGCCACTGGTGCCTCCCGGCGCCACCGCCGCGGCATCGCGAATCTGGAAACCGATGGAGAACGAGCCTCGCGTCGTACCGCCGTCGAGGAATCGGGTGCTGGGGGCCAGCGAGCGCACCTGTTCGAAGGTCGGGACCGCATCGAGACGCGGAACGAGCGCGGCGGCGTCAACCGCGCTCCCCTCGATCTTCCATTGGCGACCATCCCACTCGAGGTGCTGCACGAACGCCGTCGGCGGAATGAGTCGCCCCAGGGTGGCGATGACCTGCGAAGGCCCCCCCGACGAGCGGACGCGTTCATTGGCGCGTTCCAGTTCGGCACTCTCGCGTTGTGCCCGTAGCAGCCGCGCCTGCGCCGCGAGCGCACCGGCCGCTTCCGTTTCCGCGCTGCGCTTGGCCAACTCGGCCGCCGCGAGCTGCCGCTCACGATGCTGTCCCGTCGCCCAGAGCAGCAGCCCGACCGACGCCGTGACTAGCGCGGCGGCGCGCCACCACGCGCGCCGGGTCGCCCGGGCGAGTGCGTCGTCGGTGGCCACGTCGAGCAGCTGCCGTTCGCGCGGCCAGCCGCGTGCCGCGCCTCGCTGCACCGCGCGCAACACCGTGTCGCGGTCGAGCGGGCGCGATGATGCGGGAGCGGCGCCGCGCACGATACGCACGTCGGCCACGACGCCCGCGTGCACGTCGATCTGGATGCTTGCCGGCTGTGCGCCGCGCAGCGCCGGAGTCGCGTCGCCATGCCACGCACCGTTCCCCGACGCGGCAACCGCTTCCGGCAGGGCCAGCACGGCGCGTATCGTGGCCCACGACGCACACTGCTCGCGGAGCGTCCGTAGCCACGACGCCTCGCACGCAACCGCCACCGCGTCGTACACGGTGGCGGCGATCGCTCCGCGCATCGCGAAAAACCGTTCCGACTGATGATGCACCGCGCGTCGGCGATCCGACGGCGGCAGCGGTGGAAGTGCCGGGCGCGCACTCTGCAGCCAGGTCCCGCCGATCACGAGCACCAGGTCGCGCGTTGCGCCGTTCGCGAGGATCGCATCACGCAGCGCGGCGAGCGAGTTCGCATCGGTGTCAGCATCGCCACTCAAGGGCACCGCCGTCAGCGGTCCCTGCGACGGCAGAATCCACGCCTCGGTGCCCTCGATCAGTACCACACTCGGGCGGCTCATCGACGTTGCTCCCGCCAGCGCACGAGCGACAGCTGATCATCGCTCACCGCGTAGACCGCCTGGATCTCGCGGGTGAGCAGCGACCCTCGCTCCCATCCACGGGACACGATGAGCACGCGCGTGGGTTGGTCCACCAGCGATCCACTCGCCGCACGCAACACCGCCGGCGGGGCATGGCGGCGATCGATCATCCCATCGCCGTCCACCGTGAGGGACTCGGCAATCCGGCCCAACCACGGTGCATCGGCGCCCAGCCAGTCGGCCAACTCGTCCAGCGAATCAAATCGCCCGACCGGGTCTGTCGGCCGGTCCCGCCCCAGCAGCGCCGCACTGATCGAATCACGGATCGCGCGCATCGAATCGCGCGCCGCGTCCGACGCGGTGCGTGACGATGGCAATTGGCGAAGTCGCGCGACCACGCGTGCGGCCGCCGCGACGGCCTCGGCTCGCGGCGCCACCGTGCCGAACAGACGCGCGAGCCCTTCCTCATCACCGCTGTTGACATCGAAGCGCGCCGACACGTTCACCAGGGCCACACTGAAGACGCCGGAGTCGAGCGTGTCGTGCACGAACGGCGCGGTTGCGCCGGTTGAACGCGGTGCATCGAGCAGGGCATCGAATACCGCCAGGCGCTGCGCCGAGTCGCGGGACGCGCTGAGCGCGCCCTCGAGGCGGTCCACCGCCGCCAGCACACCGCTTTCGGCCATGCCGCGCGCAACAGCATCGGCGCGGGCGTTGTGTACCACCGCGGCGCTGGTGCGCGCACCCTGCGCGGTCATCGCGGTCAGGGTGGCGAGCAGCGCGACCGTGGCGAGCGCGGCGAGCAGGGCGGTGCCGGCTCGGTTACCGCGTCGGCTCGCGCGTGCCGGACGCCGCGTCACGGTGCACCACCGGGCAGGGGATCGAGTGAGACGATGAGCGGGATGGGCGACGCGCCCGCCCGGGCCCACGTGAGCGCGACCGCGGCCGGTCGCGCGGTGGCCAGTGGCCAGTCCGCCCGCCAGCGCGCCGCATCGGTCGCCGTGGCCGGCTCCAGCGCGCGCACGTCGAACGCGGTGATTCCGCCCACCGCCATCCGCAGTGGCTCGTCGCCGGTGATGCGTAGCGAAACCGCATCCACGCGCAGCGAGTCCGCGTCGCGACGCACGGTGACCTGCCAGATCGGGCCCGTGCCGAACGGCGCGCGCACACCGCGCGACAGGAACACAAGTGTGGTCGCGTCGCCCGCGCCGTGCAGGGCGAGCAACGGCCCATCGGCCATCGATGCCGGGGGCGCGTGGCGCAGCATGTCCTGCAGCAGGGCCCGCACGCGAAGATCCGCCTCGTCGCCCGTGCGATGTGTCTGCACGACCTGCGCCGTGCGCCGCGCCGCGCTCACCGCAGCGCCCGCGATCGTCGCCGCCATGGCAGTCAGCGTCAGCGCGATCATGAGTTCGATCAGCGTGAAGCCCACTCGCAGCGCCTGGCGGCGTCGTGTCTGGCCGTTCATCGCGATCCCGTCGAACGCAATGCCGAGGGCGTGCGTGGCAGCAATCGCGTCAGGTGCACGCTGCGACCGCCGGCCACTGGCACGACGACATCGACGCGGTCCAGCCGCGTGGCGGACGTGGCGCCCGGCGTCTGATACGGCACGCGCGATACCTGCGCATCGCGCCGATCCACCGGCGCTCCCGCCTCCAGTTGCGCCAGCACGGCTTCCGCGCGCGCGACCCCTGCGGTGGTGCTCGTCGCCGCATACTGCAACGACGCCGCCCCCCGGGTGCCTTCCAGGCACGCGACCGCGACCACCGAAAGGATCACCGTGGCCAGGAGCGCCTCGAGGAGCGTCATGCGCCGGCCTCACGATAGCGGCAGGTCAGCGGATCGAACGCGCGAGCCCGTCCGCTCGCCGTCGCACGGCGCGCGGGCAGGCAGTTGCCGAGCGCATCGAGCGTCACGTCGAGCGGCGCGCCACCGCTGGTGCCGTCCTCGATCGTGGAGCCGTCCGGCGCCAGCACGATCCAGGCGCCGTCCGCTCGCACCACGAATCGCAACAGTTCGGCGCGCGCCACCGCCAGCCGTCGCGCGCGCGTCAGCGCCGCCTCCGGCGCCCGGGTGATGCCGGCGCCCGGACGCAGCGCCACGACGCCCGCACTGATCCCCACGATCGCCAGGACGATGACCAGCTCCAACAGCGTCAGCCCGCGCCGTGGACGGCAGCGGGCAAACGGTGTGGGTCGCGGCAGACGGTGGGGCACCCGGGACAATCTCAGGGACGGGATCGCGAAGTCAACAAACGGCGTTTGCCACCGTGTGACAGAACGGCGTGCGCCTGGTGGCACCTCCCGAGACGCCTCGGCTGGCGCATCCGGTACGCCCTCCGCGAGTTTTCCTCCCGCCTTACGGGTCCGGGACCGCCCGATCTGACAGCTCGGACCACCGCCGTATCGCGTGCTGGATTCCCGCGCCCTTATGCGCACCAGTCGCCGTCGAACCTGAATTACCCGCTTTCTGGAGGAGTGGTCGTGTCTCAACCCAAGACAACCGTCGCCCCGCTCACGTGGTCGGAACCGCGACGACGTGCGCGCGTGGTGGGTGGTCTCGTGCTCCTCGCCACCGCTGGCGCGCTCTCCCTGGCTGCGCGTCGGGTGGAAACGCGCCCCAGCGCCGCCTGCGATGGAGACAACGCCGGTCTCACGCTGCCGCCGGGCTTCTGCGCCTCGGTGTTTGCCGACGGCCTGGGGGGCGTGCGCCACATGTCGGTGGCCCCCAACGGCGACGTGCTGGTGGTGCGGCAGAACCGCGCGCCGCAGGACTCGCTTCAGGGCGGCGTGATCGTGCTCGCCGATGCCAACAAGGACGGCAAAGCCGAAGTGAAGGGCAACTTCGGACCGGTCGGCGGCACGGGCATCGCGTTGACGGGAACGCAGCTGTATGTCGACGCGCGCACCGCGATCATTCGTTACCCGTTTCCCATCGGCGCCAGTGCACCGGCCGGTGAACCCGACACCATCGTCAAGGCACTGCCCACGCGTGGGCACGCCGCGCGCAACTTCGTGCTCGACGACGCCGGCAATCTCTTCGTGAACGTGGGTTCCAACACGAACAGCTGTCAGGAGAAGGAGCGGGAGAATCAGTCGAAGGGCGTCGATCCCTGCATCGAACTCGAGACGCGCGCGGGTATCTGGAAGTTTTCGGCCAGGACGACCAACCAGACGTTTGCGCCCGGTGCGCGCCACGCCACCGGCATCCGCAATGCCGTCGGGCTCGCGTGGAATGCTGCCGAGAAGCAGCTCTACGCGACGCAGCACGGGCGGGACCAGCTCTTCCAGAACTGGGCGCCGTTGTACGACGAGCAGGCATCGGCCGATCAGCCAGCCGAGGAGTTCCTCAAGGTCAACGCCGGCGACGATTTCGGCTGGCCCTACTGCTACTTCGACACGAATCTCAAGCGCCTCGTGCTGGCGCCCGAATACGGTGGGAACGCGAAGGACGCCGGACGCTGCGCGCAGAAGAAGGCGCCGCTCGTGTACTTCCCGGGGCACTGGGCGCCCAACGGGCTGCTGTTCTATACCGGCAAGTCGTTTCCGGCGCGCTATCGCGATGGGGCGTTCATCGCCTTCCACGGATCGTGGAACCGGGCGCCGAAAGAGCAGGGCGGATACAAGGTCGTCTTCGTGCCCGCGACCAAGGGGCAGTACAGCGGCGCGTACGAGACCTTTGCCGACAAGTTCGCGCTCACGCTCGATCCGTCGAAGGCCGAGCATCGCCCCACCGGCCTTGCCGTCGCCAACGATGGTGCGCTGTTGGTGAGCGACGACAAGGGTGGGCGGATCTA
>JBDHVK010000131.1:0-10936 GCA_039809645.1 Gemmatimonas sp.
GTGGGGGCGCGTTGAGCTCCATGCCGCGCGAGGGTTCGGCAAACAGGAGGCGCGCCACGAGCCGCAGGCCATCCATCGGATCGACGTACGCCGACACGTAGTAGTCCAGGCCGGCGAGTTCACGCAGGCCGGCTCCGATGGCGGCGCTCACGAGAAAGACACCGATCACGGCGGCCGTCGCGTATGCGCGACGCGGCGAAAGACTCGCGAAGAACCCGCCGAGCCCGGCGTAGACCCACGAGCACATCGTCGCGAGTAGCAGCACGGGTCCGATCTTGGGTCCCACGGTGCCGAACGCCGTGGCCGGATCCTTCGCGATGCCGATCTCGCCAATCCACATCAGCAGCAGGGGCAGCAGCACGATGACGAGCGTCGCGCACCAGAGCGAGAGCCAGCGCGTCAGCGCATACTGCGTGCGGGTGACCTGCCGCGTGAGAAAGAGCGGCAGCACGCGATGCGCCTGATCGCGACTCAGGAGCTCCGGGCCCTGCGCGGCCTGGAAGAGCAGGAAGAGCACGAGCTGAGGCTCGATGATCGTGCCGTACAGCACCGGGAGCTGGCCGTTCGACGCACCCGAGGCCACGAGCGAACCGAGCCCGGGCAGCATCGTCACGATCGCCACGAAGACCGGGATGGCCTTCGCCTTGAGCGGGCGACCAATGCCGAACATGGCGCGGAAGCCCTGCCAGAAGAGGGCGCGGCGTGCACCGGCCTCACCTTCGCGAGGACCGGTGTAGTGCTGATAGCCGAGGTCGTGAATGACCGAATCGCCCGACATGGCGGCGCGCGGCGGAGCGGAGCTCATGCGAACAGCGCCTCCAGATGCCCGCGACGGCGCTCGAGACGGAGCAGCCCGACCGCCTGCGCCACGGCGACATCGCGCACCAGATCGTACGCCGCCGTCACCGCCTCGGCGGCCTCCGGCAGCTCCACCAGCACGCGTTGCCGCTCGGGGCGCACATGCAACCCCTGGGCGCCGAGAGCCGCCGCGAACGCGGCGCTGTCGCCGTCGATTTCGATAATGAGCGTCCCCGTCTCGCCGGTCAGCGTGCCCAGCTGCTCAGCGCGCACCAACCGCCCGCCATCGATCATGACGATCGCCTCGCAGATGCGTTCGAGCTCGCCCAGCAGATGCGACGAGACGAGCACCGAGATGCCGAATTCGCGTCCCGTGCGCGCGACCAGCGCGAGCATCTCGTCGCGCCCCGCGGGATCGAGTCCGTTCGTGGGCTCGTCGAGAATCAGCACGCGTGGATCGTGCACGAGCGCCTGCGCCAGCTTGACGCGCTGCGCCATGCCGGTGGAGTAGCCGCCCATGGGGCGATAGCGCTCTTCGAACAGCCCGACGTGGCGCAGCACCTCCGCGGCGCGTTCGCGTGCCGCACTCGCCGGGATGCCCGCGAGCCGCGCCATGAACGTGACGAACTCGGTCGCACTCATCTCGGGCGGCAGGCAGTCGTGCTCGGGCATGTAGCCCACGAGCGAGCGAATGGTGTCCCGCTCCTGCTGCACATCGTGCCCCATCACACTCGCCGTTCCCTCGCTCGGCTCCACCAGCCCGAGCAGGATCTTCACGAACGTGCTCTTTCCCGCCCCATTGGCACCCACGAGCCCCGTGATCCCCGGTGATACATCCACCGAGAGCGCATCCAGCGCCGTCACGGCGCCATACCGGCGCGTCAAACCACGGGCAGCAATGAGCGAGTCGTTCAAGCGAGGCGGGCGGTAGGGGTCATCGCGAGGTGGACCGCTCTCCCAACGGTGGCAGCGGTGTGGTGTTTCAGCGAGCCTCGACCCTCAGCCCCACTATTGCGCGGTACCCGAGTCGGCGGGTTCGGGGGCGGCGGCAGGCGCCTCCCCCGGTGCCCCGGCCGCCACGGGCAGCGTGACCCCGGCCTTGGCGGCGCGACGCTCGAGGGTGTCGCGGTCGGTCAGCGAACGGATCAGGGCGTCTGCCTCACGGTTCTGGAGATACTTCCCCTTCTCCCAGCCATCCACGATGCCCTTGGGGGTGCCGTAGATCAGTTCGGCGAACTGCGCCACGGTGAGGCCGAGCGACTCGCGCAGCTGTCGGATGGCCCGGGGGGCGAGGAGGTTGTGCTCGGCCCGGATCGACTCCGTCGCCGCCTTCTCGGCGGCGTCGCGCTGGTCGATGGTGCGCTGTTCATGTCCGCACTTCTCGCAGCGGTAGAACTCACGCGTGACCTCGGCGGCCATGCCCGACAGGCGCATGGTCACCGTTTCCGTCTGGAGTGCATAGCGGCCACCGCAGCCGCGATGCAGGGAGCCGTCGAGGGTCGAAAGACTCATCGGGTATGACTGGAGAAGGCGCCGGAGCCGCCCGGGGGCCGGGAGCCGGAAACGGGCGTGTCCTTGGCGGCGCCTGAATCGTCCTATTGTCGCCAGAACCCTACTGGTCGCGCCACCCCTTGCCGGCCCTTGCCGCCCTATGTCCGACATCTGCCTCGTCCGCCAGCCGGTCTTCGGAAAGACCGGGTCTCTGATTGGCTACGAAATCCGGTTCAACGACACCGAGGACGGGCAGCACGCGTTCGCGCGTGCCTTCCTCAGCGGCAGCTTCGACCTCGTCCGCAACAAGATGCCGGCGTTCGTGCTGGCGTCGCGCGAGCAGCTGGTCGAGGATGCATTTCTGGTGGCCGAACCGGGTACGGCGATTGTCATGCTGCCGCGCGACCTCGAGGTCGACGACGCGGTGACCGAGGCGGTGCACCGCTATCGCAACAACGGTGGCTTGATCGCGCTGGAAGATGCCGGCCTCAACCCGTCGCCCGCCGAGTCGCTGTTGCCGCTGGTGAGTTGGGTACGCGTGAATGCGCGGAGCGGCGACGCGGCCATGATCGGCGCGGTGTGCGATCGCATCAAAGGGAGTGGCGCGGCCAAGCCGGCGCAGCTCATTGCCTATAACGTCGAAGAGCTCGACCAGTTCGAAGCCACGTTGCAGCGCGGCTTCGACGGCTTCCAGGGATCCTTCTTCAGCCGCCCCGAGCCGCTCCCCACGGCCGAAATGCCGCAGAGCACCGTCGCGGCGATGCGCCTCATGGGGCTCGCGCGGGATCAGAACTGCAGCGATCGCCAGCTCGAAGATGTGATTGCGACCGACCCCGTGCTGACCTTCCAGCTGCTCCGCCTCGTGAACAGCGCGGCGTTGGGCGGGCGTGGGGTCGCCTCGATCGGCCAGGCCCTGCGGCTCATCGGCCGCAACGCGTTCCTGCGCTGGCTCGCCGTGGCGGTGGCCGCGACGCGCAAGAGCCGCACGGGCGTCGATCAAGAGCTGGTGCGTCAGGCGGTCGAGCGTGGCCGTTTGCTCGAGCAGCTCGTGGGCGGCGGTCGCGACAGCGGCACACTCTTCCTGGTGGGGCTCTTCTCGCTGCTCGATGCGGTCTTCCGCATGCCGCTCGAAGAGATCCTCGAGCGCGTCGTGCTGAGCGACGAAGCGGTGACCGCGCTGCTGCAGCGCGAAGGCCCGTACGCCAACGCGATCATGTTCGCGGAGAGCTACGAGCTCGGTCTCTTCGAGAACGCGACCGAAATCGCGAAGGAGATGGGCGTCGATCCGAACAAGATCAGCGAGTACTACACGAACGCCATCGTGTGGACCGCGGAGGCGCTCGGCGCGGCGATGGAGAGCCAGGAAAAAGCGCCGGTGCGGAAAGCGGGCTAGGCTCGGTCAGACGAGATCATCGGGGCGCTGCCATCGCAGCCCCCGGAATCTCGCGAAGTCGGCATCGTCGCTCAGCATGGTGCACCCATGTTCGAGCGCGAGGGCGGCGAGCCACGCGTCGCTGACCAGATTGCCGGTCGCGGGCGTGTGCTGCACGAGATCGGTGAAGAGCGCCCAATGGCGTGCGCCCGGCGCGAGGGTGACCGCCGTGGGCGAGTCGCGGAGCGCCTGCACGAAGCGCAGCGCGTCACCATGTGGCGTGGGCGGCGCGAAGACCTTGGGATGCGTCAGCACACGCAGGGCCCCGGCATACACCGGGTCGCACAGCGCAAACGGCTCCGGTCCGGCGCGTAGCGCCTCCAGCACACGTCGCATGACGGCATGTCGCGGGGCATCCGTGCGCATCGCGCCCACCAGCACATTCACATCGAGCAGATACACGCGACGATCTCAGCGATCGCTGATTGAATCGCTGAGGCGATCGTCCATGCGGTCGAGCAACGCGCTGTTGTTCGACAGCTCGACGCCCGGCTGGAGCCCCTGACCACCATACGTCGGCAACGGCTCCATGACGCGCCGCGCCGGTGCGACCCGCGTGAGCTCGTAGCGCAGCGCATCGGCCAGGAGCTGCGTGAACGTCCGCCCCGTACGCGCCGCGTGCGCCTGTGCGCGCTCGAGTAGATCGTCGGGGAGGCGAACCGTGGTGCGGGTCATCTCGAATGCTACGAATTGACATACCATATGTCAACCAGGATCAACGGCACCAGCCGCGCCCGGAAACGTGCCGGGCTCCAAGCCCGTACGGCGCCCCATGGCCGCCCGCGTCTCCGCCCTGCTCCGTTTCGAACTCCGCTACCACGCCCGACAACTGTCGTGGGGCGCGAGCACGGTCCTGCTCGCCGCCTTTGCGCTCGTGCTGGTGCTCACGGGCTACGGCCCGCGCGCCACCGCCATCACCGGCGCCTACACGGTCGTGCAGTCACTCGGCCTGCTCTCGCTCACGAGCGTCTTTGCGCTCCCCATGCTGGCGGTCCACGGGGCGCTGCGCGATGACGAGTTCGCGGTGCGCGCCTTGGTCGACAGCAGTCCGACCGGCGCGCACATCATTCGTCGCATCCGCGTGCTCGGGGTCGTGCTCGCGGCACTCGCGGCGCTCGCAGTGACCACCATCCTGCTCGCCGCCGCGCCGCACGTGCTGGCGGTACCGCCGGAGCGGCTCACCGCGTTCGTCCCGTCGCGCTACGCGTGGGCGTTCGTCGTGATCGTAGTGCCGAACACCGTCCTCCTCGCGATGCTGCTGCACACCGTCGCCGCCGTGTCGCGCACCACGCTCGCCACCTTCGTTGGCGCCATCGGCATCTACCTCGGTTACATGGTGACGGCGATGCTCGTGGACTCGCCGCTCATGGCCGGCACGCGACCCGCCACGCCGGAGCTGCTGGCGCGCGTGGCACTCCTCGACCCGTTCGGCCTCTCGGCGTTCTTCGAACAGACGCGCTACTGGCTCCCCGCGCAGCGCGACGCACGATTGCTGTCCCTTTCGGGGCATCTGCTGATCAATCGGCTGGCGGTGCTGGCCGCGGCGGGCGGGCTGTACGCCCTGCTGCCGCGCGTTGAGCAGTGGGGCATCGCGTGGCGTGCGCGGCGCCAGCGACCCGCAACGGCTGCGCAACCGGCGCTGATGACGGCGCCGGTTCGTGGTGCGCACGATCATCGACGCGGTGCACGCGCCGCCACTTCGCCTGCCGCCTCGCCTGCCGCTCACTGGCGCGCCACGCTGCGTTCGACGCTCACGATCGAAGCGCAGCTGCTCTGGCGCAGCTGGCCGCTGCGCGCCCTGCTGGTGATGTGGGGCTGCGTCGTGCTCGTCGAGGCCGTCTCGCAGCGCCGCTCCGGCGAATACGGCTCGTATGTGCTGGCCACGAGTGCACTCATGGCCGACGCGGTGGCGCGGCCACTGCAGGTCATTGGCATGCTGGCCGCCATCTTCTTCGCCGCCGAGGTCGTATGGCGGGAGTCGTTGCTCAAGGTACAGCTCGTGATCGGTGCGACCGCCGCGCGCTCCACCGCGATCGCGACCGGCAAGCTGATCGCACTTCTGGGCGTTCCGCTGCTGTTCACCCTTCTCGGCTTCGGCGCCGCAATGACGGTGCACGCCCTCAGCGAAGGCCTTCCGATCGAGCCCCGTGTGTATGCCGCGCACGCGGTCGTCGGCCTGTGGCCTCTGCTGGTGCTCACCACGCTGACGTTCGCGCTGCAGGCGTTGAGCCCGAATCGATGGGTGGGGCTCTTTGCCGGCATGGTGCTGATCGCATGGCAACGTCAGGGGGCCTCGCTGGGGCTCGAGCATCCCCTCTGGCGACCAGGTAGTCTGCCATCGCTCGCGTGGTCCGATTTTGATGGCTTCGGCGCGGGGCTCACGTCGTTCGTGGCCTTCGCCGTGCACGGCACGCTCGTGGCGGCGCTGGTGCTCACGCTGGCGTTGATGCACTGGCACCGCGGCGCCGAGCGCCCGTCGTGGTGGCGCGCGCTGGGACAGTCGGGTCGTGCCGCGCGATGTGCCGTTGGCGCGTTGATGCTTGGGGTGTTGTGCAGCACGGCGGGGCTCTCGTGGGCCACGGTGGTGGATCATCCGTGGGAATCCACCACCGCTGCACTCGCCCGGCGGGCCGCGTACGAGCAACGCTGGCGCCGGCTCGCCGGCACTCCGCAACCGCGCATCACGGACATCGCGCTCGACGTCTCGATTGTGCCGTCCGCCCGCCGCGCCACCGTGCACGGCACGCTCGCACTGGAGAATCGGAGCGCCGTGGCGATCGACACCCTCTGGTGGTCGCCCGCCCGCGACGTCACGGTGGACCGGGTCGTTGTCCCCAACGCGGATGTGGTATCGGTCGACTCGATGCATCACGTGTGGACCGTGGTCCTGCGCCGCCCCCTCGCACCGGGCGCCACGACCTCCCTCGCGTACGCGCTGCACATCGATCGCGGCGGCGTGCACGCCGACGCACCCGACGCCGATGTCACCAGCAACGGCACCTTCCTGCGCGCCACGACGATCGTGCCGGCTTTCGGCTATCAGTCGCAGCGCGAGATTGCCGATCCGCGCGAACGCGCCGCATACGGCCTCGGCGAACGGTCGCCGCTCTTGGCCACCACCGACGCGATCGATACGCTGGTGCCGCGCGTGAAGCGCGAAGGCAGTGCCCCCGCGTGGACGCGGGTGCGCACCACCATTCACACCGCGCCAGACCAGATGGCCTTTGCCCCCGGGCAACTGCAGCGCCATTGGCAGGCCGACGGACAGCACCACCTGCAGTACACGCAGGCAGCGCTCTCGCCGCATGCCTTCGTCATCGCCTCGGGCCGCTACGTCGTGCATCGCGCGCGCACCGCGTTCGGGCCGCTCGATCTCTGGTATCACCCCGCCCACGGCGTGAACGTGGCGGCGCTGGAAACGGCCGCGCAACAATCGGTGCGCATTCTCACGCGACACTTTGGCCCGCTGCCGTATGGTGCGCTGACCATCGTGGAAGCGACTGCCAATCAGCCGTTCGGTGCGTATGCGCAACCCGGCATGCTCTTCCTCACCGAATCACGCGGCATGCTCACCGACACGCAGCGTGGTGCCGTGGACTTGCTCACGCGACGCGTGGCGCACGAAGTCTCCCATCAGTGGTGGGGGCACACGGTCGATCCCCTCATGGCCGAGGGGCGACTCACGATCGTGGAGGGGCTCGCCAAGTATGCGGAGCAACTCGTGGTTGATGAGATTCACGGCGCCGGCGCCGTGCAGGCGATGCTCGCCTTCGAACGCGATCGCTATCTCGCGGGGCGCGCCGATCAGATCGGACCCGAGCCCACGCTGCTCACCGTGCGCAACGAACCGTACATCTACTACGGCAAGGCCGCGCTCACCTTTGCGCGCTTGCGGGAGCGTCTTGGCGATCGGCGCCTGATCGACTCCCTCAATGTGCTCATCGCCCGCGAGCGGGGGCCCTTCGGCGCGGCGAATGCGCCGGCGCTCAACCGGCTGCTCGATTCGGGACTGACCGCCTCGGATCGATAAGACGCGCTACTTCGCGCTCATCGGCGGCAGCTTGCGCACCGTCTGCGTGTCGGTAGGCGCCAGCATCAACGCCGGGTTCGTCAGCGGCGCCCCCGCCGTGATCGCCAAACGCACCCGCTCGGCCTGCGTCGCGTTCACGTCGAATAACACCGCGATGAGATTCGCGCTGCGAATGACCTCACGCGGCGGCGCGGGCCACGCGCCGAGGGAGTCACCGCGTGGCGTGAGCCGCAGCGGATCGAGGCCGTCGATGGCCTTCACGCCGGCGGCGGAATCGGGCAGGAAGAACACCACCATGCGCGCCTCCTTGCCGATGCGATAGCGCACGCCGGGCGCCTTGAGGAACGGCACGCGGACGCTGTCGAGCACCTTGGCGACCATCCCCGCCTTGCTGATGCGGTCTTCGAGCGCGCACGGCTTCCAGGTCCCGTCGCGCGGGCACGCGGAGTTGTCGGGGGTCGCGGGCCGCATGATCGGCGGTGGCGCGACGGACACGGCGGACGTGCCGGACGCGGCATCCGGTTCCTTGGTCGCGCAGGCGGCCACGCCGATGGCGAGACCGCATCCGAGAAGGGTGGCAGCACGGTGAAGCATGCCGAAACGTAGCGCGCCCGCGGGGTCGCGCCGATGAGCGAGGATCGTCGGGGATCGTCGAGATTCTGTCGTTTTCTTCGGCGTTTCTTCGTTACATAAACCATGAAACACACACTGTGTGACAGTTCGTGCAGTTTCGGCAAGAAATCTGGTGCATTCCGCCGCGTGAACATTGGAATCCGCTCCGGATTCGGCGATATTCCTGCACGCTGTGCACGAAACCGTGTGCGACCTGGTCCGGACCCTTCGCCGCCGGTCGCCCGTTCCCACTTTGCCCCGCTCATGGCCAACAACAACAATTCGCGCATTTCCGCGATGCGCGAGATCACGCACCGCCCGGTTCGCATCACCAAGCGCCCGGAAGCCGATGGCGTGCAGCTCCCGACCAGCAGCTGGTTCGGCGTCAACACCTTCGGCATCCGCCAGATGCGCCAGAAGCTGCCGAAGGACGTCTATAAGAAGCTCGCGGCCTCCATCCGCCTCGGCAAAAAGCTCGACAGCGAGATCGCGCCCGTCGTGGCGCAGGTCATCAAGGAATGGGCGATCAGCCATGGCGTCACGCACTTCACGCACTGGTTCCAGCCGCAGACGGGGCTCACGGCCGAAAAGCATGACGCCTTCCTGAACTTCGACGAGAACAATCTGCCCATCGAGTCGTTCTCGGGTGAGCAGCTCATTCAGTCGGAGCCGGACGCGTCGTCGTTCCCGTCGGGTGGTCTGCGTGCGACGTGGGAAGCGCGTGGCTACACGGCGTGGAACCCGGCCTCGCCGGTGTTCATCAGCGAAACGGGGGGCGTGAAGTACCTCTGCATTCCGTCGGTCTTCATCGGCTACAACGGCGAAGCGCTCGACGAGATGACACCGCTGCTCCGCAGCTCGGATGTGCTCTCGCACAACGCGATGGAGCTCCTCGAACTCATTGGCGACAAGGGCGTGCTGCGCGTGAACACGACGCTCGGCGTGGAGCAGGAGTTCTTCCTGATCGACCGCGCGCACTTCGCGCTCCGCCCCGACCTGGTGATGGGCAACCGCTCGCTGGTCGGCGCGCCGCCGCCGCGTGGCCAGCAGCTTGAAGACCACTACTTCGGTGGCATCCCCGAGCGTGTGCAGGCGTGCATCAGTGAAGTCGAGCAGGAGCTCTACAAGCTCGGCGTGCCCATCGTCACGCGGCACAACGAAGTCGCGCCGAGCCAGTTCGAAATGGCGCCGATCTTCGAAGACTCCGACATCGCGGTGGACCACAACCACCTCGTGATGAGCGTCCTGCGCAAGGTCGCCCTCCGTCACGGGCTGCAGGCCATCGTGCACGAGAAGCCGTTCGCCGGCATCAACGGCTCGGGCAAGCACTGCAACTGGTCGATGTCCATCACGTCGGACAACGAGCTCGCCGGCACGAACCTGCTCAAGCCGGGCAAGACGCCGCACCAGAACGTGCGCTTCCTGCTCTTCCTGGCCGCCGTGCTCAAGGGTGTGCACAAGCACGCCGGCCTGCTCCGCGCCGGCATCGCGACGTCGGGCAACGAACACCGCCTCGGCGCGAACGAAGCGCCGCCGGCCATCATCTCGGCGTTCCTCGGCTCGGGTCTCACGCAGGTCATCGAAGACATCGCCGCCGGCAAGACGAGCCCGCGCAACGCCGAACAGGCGATGCTCAAGCTCGGCGTCGCCAAGCTGCCGGAAGTCGAGCAGGACAACACCGACCGCAACCGCACGTCGCCGTTCGCCTTCACCGGCGCGAAGTTCGAGTTCCGCGCCGTGGGTGGCAGTCAGAGCATCGCCTTCCCGGTGATGCTGCTCCAGGCCGCCGTCGCCGAGGCGATCGCCGACGTGACCGAAGAGCTCCGCAAGGAGATGAAGGGTGAGGGCAGCACCGACGACGCGATCCTCAAGGTCGTGCGCAAGGCGTTCAAGGAGACCACCCCGGTTCGCTTCGAAGGGAACAACTACTCCGACGAATGGGTGGTGGAAGCGGCCAAGCGCGGCCTGCTCAACCTCCGCCGCACGCCGGAAGCGCTCGCGCAGCTCCTGACCGACGGCGCGAAGGCGCTCTTCAAGAACACCGGCATCCTCACCGAAGTGGAACTCGAGAGCCGCTACCACGTGCGTCTCGAGCGCTACATCAAGGACATCCTGATCGAGCTGCACACGCTGCAGCAGATCGTGGACACGCAGGTGCTCCCGGCCTCCTACGCGTACCTCGGCCAGCTCGCGGGCTCGGCCGGACAGGGTGCGGCGGCGGGGATCAACATGCAGCCGATCGTGGATGCGGCCAATGCGGTCTCGAAGCTCGTCGCCACGCTCCAGAAGAAGAAGGCGGAGCTCGCAAAGGTGATCGCGAAGGCCGAGCACATGCACGACGACATCGGCGGGCAGGCGCAGTACCTCACCACGATCGGGTGCGACACCATGGGCGAGGTGCGCGACGCGTGCGATGCGCTGGAGACGATCGTGGCGGATGAGTTCTGGCCGTTGCCACGGTATCGGGAGATGCTGTTCCCCGTCTGATCTGGGCGCTGAGAACTCGGATCTGAGACGCGAACAGTGGTAAATGAAGAAGGGCGCCGGCGTTGCCGGCGCCCTTCTTTTTCCCC
>JBDHVK010000132.1:0-10783 GCA_039809645.1 Gemmatimonas sp.
GGTGCGGCGGCAATGACCCGCGACTGATCAGGCGGGGCGTCGCTGTACATCACCCCCGAGTTGTCCGTCATGACCGCGCGCCGCACGTTCGGATTGTCGACGACGACCTTGGGCTTCGGGGCGCCGGCCGTACCGGACGAACCCGAGCTGGCACACGCGCCCAGCGTGACGGCAAGACCGACAGTCATGAAGGTGCGCATCCGAGCCTGTCCCCGAACGTGGTGAGTGGTCGCAACGCTGGTCAGCTGTGGTGCTTCAAGACCCACTCCGCCTCGCGCTCCAACCCGTTCAGGAGCTCGGCGATATGCGTCTCGTCCGTCCGGGCATTCATGACCGTGATGCGCAGAACGCGTCGGCCATCGAGGGTCGTGATGGTGATCCATCCACGGCCACTGCGATTGTAACGCTCGCGGAGCGCCTCCGTGAGTGCGTCCTTCTGGCTCTCGCGCACGCCGGCCGGATTCCAGGCGAAGCACAGGATGTTCGACTCCGGGACGTGCAGCGGCGTGAAGAACGCGTGCCCCTCGAGGTTGGCGTAGAGCGTCTGCGCCATCCGGCAGAGCCGATCGTAGAGCCGCGCGAGCGCGTCGGCGCCATAGCGCTGGAAGGCCACCCAGAGCTTGAGCACATCGGCACGGCGCGAGCACTGGAAGCTGCGGGGGCCCATGTCCCACGCACGGGCGTCGCCGCCGGGTGCGAACAGATAGGGCGCGCTCTGCGAGAACGCCCGCTCGAGATCGTGCTCTTCGCGCATCAGCAGCATTCCGGCCGACAACGGCAGGAGCAGCGTCTTGTGCGGGTCGAATGCCACCGAGTTGGCGCGATGGATCCCGGCCAGCCTGGGCTTGTGCTGCTCCGAGAGCAGCGCGCCACCACCGTGCGCCGCATCGATATGGAACCAGAGCGGGCCGTGATCGTCGGCGAACTCCTCGCAGAGATCGGCGATGGCGTTGAAGTCGTCGAAGCTGCCGGTGGCGGTACAGCCCGCCGTCGCCACGACGGCCATCACCCGCTGATGTGCGCCGCGCAACTTGCCCAGCTGCTCCCGCAGCAGGGGGACGCACAGCTTGTGGCCATAGCTTGGCACCGTCACGACGCGATTGAGCCCGAGCCCCAGTTCCCCGGCCGCGCGCGCCACCGCGTAGTGCGCGTGCTCGCCACACACCAGCACCGGCGGATGCGCCCCCACGCCGTGAGCCCAGACGCCCGGGATTGCCCGCGAGCGGGCCGCCAGCAACGCCGTGAACGTGGCCTCGGTGCCGCCCGACGTGAACGTTCCGCCGGCGAGGTTGTCGTCCCAGCCGATCAGATCGGTCATCCACTCGATGACCTGATGCTCGAGCGGCGTGAAGCTCGGCGACATCTCGCGCACCGCCATCGACTGGTTGAGCGCGCTGATGAGGGCATCGGTCCACGCGGCAGCCGGCAGCGGCGCCGAGACCTGATGGCCGATGTACATCGGATGGGCGAGACGGTTCACATCCTCGAGCAGCATGCTCGACAGGCGGCGCGCGACATCGGGGAGCGACTTGGGTCCACGCGGCAGCGGCTCCGCCAGACGGTCGGCGATGACCTCGGCGCTGTGCCAGGTGGACACCGGCCCCTGCCCGCCGCGGGTGCTCGCGAAGTACTCGGCTGCCAGATCGAGGAGCGGACGGGCCGCGTCGAGGGTCGTGTCGGCCTCGAGCATGGCAAGGGCCTCGAGATCGCCGATCGCCGCATTGGAGCGCGGGGTTCCGTCCACACGCATCGTTCAGCCTCCGTTGGGCACCAGCGCGTAGTGGTGCGGGTCCCACCGCCAGTGGCGGGACGTGGTACAGTGGACGCCACCGATCCAGCGATCGATGCCGTTGGCCTTCAGCAAATCGGCCCGGTCGCGAATGACATCTTCGCCCAGGGGCGTGAGCTGCACCACCCGGTCCCAGAACGCCTTGCCATCCGTGTCACGCAACGGCGCGATGACCCGGGATCCATTCTGGTGGACGACAAGCGGATGCGCACAGTCACTGAGGCGCTGAACATACCAGGCGAAACCCCAGTCGCCCAGCCACATCCACGACTCCGCGCTCTGCTGGGCCGTGAACAGCTTGCCGAGGGGCATCGCGCCCGTGGCGAGCACTTCACACAGCTGCCGTTCCGTACGTGACAGCCCCGCCTTGGTATCGGGATACTCCTCCAGCTGGCGACGCAGGGCGCTCACCAGATGCGGGAGCCGCACCGTGTCGTCGTTGGCATAGGTGCGGCCATGCACTTCGCTGTCCAGCCGGTCGGTCACCTGCAGCAGGGCGTCGGGGGCGTTGGCCGTGAACGCCTCCCACGCGGCCAGTCCCTCTTCGAGATCGAGCGCCTGGATCGTGCGGCGTGCCTGATACAGCGGCACGAACTTCTCGGGCTTGAGCGGACCGAGATAACAGTCGACCGGGCAGATCGTCAGACGCGGGAGCGTGGCCGGGTCGCGGCGCGCGAGGCGCGCCAACACCTGAACGAGCTGCAGCTGATCGAACAGGTCGGGCTCGAACCACAACACGATCTCGTCGCCGGTCGCCACGCTGTCCAGCCGTGCATCGCGCTCCTCGAAGTCCGCAATGGCCGCCGATTGGCTGGTCCACCCGCGGCTGGCGAGAAACTCACCGCGCATGCGCCGAAAGGCCGACAGGTCGGTGTCGGGCGGCACGGGGCCATCGTGCAGGGAGTCACGCCAGGAGAGGATGTCGCCCGGGAGTCCCGAGCGGGCCAGCGACGTCGCGGCGGCATCGCCGTTGGTGAGGTGCAGGGTGAGCATGGCTTGAGGTATGTTGTTCGTTGCCGAACGCTGGCGCCAGCCGGAAGGTGCCCGAGGCACGGATGACGGTCCAACGTCGGCCGTTCGTGTGGAGCCCTTCTTTCCGCAGAGAGGTGCCAGAGGCCGATGCTCGAGCCCCGCGTAGTGAGTCCGAATGCGCCCACGTCGGTCACAATAGACCCGGACACGGCGGCGCTGACCGCCGAGGAGTACGAGCTCGATCCGCTGCTCGATACGAGCACCGCGATGTGGGCGGTCGTTTTCGCCGGCGGCATTGGCACCCGCTTCTGGCCGCTCAGCACGCCGAAGCGCCCCAAGCAGTGCCTCGCGCTGGTCAATGAGCGACCGCTCATCGCCGATACGGTGGCGCGTCTCGCCCCGCTCGTGCCGGCCGAGCGTGTGCTGGTGGTGACCAGCGCCGACATCGCCGACGCGCTCTACGCCGCGATCCCGGAAGTCCCACGCGCCAACCTGCTCGTCGAACCGCGCCCACTGGGCACGGCGGCCGCGCTCGCGTGGGGTGCCCATGAGGTCGCACGTCGTGCGGGCCCCGATGCGGTCTTCTGCGCGCTGCACGCGGATCTGTCCGTCGGATACCCGGATGTCCTCCGCGCCACGCTGCGTCGCGCCGGCTCGCTCGCTGCGGCCGAATCGTGGATCGTGGTGCTCGGCGCGACGCCCAGCCGCAGCGAAACGGGGTTCGGGTATCTGCAGCCGTCGGGGCCCGTCGATCCACTCGTCAGTCGCGCGGACGGTGGTGCCTGTCACGTGGAGCATTTCGTCGAAAAGCCCGGCGCCGCACTGGCCGACGTGCTGATCGAGAAGGGGGCCCTCTGGAACACCGGCATCTTCGTGAGCCGTGCGCGCGTCGTGCTCGACGAAATGCATGCGCACACCAGCGAGTTGCGCGAAGGGCTGCCCAAGCTCGCGTTGAGTGATCTGGACGCCTTTGCCGAACTCGTCACCAGCGTGTCGATCGACCGCGGACTGCTCGAGCGAAGCCGCAAGGTGGTCGTGCTGCCCTGCGAATGTGACTGGGACGATGTGGGCACCTGGGCCTCGCTGCGGCGCGTGCGCGAGCTCGACGACACCGGCAACGGCCTGATGGGACACGTCCACTGCATCGACTCGAGCGGCAACGTGATTCACGCCGAGAGCTGCTGCGTGGTCGCGTACGGCATCAGCGGCATGATCGTGGTCTCCATCGATGGTCTCACCTTCGTGACCACGCTCGAGCGCGCCGCCGAGATGGGACCGCTGCTCAACGCCCTGCCGGGCAGCCTGCGCTTCAACCCCGGACGGCCCACATGAGCACGCCCGCCGACTTTCTGCACCTGGCGATCGACACGACCGATGGTGTCCGCACCATCACCCTCAATCGCCCGGAGCGCCTGAATGCGGTGAATCCGCGTCTGGCCAGCGAGCTGCCGCGCGCCGTGCAGGACGCGGCGGCCGACGACACCGTGCGTGTCGTCGTGATCACCGGTGCCGGTCGCGGCTTCTGCGCCGGCCTCGATCTCGGCGAGCCGGTGCAGTTGGGTACGACGCGCCATGAGCAGCTCGATCCGTATCAGTGGGTCGGCCGCTGGGTGCAGGCCATCACGCAGTGCGAAAAGCCGGTGGTGGCCGCCATCAACGGCCCGTGCGCGGGCGCCGGCTTCGGGCTCGCGCTCGCGTGCGATCTCCGATTGCTCGCCGCGAGTGCGACGTGCACGGCCGGCTACGTGCGCCGCGGCCTGTCGCCCGACGCGGGCGTCACCTGGTGGCTTCCCCGCCTCATCGGCCATGCGCGCGCCGCCGACATCATCCTGACCGGTCGCGACGTGCGCGCCGAGGAAGCGGCGCAGATCGGGCTGGTCAGCGCGGTGTACGCCGACGCCGAATTTGCGGCCGCGGTGACGACCTACGCGCGTGCGCTCGCCGCCGGCCCGCCGCTCGCCTTCGCGCACACCAAACGCCTGTTGCTCGGTAGCCCCGACGCAACACTCGATGCCCAGTTGCGCGATGAACTGGCCGCCATCAAGCAGTGCTTTGCCAGCGCGGACGTGCGCGAAGCGATGCTGGCCTTCAAGGAGAAGCGGGCCCCGGTGTTCCACGGCCGGTAACGCGCGCGGAATCGTCACTTGTCTGGACTCACGAAGCCACGTGCGGGCCAGACCTTCCACGGCGTGGGTCGGGTGGCTAGGAATTGAGGGTTGTCCGTATCCCCCTCCTCCCTCGATATGCCCCGTTCTTCCGCTGCGATGCGTCTTCCCGACGAACCGATCAATGAGCTGGGTCCGCTCGCCTGCTGCGATGCGCTGGCCCGGACATCGGCCGAGACCTGCCGACAGCACGAGCGGCTGTCGCGGCTGACGGCACTCGGCGTGTCGATGGCCGAACTTGGCGCGGCGCACGCCATGGTCGACACCATCGACCTCGCCCTCGCCGAAGCGGTGAAGGAGTTCGAGAAGACGTGCGCCAAGGCGCATGCCGCCGAGATCGGCGACGTCCGCTCGGCCGCCAACGCCATGTGGCTCTCCGCGCGCGAGTACCTGCGCCGCGCCAGCATCGCCGAGAAGGCCTCGCGCCAGCTGCAACAGCACGATGCCGATGTGCTTGGCGATCTGCACTTCGAGTACGAGCTCGAGGCGTCGGCGCTGCTGGGGCTCAAGCAGGCGACGGCGACGTATCAGAAGCTGCGGCCGGAGCAGAAGTAGGGCACGATGTCGACTTCTTGACCCCTTAGGAATCGAGGGGGAAGGATGTGAAGGGGGAAGGGGTCGAGGACCACACGCGGTCCTCGACCCCTTCCCCCTTCATCCCCTCCCCCCTCGATCCCTGAGGGGTTCCGCTGTTACCCCGTCAGCCTCACATCAAACAACAGCTTCGACGGCTGCGGATCTCTCGTGAGATACACCGACAACCGCTCGATCACCGCCGGCGCCTCCACGCGCAGCGCGAGCAGTTCCCGTTCGCGCGCGGGCGTGAGCGTGGGGTAGAAGCTCAGCGTGCAATGCGGCGAGAACTGGAAGCGCGCGCGCTTGAACGGCAGCCCGCTGGTGGCGATGCGTTCATGCAGGGCGCGCAGCGGGCCGTTGGGAGCGAGCGGCAGCGACACGATGTCCGTCTGCATGAAGCGATGGGGCGCGCCGAACGGGAGCGCCATCGGCGCCGTGGTCAACGCGATCGGTTCGAGCGCGGCGCGAATGCGGTCGACCGGGGTATCGGTGGGAATGGCCCCCACGCCCGACGATCCGACCAGCGTCACATGTGGCGGCGTCAGCCGCGCGAGCTTGGGATCATATTGCTGCTGAATCGCTCGCACGCGTGCGCCCGCTTCACCGGGCAGTTCTGCCAAGACAAAGATGCCGAAAGACGCCGCCATGTGCGCAATCTAGCGGGAGGACGATGACGGAGTATCTTCGCGATATGGGCGAGGCCATGGTGGTGATCCGCGACTACGTGAACGAGATGGAAGCGCTCGTTGCGCGCAGCGTGCTCGAAGCCCACGAGATCCCCGCCGTCGTGTTGCGCGACGACGCCGGCGGCATGCTGCCGGCCATGCATCTGCTCTTCCCCGTGCGACTCGCCGTGCGCAGCACCGACGCGAGCACCGCACTGCGCATCCTCGACGCACCGTTCGAGGATGACGGGACGTACGGGGATGGGACGGTGCTCTCGACGGGACCGTAAGAACCCACAACCCATGACCTAAAGCCCGAAACCCACAACTGATCAGTTCTGGGTTCCGGGCTTTAGGTCATGGGTTGTGGGTTCTTATCCTTCGGCCGTGCCCATCATCTCCGTCGACCCGCATCATCCGCAGCCCGACGTCATCGCGCAGGCCGCCGAGCGCCTCCGCGCCGGCGAGCTGGTCGCGTTTCCCACCGAGACGGTGTACGGACTCGGTGCCAACGCCCTCGACGCGCAGGCGGTTGCGCGGATCTACGCGGCGAAGGGGCGGCCGGCGTGGAATCCGGTCATCGCGCACGTGGCGGATCTGGACGCCGCCCGCGCGCTGAGCCGCGCCTGGCCGGAGAGCGCGGAGCGATTGGCGCGCGCGTTCTGGCCGGGCCCCCTGACGCTCGTGGTGCCGAAGGCGGCGCATGTCCCCACCGAGGCCACCGCCGGTCTCGATGCGGTGGGCGTGCGCGTCCCGGCACATCCCGTGGCACTCGCCCTGCTGCGCGCCGCCGGCGTGCCGATCGCGGCACCGAGCGCCAATCGCTTCACCCAGGTGAGCCCCACCACGGCGGCCCACGTGGTCCAGTCACTCGGGGATCGGGTACCGCTGGTGCTCGATGGCGGCGCCGCCACCGTCGGCATCGAAAGCACGGTCGTCGACTGCACAGGCGATGCCGTGGTGATCCTGCGACCCGGCATGCTCGGCCGCGAGTCGCTCGAGCAGGCGCTCGAGGGAACTGGCATACCGGTGGTCGTCGCCAAACCGGCGTCGCTGGCGCATGACGCCGAGGTGGCGACCGAGGCGCCGCGATCGCCCGGCATGGCCGACCGGCACTATGCGCCGCGCGCCGACGTGTGGCTCTTCGCGGAGAACGGGACGGCTGAACTCGCCGCTGCCCTTGCGAGACGCGCCGAATCGCACCTCGACAGCGGTCCCGTCCTCGCGCTGCTCCGAACGACCACCCTCCCCAGTGGCACCGCGGATGTGCGTCGCATGCCGACCGATCCGGCCGGCTATGCGCGGGAGCTGTACGCGGCCCTCCATGCGGCCGATGAACGCAATGCCGCACTCATCGTGATCGAGATGCCACCGGCGGAGGAGACGGCGTGGGAAGGGGTCCGGGACCGCCTCACGAGAGCCGCCCGGTAGAGTATGTTTGGGGATGCTTCCCATCGACCTGACCGGCAAGCGCGCCCTCGTGGCGGGCGTTGCCGATGACAATGGCTTTGGCTGGGCGATCGCCAAGGCGTTTGCCGAAGCCGGCGCTTCCGTGTGCGTGGCCACCTGGCCACCCGCGCTCAACATCTTTCTGAACCTCCTCGAGCGCGGCAAGCTCGACGAGTCGCGGCAGATGCCCGACGGGTCGCTGCTGACGTTCGAGAAGATCTATCCGCTCGACGCCGTCTTCGATTCACTCGAGGAAACGCCGGAAGAGGTTCGCGAGAACAAGCGCTACAAGGATCTCGGCGACTTCTCGATTGACGGGCTCGCAAAGTCGCTCGTCGCCGATTTCGGTGAGCAGCCGCTGGATATCGTGTTCCATTCGCTCGCCAACGGCCCCGAAGTGAAGAAGCCGTTGCTCGAGGTCAGTCGCGCCGGCTATCTCGCGGCGTCGAGCGCGAGCGCGTACTCGCTCGTGTCGATGGTGCAGCGTCTGGGTCCCATCATGCGCAAGGGGGGCGCGGTTGGCTCGCTCACGTACATGGCGAGCGAGCGCGCGATTCCCGGTTATGGCGGGGGCATGTCGTCGGCCAAGGCCCAGCTCGAGAGCGACACGCGCACGCTCGCCTACGAGGCGGGGCGCAAGTGGGGGCTTCGCGTCAACACGATCAGCGCCGGCCCCTACGCCTCGCGGGCGGCGAGCGCCATCGGCATCATCCAGACGATGGTGAACTACTGCAAGGAGAACAGCCCGCTCGCCGAGGAACTCGAGGCGCGCGAAGTGGGCACGACGGCCGCGTTTCTCTGCAGTCCGCTGGCCAGTGGCATCTCCGGTTCGACGGTGTACGTGGACAAGGGGTACCACGCGATGGGCATGGCCGTTGCCGGTGTGAACCTGCCCGGCTGACCCCGCCGACTCGTGGCCACACGGCTGACGCCACCGGAGCCCGCCCCGCCACCGATCCCCGAGGTGCGCGGGACCGGGCTCCGTGCCCGTTTGGGCCTCACCGCGTTCGCCGCGATGGTCCCGCCGGTGCTCGTGGCCCTGTTCATCGATCTCGACACCGTCGGGGTGCGCAGTCTGCTGATCTTCGTCGCGGCGCTCGCCGCGTCGGTGTCGTTCGTCGCATACATGTCGCGCGAGATCGTCGATCCGCTGCTCACGCTCACGAACGACGCGCATGCGCTGGCGGCCGGCGTGTCCGGCCATCGCTCGGCGATCACGTCGAAGGATGAAATCGGCGCCCTCGCCGCAGCGCTCAATCGCATGGCCGAAACGGTCGAGAAGCGCAACGCCGCGCTCGCCGACAACGAGCGACGCTACCGCTTTCTCTTCGATTCGAACCCGCTGCCGATGTGGGCGTGGGACGCGGACACGATGAACATCCTCGCCGTGAACGAGGCGGCGATCGACAAGTACGGGTACGAGCGCGAGCAGTTCCTGTCGTTGCGCATCACCGATCTGCTCGAGCCCGGCGAGCTCCCCCGTTTCGGTGGCGCGCGCCTGCCCTTCTCCGAGTCGCGGCAGAGTGCCGGCACGTGGGTGCATCGGACGGCCACCGGCCGCCGTGTCGAGATGGAGGTGGTGACGACGAGTTCGCGGCGTCTCGGACGCGCGAGCTGGCTGTCGGTCGGCATCGATGTGACCGCGCGGCGCGAAGTCGAGCGTGCCCTCGCCCGCAGCGAAGAGCAGCTGCGACAGGCCCAGAAGATGGAGGCCATCGGGACCTTTGCCGGCGGCATCTCGCACGACTTCAGCAACCTCCTCACCGGAATGCTCGGCTACTGCGACCTGCTCCTCGCGACCCTCCCCGCAGACTCGCAGCACCGTGAGGATGTGAGCGAAATCCGCGCGCTCGCCGTGCGCGGCACCGAGCTGTCGCGTCAGGTCCTCGCGATCAGCCGTCGGCAGGTGCTGCAACCGGTGGTGTGTGACGCCAACAGCATGGTCCGCGGGCTCGATCGGCTGCTGCGCCGGCTGATCGGCGAAAACATCGAGCTGACCACGCGGCTCGGTGCCGACGTGCGCAGCACCCGCGCCGATGTCGCCCAGCTCGAGCAGGTGCTGCTCAATCTCGTGAGCAACGCGCGGGATGCGATGCCGAACGGCGGCAAGCTCACCATCGAGACGGTGCGTCTTGGCGCCCCCGAACGGGACCGGCTGGGGCTCGATGCGTCGCGAGACTGGATGGCGCTGCGCGTGACGGACACGGGCGTGGGCATGAAACCGGACGTGATGGCGCACATCTTCGAGCCGTTCTTCACCACCAAGGAGAAGGGCAAGGGAACCGGGTTGGGGCTCGCGCTCGCGTCGAGCATGATCGATCAGGTGGGCGGTGAGATTCGCGTGGACTCCGCCCCCGGGCTCGGCACCACGGTGCACCTGCTGTTGCCGCATCTCGAGGAGGGCGCGACGCCGGCGCAGCCGGTGCCCGAAGCGGCGCCCGCCCTCAATGGCGCTGAAACGATTCTCCTCGCCGAAGACGAGGACGCCGTGCGCGCGGTGACCACCGCCGCCCTCGAGCGGCGCGGCTATCGCGTGCTCGCCGCCCCGGATGGCGAAACCGCGCTGGCCATCTCGAACGCGTTCACCGACGAGATTCACCTCCTCATCACCGATGTCGTGATGCCGGGGATGAACGGGCGCGAGTTGGCCGAGCGGCTCGAGCGCTCGCGGCCGGGGCTGCCCGTGCTGTTCGTCTCGGGCTACACGGACGACGCCGTGCTGTTGCAGGGGGTCTCCACCGACTCGCGTACGCTGTTGCCGAAGCCGTTCACTTCGTACGAAGTTGCGCAGCGCGTTCGTGCCTCGATCGATCATGCCCGCCAACCTGCTTCATGAATTGGATTCTGCTCGTCATGGGGGCGATCGTGTCGATCGTCGCCGCGGTCCTCGTGGGAGGGCTGCTCGTCCCGGCGACGTACGACGCATCACGCACCCTGGTCGTGCGTGCGAAGCCAGCGGCGGTGCAGCGAACCCTGCTCGAACTCGCGCAGTGGCCTGTTTGGATGGCGCTGGCCCGCACGCCGCAGGTGGAGACCAGCACCGAGGCGATCGTCAACGTGTCGGTGTGGACCGATGATCAGCAGCGGGCCAGTACGCTGCGCTTCGTCATCGACGCCACGCCCGAGGGCACCCGTGTCACCGTGAGCGACCGCGGCACGGTGGCGAA
>JBDHVK010000133.1:0-10609 GCA_039809645.1 Gemmatimonas sp.
CTGTACATGGCGCAGCAGGACAACAGCACGTACATCGTGCCGAGTCTGAACAACCCGTTCAACATGGCGGCGGTCCGCACGGGCCCCGGCTGCGAGACGGGCCCGATCATTCCGCATCCGAAGGACCCGAACCTCATTCACGGCAACTGCAAGGGGCAGTACTCGCTCCTCAACGTCGCCGCCAACGTCACGAAGAATTACTGGATTGGCGGCCAGTCGCTGTACGGCAACGACGGTGGCGATCTGGACTACCGCATGCAGCGCACGACCCCGATGGCCACCTCGCCGTGGGATCCGAATGTCGTGTACTACGGCTCGCAGTACCTGCACCGCACACGCAACAACGGCGCGACGTGGGATCGCATCTCGCCCGACCTCACTGCCTTCCCGAAGTGCTGTCAGGGTGGCTCGGGCTCGCCGATCACGCGCGACGTGACCGGCGAAGAGTTCTACAGCACGCTCTACGCGATCACGGAGTCGGGGCTCGAGAAGGGCGTGATCTGGACCGGCTCCAATGACGGGCCGTTCTCGGTGACGCGCGACGACGGCAAGACGTGGGCGCGTGTGACGCCGAAGGACATGCCGGAAGGTGGCCGCGTGGCGTGGATCGATGCCTCACCGCATCGCAAGGGCTCGGCCTACTTCGCCGCGTATCGCTACCTGCTCGGCGACTACGAGCCGTACATCTGGCTCACGAACGACTACGGCAAGACGTGGAAGCGGCTGACCGACGGCACCAACGGCATCCCGAAGGACGCACCGACGCGCGTGGTGCGCGAGGATCCGGTGCGCGAGGGGCTGCTCTACGCCGGCACCGAGTTCGGCATGTACATCTCGTTCGACAATGGCGCGCACTGGCAGCCGTTCAATCGCAACATGCCGATTCTGCCCATCAACGACATCAAGGTATATCGTGGCGACCTGGTGGTGGCGACGCAGGGCCGCGGCGCGTGGATCATGGACAACATCGACGCGCTGCAGCAGATCGGCCCTACCACGGCGAGCGCCGCGTTCACCGTCTTCCGTCCGCGCGATGGTTATCGCACGAACATCGGCCAGTCGTTCCTCGGCCCGACGGTCGACTTCTATCTCGCCTCGGCGTCGCCGAGCGACACGGTGCGCATCGAGATCACCGATGCCACCGGCAAGCTGGTCAACAGCTACAAGAGCGGCGTGAACCCGCCGGCGGCGGGACGCGGGCGCTTTGGCGGTGGCGGTGGTGATCCGGATGATCCGGAAGCGGCGATGGCCGAAGGGCGGCCGGGTCGTGGCAACGCGGGTCCGGCGAGCGCCACGGGACCCACGCTCAACCTCGTGCCGAACAAGGCCGGCGTGAACCGATTCGTGTGGGGGGTGCAGCACCAGAACGGGCTCGGTGCCCCGCCGGGACAATACACCGTGAAGGTGAGCGTGGCTGGTCAGTCACAGACGGTGCCGCTCCGGGTTCGCATGGACCCGCGTCTCGCGCAGGATGGTACAACGGAGGCGGACCTGCAGGCGCAGTTCGCGCACAACGTGCGCATGCGTGAGATGATCGCCGATGTGAACAGCATGGTGCAGCGGACCCGGCAGGCGGAGGCGCGCCTCAAGGGGGCAACGGGTGCGGCGGCCGACACGCTCGCGGCGGTGAAGAAGGTGGCCGACGTGCTGAACACGCAGCCGATCCGCTACGGCAAGCCCGGGCTGCAGGCGCATGTGACGTACCTCGCCGGCATGACGGCGCGCGCCGACCAGCGGGTGGGTCGCGACGCGTTCGAGCGCTATACCTGGCTCAAGAAGGAGCTGGACAAGGCCCGGGCAGCGCTCGACAAGGCCTTGGGCCCCGAGCAGAAGCGGATGTAGACTTCGGGGCGTTTTTCTCCCGTTCTCACCCTGATCCCGACCAGGACATGATTCGTTCCTTCACGCGTTCCGTCGTTGGCGCCGCCGCTGTCGCGGCGCTCTCCCTCGCCGCCGCCCCTGCGCACGCGCAGGGCAGCATGCAGCAGATGGGTAACCAGCCGGGCAAGGCGCCGGCGTCGCCGCGCGATTCGCTCAAGGCGACGATCGGCGGCAGCGAAATCTCGGTGAACTACGGCCGCCCGTCGAAGCGGGGCCGCGTGATCTTCAACGGCCTCGCCGACATGAAGTGGGGCATGGTCTGGCGCACGGGCGCCAACGAAGCGACGGCGTTCACGACGAGCAAGGCGCTCGACTTCGGCGGCAAGGCGGTGCCGGCCGGCAAGTACACGCTCTGGACCAAGCTCGAAGAGACGGGCAAGTGGGAGCTGATCATCAACAAGCAGACGGGCCAGTGGGGCACGGCCTACGATGCGAAGCAGGACCTCGTGCACATCCCGATGACGGTGACGGGGAACAACCCGGTCGTCGAGAAGATGGAGATTCAGGTCAAGCCGGCGGGCAAGGGCGGCGAGATCATCGTGATGTGGGATACCTACGTCGCGAAGGCCGCCTTTACGGTCAAGTAAGGCGCGGCTCCGGCTGAGTTGGTGCGTGATGATGGTCAGCTGAACTGATCACGCAGAGAAAAAGTGAAAAGGAGAAATCCTCGTCCTCGCTCGGTGCGAGGTGAAGGACTTCTCCTTTTCTCTTTTTCACCTTTTCTCTGCGTGATCAGTTCCAGCGATCTTGCCGCATGCTGAGGCGTCAGTACCCGCGCGCGCCCGCATCACGGTCACGCGGATCGGCCGCGCCGAGGCGCTTGCCGGTCTTGGGGTCGATCGCGATCGAGTGCGCCGTTCCCTGTTGGCCGCCGAGTCGGACCGTGTGCCCCATGGCGGTCAGCGCGTCCACGGTCGCTTGCGACGTGCCGTTGCGCTCCATCGTGAGCACGTTCGGCAGCCACTGGTGGTGCATGCGCGGTGCATTCACCGCGTCCTGAATGGGCATGTCGAACGCCAGCAGATTGAGCACGACTTCCATCACCGTGTTGATGATCGTGCGACCACCCGGGCTTCCGACCACGGCGACGAGCTTGCCGCCCTTGGCGATGATCGTGGGTGTCATGCTCGACAGCATGCGCTTGCCAGGCTGGGCGATGTTGGGCGAGGTGCCGATCAGGCCCGTCGTGTCGGTGACACCCGGCTTGCCGTTGAAGTCGCCCATCTCGTTGTTGAGCAGGAAGCCGGCGCCTTCCACCACCGCGCCGAGGCCGTACCCCGACTCCAGCGTATACGTGACCGACACCGCGAGACCGTCCTTGTCCACCACCGAGTAATGCGTGGTGTGATCGCTTTCGCCGGCCACGTTCACATCGGCCGGATTCGACGGCGACGCCTTCTTCGGATCGATCGTCTTCCGCTGCTCGGCGGCGTAGCTCTTGCTCGTGAGCTTCGCGATGGGCGGCTTGGTGAAATCCGGATCGCCAAGGTAGATCGCGCGATCACGGAACGCGCGGCGCATGCTCTCGGCGAGATAGTGGTAGTACTGCGGCGACGTCGGCCCCGCGGCCTTGAGATCGAAGCCCTCGAGGATGTTCATCATCTCGATCATCGCCGGGCCACCCGAACTCGGCGGGCCCATCGCGATGATGTCGTAACCCTTGAAGGTGCCGCGCACGGGCTGGCGCTCGACCGGCTGATAGGCCGCGAGATCGGCCTCGGTGATGAGCCCCTCGTGCCTTTTCATGTCGGCGGCGATGAGCTGCGCCGTGGTGCCCTTGTAGAAGCCATCGCGACGCTCGTCGCGAATGCGCGTGAGCGTCTTCGCGAGATCGCCCAGGACGATCTTCTCGCCCGCAACATACGGCTGGCCGTTCTTGTAGTAGGCGGCGAGCGACGCCGGGTACTGCGAGAGACGCGTCTTTGCGCCGGTCAGTGAGGCCGCGAGTCCCATCGGCACGTCGAAGCCTTCGCCGGCCAGTTTTACGGCGGGTTCGACGAGCTTCGCCCATGACACCTTGCCGTACTTCTTCTGCACGTAGTCGAAGCCGGCCACCGTGCCCGGCACGCCGACGCTGCGATACGAGTTGTGGTGAATGCGGCTCGAGTACGCACCGGTCGAATCGGTGAACATCGTGGGGGTGGCCGCCGCCGGGGCCTTCTCCCGGAAGTCGATCGTGGTCGCCTTCCCGTCGGGGAAGCGGATGACCATGAACCCGCCGCCGCCGATGTTGCCGGCGGTGGGGTAGGTCACCGCCAGCGCGAACCCGGTGGCCACGGCCGCGTCGATGGCGTTGCCACCGTTGGCGAGAACGTCGGCACCGACCTGGCTGGCAATCGCGCTGGCCGAGACCACCATACCGCTTTCGGCCTCGACGGCCGCCTTGGGGGCGGGGGGCTGAGACGCTGGGGGCTGGGCGGTGGCCGGGAGAGCGAGGAGACCGAGGGCGGCGGCGGAACCGCGGCGCCAGGGGAGGCGGAGTGGGGGCATGGGAGAGGGAAGGAGACGAGGGATCATACCCCCGAGCGCCAGCCCCCGCTGCCCACTGCCTGATCCGATTTCGGACTTCTGAGAAGGTCAGGCATCAGACGTCCGTCTCTGGGAAACCGGCGGCCAGAGCCGGACGCCAGAAGCGCGAGGTCGGGGTTCCGACCTCGCGCTTCTGGTTTCGGAGCGGGCGGACCATTTCCCAGAGTCCGAATTCCGAAACCAGATCATCTCAGATTTCGGAAATCCGACCAACCGCGCATTGTCTTGAGGGCAACATCCGTCTATGCTTAGAGGCTGCCCCCAAGCCCCCGCGGCTCCGGGCGGCCGGGTGCGTTCCGGTGTCTGCCGGTTCGCGAGGAACCCGAACTCAGGCGCTCGCCTGCGCTGAACCCACTGCTTTCCGAGAGATCCGAGATGGCCGTCAAGATTCGTCTCCGCCGTGAAGGGCGGAAGAAGACCCCCATGTACCGTATCGTGGTCGCCGACTCCAAGAGCCCGCGCGACGGCCGTTTCATCGAGATCATCGGGCAGTACCAGCCCCGTGGTGGCGAGAACGCGATCAACCTCAAGACCGATCGCGTCGAGCATTGGTTGAACGTCGGCGCGCTGCCGACGGACACGGTGCGCTCGCTCCTCCGTCGTGCCGGCATCCTGAAGGCCCGTCACGAAGCCCGTCTTGCCGCCAAGCTGCAGGCGCAGGCCGTGGCGATGCCCGCCGGCGAGGCCTGAGCTGGCTGAATACATCGTGGTCGGCACGGTGCGTCGCGCGCATGGCGTGCGCGGCGCCTGGGCCGTCGAATCGGTGACCGACGCGCCGGATGCGATCTTCGCATCCGGCGCCGTCCTTTTTGCCGGCGACCGAAAGGGGAATCTCGTCGACCCGCTGCAGCCGCTGCATGTCGAAGACGGCCGCCCCATGAACCGGGACTGGCTGGTGCGTGTCGCCGAAGTCACCGATCGCGATGTGGCCGACAGCTGGCGGGGGCGCGTGCTCCTGGCCGATGCGGCGGATCTGCCCGACGCGGGCGATGACGAGATCTACGTTGGCGATCTGATCGGCATGCGGGTCGAGGTGGAAGGGCAGGGACTCGTGGGGCACGTGCGGGATGTGTACGACGCGCCCCAGGGGTATATCATCGAGATCGAGACGGCGACCGGTCGTCCGCTGATGCCCTGGCACGACGACTTCGTGCAGTCGGTCGATGAGGAGTCGCGCACCATCGTGATCACGCCCCCCGACGGACTCCTCGACGGCTGACCGCCGCCCCACCGAGCGCCGATCCAGCTTCCATGCTGCGCATCAACATCGTCACCATCTTTCCGGAGTTCTTCGCCGGGCCGCTCTCGCTGAGCATTCCGGCGAAGGCCGCTGCAGCCGGTGGCGTCGAGTACCGGCTGGTCGATCTGCGCACGTTTACGCACGATCGCCATCGCACCGTCGATGACTATCCGTTCGGTGGCGGCCCGGGGATGGTGATGAAGCCGGGCCCGTTCTTCGAGGCCGTGGAGTCGGTGGGCGCCACGAGCCCCATCGTGCTGCTCTCACCCCGCGGGCGCCGCTTTGCGCATGCCGACGCGGTGCGCTTTGCGAACGGCAGCGAGCTCACGCTGCTCTGCGGGCACTACAAGGACATCGACGAGCGCGTCGCCACCCATCTCGCCACCGAAGAGCTGTCGCTTGGCGACTTCGTGCTGAGTGGCGGCGAGCCGGCGGCGCTGGCGATCGTCGATGCCACGGTGCGACTGCTGCCGGGCGCGATGAGTGATCTCGACAGCGCGCGCACCGATTCGTTCTACGATCGGGGCATCAGCGCACCGAGCTATACGCGCCCCGCCGAGTATCGTGGGTACACCGTGCCCGACGTGCTGGTCGGTGGCGACCACGCCAAGGTCGCCGCCTGGCGAGAGGCCGAAAGCCTGCGGCGCACGCGGGAGGCGGAAGTCCGTGATCGCGAGGCGTGGGCCGCACGAGAGGCGGAGATCACTGCGCGCGAGGCGGTGATCGCCGAGGCCGAGCGCAAGGCCGCTGAGAAAGCCGCCAGGAAGGCGCGTCGGAAAGGTGGGCGCGCTCGGTCGCAGACTCCCACCCAGGAGCCGTCATGAATCAGGCGGTGCGCGTCTTCGTCACCGGGGGCACGTTCGACAAGGAGTACGACGAGCTCACCGGCACGCTGCACTTCGAGGAGACCCATCTCCCCGAGATGCTGCGCCGCGGGCGCTGCATGCTCGATGTCGAGGTCGAGGTGCTGCTCATGATCGACTCGCTCGAAATGACACATGCGCACCGTCAGGCCGTCGTGGCGGCGTGCCGCGCGGCGAGCGAAACGCAGCTCGTGATCACGCATGGCACCGACACGATGGCCGAAACGGCGCAGGTGCTGGCGGCGGAGATCAGCGGCAAGACGATCGTGCTCACCGGCGCGATGGTGCCCTATGCGTTCGGCAGCTCCGACGGGCTGTTCAACCTCGGGAGTGCGCTGAGCTTCGTGCAGGCGCTGCCACCGGGCGTGTACATCGCGATGAACGGACGCTGCTTTCCGGCGGGGCAGGTGCGGAAGAATCGCGAGGTGGGCGTGTTCGAAGACGTCAGCGAGTCGTCCGGCGAGCGCTAGCGCGATTCATCGTCGCTCGGTCCACAGACCGATCACGCCGCAGAATCCGCTGCCGGCCAGGGACGTGTAGAGCGCCGGCAGGCGCGTGCCGCCGGCGTAGAGCTCCACGCCATGCAATCGCTCGGGCGCCGGCAGCTCGTTGAGATCCACCCCGTTGGCATTGCGCGCCACCATCGCGATACCGTCAAGTACGATGGTGTAGGGGCACACCGAGCCCGGGCTGCGTAGCGACGGCAGGTTGCCGCGGCTGCTCATGGCGAACATCCCTTCGCGCGTCTGGTACACACGGACGGCTCGGAGCCCCGAGATCACCTGCCACGTCTGCACGAAGTGCCGCTCGAGAATCTGCGCGCGCGAAAGGCTTTGCGTAGCCTCGCCGCGCTGATGGCGGCTGTCGAATTCGCTGAGCTGGCTGCGGCCGGCCAGCGCGATGTTGGTCGTTGCCTCCACGGCGGCCTGGGGGTGGTCGAGACCGAGGCTCGCGCGATCCGCGTTCGGAATGAGTACGACATCGCGCCGCAGCGTCATGCGTGCCGGGTCGATGCGGAAGCGTTCGCGAATCGCGCCGCCGTCTGGTCCATCAATGGCCAGGACCAGGTCGGTACCGCGGGGCACGCCGCAGAAGCGCCAGTCGCCAAGGATGTCGCTGCCGGCCTTGCGCTGTTCCGGCTTGAGCGCGAAGCCGCCATTGCGGATCTGCCGCGCATCGGTGCGCAGGTAGCTGAGCAGGACGCGCGCGCCGCGAACGCGATCGCCGTCGGCGGTGCGTACGGTGCCTCGCAGGAGCGCGCCGTCATCCGCGTCATGGCCGCAGAGGTCGGCGAAGAGGCGTGCCGTTGGCGGCAGCGCCAGGGTATCCACCACCGGGGCGAGCGCGGCCTTGATGGTGACGGCGAGCGGCTCGATGCCGAGCGTGTCGTAGGCGGGGACCTTCACCGTGGCCGCATAGCGGCCCACCGGGAGCGGGCCGATGCGCGCAAGACCGGAGATGTCGACCGCACTCACGACGTTCGTGCCCGCGACCAGCACTTCCGCCCCCGCAAACGACGGCCCCGCGCTTCCGGGGGCGAGCTGCAGCAGCGCCATCGGCGCCGGCTGGCGATAGAGCACCGTGCCATCGCTCGACAAGGTCAGCACATCGCCGCCCGTTTCGGCAACAGCGCGCACCAGCGTATCGTGCCGCACGATGCGCGGCATTCCCGGCACGACACGCCCGGGGCGCACCGTGAACAGTGGAAGCCGGGCGCGCCATCCGGTGACCACGAAGCGACCATCGGCGAGGCGGGCGAAGCGCACGAAACCCGAACGCTGCGGCAGGTCGGCTGCTTCCACCGCGCCCACATACTCGAAATCCACGCGCCGCAGCTCGGCGCTTCGCCGATGGAGCCAGAGCACGCCGCTGATGTCGGTGCGGGTGGCGAGCGGCGGTTCCCGCGGTGCGAACGCGATGCCGATCAGCGAGTCGCCAGCCGCGCTTTCCAGCGCAAAGCAGTGTGTGGCCGCGAACTCGCGCGAGAGCAGTACGCGCTGATCCGGCGCGAAGTACGCGAGCGTGTCGCCGCCCTGCGCGGTGAAGCCGCGCACCGCGAGCTCCTCAGGGGCGACGCTGCGGAACACCTGCGTGGTGGGTTGTTCCCGCACGACGATAGCCTGTTCGCGCACGACCTGCGCATCCGGCGCGAGCGTGCCGCGATGCTCGAACCACTGCCCGCTGATGGGCCCCGCGTCGGCGGCGAGCGTGGAGGCCTCGAGCGCCTTGCGTGCCTCCTCCCACACGGCCGTGAGCGCCTCCTCGTCGGTGCGCCCGCGACAGGTTCGCCCACGGGTCGCCGCGATGGTGGGGAGCTGCACGACATCGGACGTCGTCACGATCCGCACGTCGCGGGTGTCATTCACGTCGAGCGTGAGCGTGAGCGTGGGCCCCGGGGTCGGCCGAAAGCCAATGCGATACACCGTGACGGCGAAGCGCCCGCCCCCGCGCGTCGCCAGTACGAAGGCGCCGCGCGCGCCGGTCAGGGTGTGCACGGTGTCACGCCCGTCGCGCACCGCCACGACGATCGCCCCCGCGACGGGTGAGCTGTCGGCGCGGACCACCACGCCGCGTATGGCTTGCGCCGACGCGGACGCGGCCATCGCGACACACCCACCAGCGGCCAGCATGAAGAGCGGGACAGGCCAACGCATCCCTGACGCTGCCGCGCCGTGCCAAGAGGCGCAAGACGCGTGGTGAACACAGCTACGCAATTCGCCGCGCGGGAATAGCCACGGTCGCTACGCCGTCGGGGGCGCGCCGATGACCCAGCCGACGCTCCGCCCATCACTCGCCGACGCCCCCGCCTCCGACCTCCCAGCCCCGATCCCGACTCCGACCTCCGAATCCCTCAGACCTCTGGTCCCCTCAAGGACTGGTCCCTCCAAGGTACCAAGCCCATCTTCCGCGGATGCCGCCGTTCCGGCGCATGGCTCGAGGGCGCCGTGTCGGCCCCCGACCGTCCACCACCATTCAAGCCACTCCCCGGCACCCCGATGGCCAAGATCAAGGTTGTGAACCCCGTCGTCGAAATGGACGGCGACGAGATGACGCGCATCATCTGGCAGTTCATCAAGGACAAGCTGATCCTGCCGTACCTCGACGTGCAGCTCGATTACTACGATCTCGGGATCGAGCATCGCGACGCGACGGGCGACCAGGTCACCATCGATTCGGCGGAAGCCACCAAGAAGCACGGCGTGGCCGTGAAGTGCGCCACCATCACGCCCGATGAAGCGCGCGTGAAGGAGTTCGGGCTCAAGAAGATGTGGAAGAGCCCCAACGGCACCATCCGCAACATCCTCGGCGGCGTGATCTTCCGCGAGCCGATCATCATTTCGAACATCCCGCGCCTCGTGCCGCACTGGACCAAGCCCATCGTGGTGGGCCGTCACGCACACGGTGACCAGTACAAGGCGAGCGACTTCAAGGTGCCGGGCCCGGGCACGGTGACCATCACGTACCAGCCGGCCGACGGCAGCGCGCCGATGCAGATGGAAGTCGCCAAGTTCGGCCAGGACGGCGGCGTCGCGATGGGCATGTACAACTTCAACGACTCCATCCGTGACTTTGCGCGCGCGAGCCTGACGTACGGTCTGCAGCGCCACTACCCGGTGTACCTCTCCACGAAGAACACGATCCTCAAGGCGTACGACGGCCAGTTCAAGGACATCTTCGAGGATGTGTACAACACCGAGTTCAAGGCCGAATTCGACAAGGCGGGCATTACCTACGAACACCGCCTCATCGACGACATGGTGGCCTCCGCGCTCAAGTGGGAAGGCGGCTACGTGTGGGCGTGCAAGAACTACGACGGCGATGTGCAGTCGGACATCGTGGCCCAGGGCTTCGGCTCACTCGGCCTCATGACGAGTGTGCTGCTCACGCCCGACGGCAAGACGATGGAAGCTGAAGCCGCCCACGGCACGGTGACGCGTCACTACCGCGAACACCAGAAGGGGAACAAGACCTCCACGAATCCCATCGCGAGCATCTTCGCCTGGACGCGTGGCCTGATGCACCGCGGCAAGCTCGATGGCACGCCGGATGTGGTGCGCTTCGCCGAGACGCTCGAGGCGGTGTGCATCGAAGCGGT
>JBDHVK010000134.1:0-10598 GCA_039809645.1 Gemmatimonas sp.
TGATGCTCCTGATGTTGGCGTGGCTGGGCCTTGGGTCCGGCACGCCGCTCGCGCGTGGGCAGTCGGCCGGGCCACCACCGGTATCGCAAGCCGACTCGGTGGTGCTCGTATCCGGCCGCTTTACCGTGGTGGCGCCGCGTCGAGATGAACGGCTGGCCCGCAGCCTGCTCGGCAGTGCGCTGGCGCGCGACAGCTTTCCCGGGCTTCCTCGCCCGCAGCGTTCGGTTCGCATTGAACTCGCCGGCGACGCCACGGACTTTCGCGCCCGAACGGCTGGGGCACCGGAGTGGGGCGCGGCGATCGCGATCCCCGATGAGCAGCGCATCGTGATGCAGGGCAGCCGTGCCGGCTCGGATGCCGGCGATCCGCGGCCCGTGTTGCGGCATGAGCTGGCGCACCTCGCGCTGCACGAGGCGATGGGCGCGCTCCCGCCACGCTGGTTCGACGAGGGCTACGCGGGTGTGGCCGCCGGGGAGTTTTCCCGGGAGCAGGTGTTCGAGACGTCGCTGGGGATGGTGTGGCGAACTCTGCCGTCACTGGAGGCTCTCGAAGACGGATTCCAGCACGGCGGCATCGAAGCGGGGTGGAGCTATGCGATTGCGTACCGCGTGGTGAGCGAGCTCGAGCAGCTGGGCGGGCCGGCAGGGCTGGATCAGTTCTTCACGTACTGGAAGGGCACCGGATCATTCGAGAAGGCGGTGCGGCAGGCCTTCGGGATGACCGGCGAGGGCTTCGAGAAGCATTGGAAGCAGCAGACTCGGCGGCGATACGGGGCCCTCTCGGTGGTGACCAACGTTTCGGCGGCCGTCGGCCTCTTTGCGCTGCTGCTCGTCCCGCTCTTCGTCATGAAGCGCGGGCGTGATCAGCGGAAGCTCGAGGCGATGCGGGTCGCCGACGCGGTCCAGGAGGCCCGGGAGCGGGAGAGTGCGCTGCAGGCGCTGCTCGACGCCCAGTCGGGGCTTCCGGACCCATCACCCTTGCCGGGGCCGGCGGACCTTCGGTATCCTGCGGGATGACCGAAATGGACAAGCCCCGTTCGAAGGCGCTCCTGTACTGGGGCGCGACGGCGATCACCCTGCTGGCCGGCTATGCCGACCTGGCCCGCGGCGGCGAGACGATCGCCCCCATTCTGCTGGTGGTCGGCTACGTGGTGCTGGTGCCACTCGCCATTCTCAAGGGCTGAGTCGACGCCCCTGCGCGCGCCGGCCGGTGGCGGCCGGGACAGTCCGCGCCCCTTCGTGACAATCCGATTAATTTGTGCCCTTTCCGGGAACAGCGCGCACGGACCGATGTAGTTTGATGCAGGAGCGGTCCTGACGCGGTGTTCTCACCTGCTTGTGCGGGCGAATAGCTCAGCTGGTTAGAGCACCTGTCTTACACACAGGGGGTCGGGGGTTCGAATCCCTCTTCGCCCATTCCGCACCGTTGGTGCCGCACGAATCGGACGTCCGCAGGGTAGCACCAGGCAGTACTCGAACGATTTCGCACTCCCCGTTGGCTCTGGCTTGCTGATTGCCAGATCCAACCGCAGTTTCCGCGTTCCCCCCAGACCCGCGTGGCTACGCACGGCCAACGGGTTGCAAGATCCCCCGGCATCCGCCGGGTCCCACGGCTCACGGTGCGGAGGTTACGACATTGATGTCACGGCATATCCAGGCGATCGCCGGGATCGGTTTGGCCCTCGGTAGCACGCTCGCTCCCGCCATGGTGGAAGCGCAGGGTGCCTTCAACCGGGTGCCGGATCCGAATGCGGCGCGTGTGTTCGTCGCCACGTTCCGCTCGACGGAGAAGGGTCTGGGGGTCCAGGCCGCCGACGCGGTGCGCAACCGCATGAACTCGGACATCCCCTTCAAGCAGATGTATGTCCTGCCCAAGCAGGACATCGTCTCGTACCTCGAAGCCTCGGGCTTCCCGGTCAACGAAGCGCTCGAGCCGCATGACCAGAAGGCGCTCGCGTCCATTCTGCGCGCCGACGAGTACATCACCGGGACGATCTCGAAGACCGCCACCGGCGTGAAGGTCGAGGCCAACATGGTCCTCGCCCGCGACAACCTGCTCGTGCAGCCGCTCGGCACGTACGAAGTGAAGGGCGCTGGCGATGCGTCGGCGCCGATCACGAAGGAGCTCAAGGAAGCGCGCAAGCAGCTCGATGCGGAGAAGAAGTGCCGCAACGCGGGCCGCGCGCAGAAGTACGACGAAGCGATCGCCGCCGCCAAGGAAGGCGTCACCGCCTACCCGAAGTCGACGCTGGCGCGCCTCTGCTGGGCCCAGGTGCTGATCTCCAAGAAGGCGCCGGCGGCCGAGCAGCTCGCGGTGGCGCAGGAAATCCTGACCATCGATCCGAAGAGCCGCTACGCGCTCGAAATCGCGGCGCAGGCCTACCGTGATCTGAATCAGGGTGACTCCGCGGTCGTGACGCTCACGCGTCTGCTCTCGACCGATCCGAAGAACCCGCGGCTCCAGAACGACGTCGTGAGCGCGCTGACCACGCTCGCCTCGCCAAAGGTCGCCAAGCCGATCGTCGATCAGGCCGTGCAGGACAACCCGGGCGATCCGGACCTGCTCAAGATGCGCTGGATGATCCTGCTGGCCACCAAGGATTACAAGGAAGCGATGGCCCAGGGTGACGAACTGGTGAAGCTCGACACCTCGTTCGCCGACACCACGTACTTCGTGAAGACGTCGCTGGCCCTCGCGGCCGACTCGCAGTTCGCCAAGTCGGCGGAAGTGGCGGCGAAGGGGCTCCAGAAGTTCCCGAATCAGCCGGACCTCGTGTACTCGCAGATCGTCGGCCTTCGCAACGCGGGCCAGCTGCAGCCGGCGCTCGAGGCGCTCGACAAGGCGACGGCGGCCAAGGTCAAGGTCGACAACGCGACGGTGCTCCGCATCACGCTGCTCAAGGACCTCAAGAAGGACGACGAAGTCGTTCCGTCGATCAAGGCGGCCATCGCGGCAGGTGACACCACCACCAACCTGCGCATCCTGCTGATGCAGGGCGCCAACGACCTCTACAAGAAGGCCGCCGCCAGCAAGGATGCGGCCGACTTCCAGAACGCGGTCGACATGTTGAAGTACGCCGACGGCGTGGTGGGTCCGGCTCAGAAGGCGCAGGCGCAGTTCCTCCTCGGCGCGACCTACGTGCAGTTCGGCCAGACCAAGCTCTCGGCTGCGCAGGCCGGCAAGGCCTGCCAGCCCGCGAAGGAAGCGAAGGACATGTTCGTCGAAGCGCAGATCCTGCTGCCGAAGGGTGGATCCTTCGCGGTCGAGGCGATGCGCTCCCTGATGGGCGCCGTGATGCAGCTCGACCCGGCGGCCGACCAGATGATCAAGGCGTTCTGCAAGTAAGCGCTCGCCCGATCAGCAGTTGAGCCGGGCGAAACGCGGCCCGCCGTCACCCGACGGCGGGCCGCTGTGTTTTGGTGCCGCATCACATCCATGCGAGCACACGACTAATGCACATTTTCGTGCGCGTCAGCGTCGCTTGACGCTGCCTCCTCGCCCTCACTAACATGACCCCTCAAGACGCCCCTCCGACGTGCGCCCGGTGTGCGCACGCGTCGGCGTCCGTGGCATTCCAGAGGCGCCCGAACGTGTCATTTCCCCGCCCGTGAGCCCGGTCCGTACGCTCCCCAATGGGCGTGGCAGCGCCTACCATGTCCCGGTGCTGCTCGCCGAGATCGAGATGCTGCTCGCGGAGGCGCATACCCTCCTCGACTGCACGCTGGGCGGCGGTGGCCACACCTCGGCGTTTCTCGATCACGGCGTGCGCGTCACCGGCATCGATCGCGATCCGCGCGCGCTGGCGGCCGCCCGCGAGCGCCTCGCCGACTTCGAGCGCGCCGGCCAGTTCCGGGCACTGCTGGGCAACTACGCCGACGTCGCGGCGGCCGGTCTGGTCGACTCCGAAAAGTTCGACGGCATCCTGCTCGACCTCGGCGTCTCCTCGCATCAGTTCGACGACGCCACCCGCGGCTTCACCTTCCGTGAAGGCGCGCCGCTCGACATGCGCATGGGCACGGATGCCGACATCGATGCGGCCGAGTTGCTGAACACGATCGATGAGGTCGATCTGTCGGCGCTGCTCCGTGCGTATGCCGACGAACCGCGCGCGGCGAAGATGGCGCGCGAGATCACGCGGCGGCGTGCGCGACGGCCGTTTGCCACCGCCGACGATCTGGTCGATGCGATCCGCGCCGTGCTCGGACCGCGCAGCGGGGCGCCCGACTTCGCGCGCATCTTCCAGGCGGTGCGCATTGCGGTGAACGACGAACTGTCGGGGCTCGAGCGCGCCTTGCCACAGCTCCGCGACCGGCTCACGCCGGGCGGCGTACTGGCGATCATCTCCTATCACTCCGGCGAAGATCGCCTGGTCAAGAACGCCTTCCGCGATTGGAGCACGGCCTGTCACTGCCCGCCGCGGCAGATGATCTGCACCTGTCGCGGCGTCCCGTACGGCGAGACGCTCACCAAGCGCCCGATCCTCGCCACCGAGGAAGAGATCGAACTCAACACCCGCGCGCGCAGCGCCAAGCTGCGGGCCTGGCGGTTGGCGCGCTGATGGCCGCTCGCAAGCGGTCGCCGTCGCGCGCTCGCAGCGGGCGGGCGCTCGTGGCCATGGGGCTCGGCGCCTTCATCGTCGTGACGGCCATCGTGGTGTTCCGGCGCTCGGAGGGGACGCGCGTCGCGCGGGAAATGCGCAGCATGGAAGGAGAGCTCAAGGATCTGCGCTCCAAGAAGATCACGCTGAAGACGCAGCTGCGCGGTGCCACCAGCCGCGCCACGGTGATTCGCGAAGCGGAAAAGCGGCTCGGCATGCACGTCGCCACCGAAGCCCAGGCCCGTTCGCTCCCCGAGGCGGGGGCGCGCAGCGGGAGCGCCGTGACGCCATGACCGCGCCACGCCCCACCGACCAGACCACTCCCGCCGGTATTTCGCGCTTGCGGCCGGCGGTGGTGCACTTTGGGCTCGTGCTGTTCGGCGCGGCCATCATCGCGAAGGCGGTGCAGCTCCAGCTCGTCGACCATCGCGAGTGGGCGACGCTCGCCGATCAGCAGCATGTTGCCGACAACGAAGTCAAGCCACCACGCGGCCCCATCCTCGACGCCACGGGGAACGTGCTCGTGGAGTCGCGCGAAGTGGTGCAGGTGGAGATCGCCTCGCACGAATTGCTGCCGACGCGGCTCAAGGGTGCTGACGGCAAGCGACACGATGTCGATACGCGCAAGGTGCTGCGCCAGGGGCTCAAGGAGCTCGGCGTGCCCGACAGCAGCATCCGCAAGGTGCTGCTGCGAAAGCGACAGTGGATCACCCTGCCCATGCAATTCATCGCGGCCGATCTCAAGCGCTTCGATGGCCTGCCGGGCATTCGGCGCACGCGCGTCATGAACCGCGTGGTGACGGCGCCGCCCGGCATCCGCATGCTCATGGGCGCGATGAAGCCCGACGGCACCCCCAACAGTGGGCTCGAGTCGGAGCTCGACGAGTTCCTGCGCGGCGAAGAGGGGCACGATCAGCTCGTGCGCGACGGGCGCGGGCGCGGCCTGAGTTCGCCGATGCTCGAGCGTGTTGCCGCGCGGCCGGGCTACGCCATCACGCTCACGATCAATCAGGCGCTGCAGGAGATCACCGAGCAGAAGCTCAAGGCGGCGCTCGATTCGACCGGCGCCTCGGGCGGTGATGTGGTGATCATCGACCCGCGCGACGGCGCGGTGTTGGCCATGGCAGGGTGGCGCAATCGCAAACCGGCACCGGCGATGACGGCGCTCACCGAGGCGTACGAACCGGGATCGGTCATGAAGCCGTTCGTGATTTCCCGCCTGCTCGATCTCAAGCTGGCGCGCCCGGATGAGTGGGTCAACACGGAGAACGGTCGCGCGACCATCGCCGGACGCACGCTTACGGACGAACACCGGGCGCCGCAGATGACCGTGCGCGACATCGTGCGTCAGTCGAGCAACATCGGCACCGCCAAGCTGTCGCAGCGCCTGAGTTACGGGCAGCACTATCAGGCGCTGCGCGATTTCGGCTTTGGCACGCCAACCGGCCTGCCGTATCCCGCCGAGTCGCGCGGGATCCTCAAGGTGCCGGCCAAGTGGGGGACGATGACGCAGACGTCGTCCGCGATTGGCTATGAAGTCATGGCCACGCCCATGCAACTCGCCACCGCGTACACCGCCTTTGCCAATGACGGCGAAGTGCTGCAGCCGGCGCTTGTGCGGGAGATGCGCGACGACAACGATCGCGTGGTCTACACCCACCAGCGTCGCGTGCTGCGCCGGGCCGTCTCGTCGGAGGGGGCGGAGCTCATGCGGGTGATGCTCAAGAGTGTCGTGGACAGCGGCACGGCCCGGGGCGCCGACATGCAGACGTTCGACGTGGGCGGCAAGTCGGGTACCGCGCGCCGCAAGGACGGCGGCGGCTATCGGGCCGGCGCCTACAACTCGAGCTTCGCCGGCATGTTCCCGATCGAAGATCCGCAGTATGTGGTGGTCGCGCGCCTTATCGATTCGAGGAACGGGTTCTTCGGCGGTACCGTCGCTGGCGGTCTGGTGAGCAACATCCTCAAGGCTGCGATCGCCACGCGCGAGGTGTCACTCGATCGCGTGGCGTTGGCGAAGGTGCGACGCGAGCTGCCGACACCGGCGACCAAGCCGCTCACGCCAACGCAGCGCCTGGCGCTGGAGAAGGATTCACTCCGTCGCGACTCGCTCAAGGCGCCGCCGCCGCCAAAGGCCGAGCCACTGGTCGGGCCGGCGCGCGTCCTGGTGGATCTGACCGTACCCGCGAAGACGGAGCGTGTGCGCATTGCGACCGACCTGCGCGCGGTGCCGTCGGTCTTTGGGCTCGATCCGCGGCAGGCGGCGCGGACGCTCTACGCGGCCGGCTTTCAGGTAAGCTTTGCCCCCGGCAAGGCCGTGGGCCGCGATGTGCGTACCCGTCCCGCCGCTGGTGTGCTCGCGCGCGCCGGCAGCACGGTGCAGCTGGAGACGCCCAAGTGAACGTCGCCCTGATCATCGACGCGCTTCGCGATGCGGGGTTGTACGTCTCGCAGCATCCGGCATTGCCCACCGAGATCGCCGATCTGGTGGATGACAGCCGCACGGTGCGGTCGGGCGCGGCGTTCATCGCCGTGCGCGGCGCCGCACAGGACGGACACGCCTGGCTGCCGAAGGCGCGCGACAACGGGGCGGCGATGGCGATCGTGGAAGATGCCGCCGCAGCCGAGGCCGCGGGGCTGCCCGCGCTGGTCGTGCGTGATGGCCGCCGTGCCGCGGCGGTCGCGGCGTCGGCCTTCTTCGGCTGGCCGGCGCGTTCGCTCCTCCTGGTGGGCGTCACCGGTACCAACGGCAAGACGACCACCGTGGGCCTGCTGAGGCATCTGCTCGATTCCGCCGACGCGCCGGCCGCGAGCATCGGAACGCTGGGCGTCCTGCTCGGCAGCGAGGGGCACGAGATGCCCGGTGGTGGCGGGCTCACCACGCCGGGGCCCGTCGAGTTGCAGCGGTTGTTGCGCGCGCTCGTTGACCGGGGCGTGCGGCGGGTGGCGATGGAGACGTCGTCGCACGCGCTCGACCAGCGACGAGTCGAAGGGCTCGCGTTCGCCGCGGCCGTATTCACGAATCTCACGCGCGATCATCTCGACTATCACGGCACGATGGACGCGTACCGCGACGCCAAGCTGCGGCTCGTGGGGCTGCTCGCTCGTGATGGAGTGGCGTGCATCAATGCCGACGATCCCGCGTGGCGCGGGATCGAGCACGCGCCGCGACTGGTCACCTGGGGCACCGACGCGCAGGCGCAGGTCAGCGCGCGTGATGTGGTTTTCGGCAGCACGGGCAGCCGGTTCCTGCTGGTCGCGCCGGCCGGTGCGCACACCGTGGAGCTGCCGCTCATTGGCGACTTCAACGTGGCCAACGCGCTCGGCGCGGCGGCGGCGGCGATTGCGTTGGGCATGACCGTCGGTGACGTGGCCGAGAAGCTGTCGCACGCTCCGCAGGTGCCCGGTCGCCTCGAACGACTGCGGACCGCGCCCACGGTGTTGCGCGACTACGCGCACACCCCCGACGCGCTGGAGCGCGCCCTGCTGGCGGTGCGCCCCTTTACCCGGGCCGGTGACACGGTGGGTCGGCTCATCGTGCTCTTCGGCTGCGGCGGCGATCGCGATCGCGGCAAGCGTCCGGAGATGGGGCGCATCGCCGAGGCGCTCGCCGATGTGACGATCGTCACCAGTGACAATCCGCGCACGGAAGATCCGGAACGCATTCTCGACGACATTGAGGCGGGAATGACTGGTCGTGATCATCTCCGCCTGGTGGACCGCCGCGAGGCGATTGCCGAAGCCCTGCGCCTCGCCCAGCCGCAGGATGTAATCGTTCTTGCCGGCAAGGGGCACGAGACCTATCAGATTCGCGGCACGACGTCGTATCCGTTCGACGAACGGGAGATCGTCGCCGAGCTGTCGCATTCAATCCTGGGAGAATCGGCGTGAGCCGTTACAGCATGGCCGGTACCGCGTACGCCGCGGTTCCGGTGGTGGCGCCCGATACGGCGCACCCGTATTGGACGTTCGAGCGCGTCGCGGAGGCGCTGGGCACGGGCCCGAGCGTCGACGCGCCGCTGGCCGGCGTGTCCACCGACACGCGGCGCATTGGCCGTGGTGATCTGTTTGTGGCGCTCAAGGGGGATCGCTTCGACGCGCACGACTTTCTGGCGCAGGCCAAGGAGGCCGGCGCCGCCGCCTTCGTGGTGAGCGACGCCGCGAAGGCCGCCGGGTTGGGGATTCCCACGTACGTCGTGCCCGACACGCTGGTCGCCCTCGGACAGTTGGCCACCGCGTGGCGACGCGCGTGGGGGCGGAGCGTCATCGCCGTCGCCGGCTCGAACGGCAAGACGAGCACGAAGGAGCTGCTGAAGGCCGCGATCGGTCGCACCTTCGTGGTGCATGCGACCGCCGGCAATCTCAACAACCTGATTGGTGTGCCGCTCACGCTGCTCGCGATTCCGAGCGATGCCGAGATCGCCGTCGTGGAGCTGGGTACCAACACGCCGGGCGAAGTGGCGACGCTGCGAGCCATCGCCCGCCCCGATGTCGCGGTACTGACCTCCATCGGCGAAGAGCATCTCGAAGGGCTGGGTGATCTTGCCGGGGTGCTTCGGGAGGAAGCCGATGTCTTTCACGGCGTGACGCTCGCCATTGTGCCGGAGGCGCACCCCGAGGTGCTGCCACTCGCGACCGCGCGCGCAAAGGCGGTGGTGGTCGCGGGGCTGTCGGGCAATGGGGTCGTGCCGGAGGAGTGGGGGCTCGACGCCGAAGGGCGCCCATGGCTGGTGGTGGACGGGCAGCGCTTTGACCTGCCGCTGCGCGGCGCACATCAGGCCGCGAACGCCATGCTGGCCATTGCGACCGCGCGGGCCTGCGGGGTGCCGCTCGCCGAGGCCGCCGAAGGGCTGGCCGCGATGCCGGTGCCGAACATGCGCGGGGTGTGGGAATCGCTCGGTCGTGCGACACTCATCAACGACGCGTACAACGCCAACCCCGCCAGCATGCGCGCGGCAATTGAGCTGCTCGCGCGCGTGGGTGAGGGACGGCAGCGGGTGGCCATTCTCGGATCGATGCGCGAACTCGGTGCGCAGAGCGCCGAGCAGCATCGCGCCGTGGCACGGGTGGCGCTCGCGTCGCCGGCCGATCTCCTTGTGGGCGTCGGCGATTTCGCTGCCGCGTTTGCCGAGATCGCACCAGCAGATGCCCGCGTGGTCGTGGCGACTGAACTGGAGACGCTGTGGCCGCTGCTGGAAGCGCGCCTCGCGCCCGATGCGGTGATTCTGCTCAAGGCCTCGCGCGGCATGCAGCTCGAACGGCTCGTTCCTCAGCTCACCTCGTGGGCCACCTCCAAGTGACTGCCTAGTGCTCTATTTCCTGCTGCAGCCGTTCGCCAAGAGCGTCAGCCTCTTCAACCTGCTGAACTACATCACCTTTCGTGCGGCGGCGGCGTTCGTCACCGCGCTGGTGATGTGCTTCATCTTCGGCCCCATGATCATCCGCCGCCTGCGGGCGATGGCGGTCCATCAGGTGGTGCGCGAGGGCACCCCCGACTCGCACGCGGGGAAGGGGACGACGCCGACCATGGGCGGGATCATCATTCTGCTGGCGACGTTCGTGCCGGTGCTGCTCTGGGCGCGTCTGTCGAACCGGTATGTGTGGCTCGCGATGGGCGTGACCGCGTGGATGGGCATCATCGGATTCCTCGATGACTACCTCAAGCTCAAGCAGAAGCGCGAAGGGAAGAAGAACGAGGGACTGGTGGAGCGCTACAAGCTCGCGGGCCAGGTGCTCTGCGGCCTGGGGCTGGGCACGGTGCTGCTGCTCGCGCCGGTGTCCACCTTGCCGGGCGCCAGCACCACGCTGCCGTTCTTCAAGTACGTGCTGATCGTGCCGGCCGTGGCGTGGGCGGCGTGGCTCTACATTCCGTGGGTGACGTTCATTCTCACCGGTGTGAGCAATGCGGTGAATCTCACCGACGGATTGGATGGACTGTCGAGTGGACTCGTCGCCATCGCGATGCTGACGCTGGGCATCTTTGCGTATCTGATCGGCCGTA
>JBDHVK010000135.1:0-10584 GCA_039809645.1 Gemmatimonas sp.
GGTGGCGTCCGGGGCGCTGGCCAGCGGCTCGGCGTCAAAGGCAGGCGGTCTAAAGCTCGTCACGCCTTAAAGATCGCCGCCGGCGTGGCACGCGAACAAGGCGCACGGCCTCTTCGTTCCAGCGTAGAGAATTGCGCGACCGCATTCCCCCCTTGCGCCCAGCGTCGGCCTATATAGCTTAGCACTCAGTTATTGCTTGGCCAACGTTGGTTCAGCCGGCTATTTGCCTCACCAGGACCTCAGGAATCGCCCATGTTCGCCTTCACCAGCCGTCGTCTCGCCGCCCTCGTGGCGTTTCCGTTGCTTGCTGCCGCCAAGCCGGTGAGCGGTACCCCCGTGGACGGCAAGCCGCACGTCATCGACAAAGCCCACAGCGAAATCAACTTCGTGGCCGACTCCCGCCTCCTTTCGGCTCACGGCTTCTTCGGCAAGTGGGACGCCGATGTGAAGCTCGACGCCGCCAACTGGAGCAACAGCACGGTCGCCATCACCATCGACGCCGCCAGCATCAACACCCGCGTCGATATGCGTGATAACCACCTCAAGAGCGCCGACTTCTTCGACGTGGCCAAGTATCCGACGATCACCTTCAAGAGCACCGGCGTGAAGCAGCTTTCCGCCAACAAGCTCGAGATCACCGGCGATCTCACGATGAAGGGCGTCACCAAGAAGGTCGTCGTCCCCGCCAGTGTCGTCTTCTACGAGAAGGGCGCCGGTCGCTTCCGCGGCGCGCTCACCATCCTCCGCAAGGACTACGGCGTCAGCTACGACCCGGCCGTGAATCCGATCGAGAACGAAGTGCAGGTGCAGTGGGATATCAGCCTGAAGGAGCCGGCGCCGGCGGGCGGCGCGGCGAAGTAAGCTCGGCGCGTCGGCGAGACCGTTAACCCCGCAGGCATCAGGGGGGAGGGAAAAAGGAGGTGGGCGTCAGGACCGCGGTGATTCGCTGTCCTGACGCCCACTTCCTTTTTGCCTTCACACTGACGCCTCAGGGGTTAGCCACCTGCCAGCCCTCGGGGACCTCGCCGCAACGCGCACAGCCCCTCCGCCGCCCTCACCAGCATCGCCGACTCCTGCACCAGGCTCACCCGGAACTTCCCCCGTCCCGCCTCCCCAAACGCGATCCCCGGCGTCACCACCACGCCGGGCCCCGCGATGAGCGCGTCCACCCAGCCCCAGTCGTCGTACCCCGCCGGTACATCGAGCCACAGGTACATCGTCGAGCGCGGTGGCGTCACCCGCCACCCGCCGGCGTTCATCGCCGCACAGATCGCATCGCGACGCGCCCGGTACTCCGCCACGATCGGTGGCACGATCGACGCGGCATTCGCGAACGCCGCCGTGCCCGCGCGCTGCGCGAGCGTGCTCACACCGTAGCCGATATTCGACCGATACGCGTCCAACCGCGCGATCGCCGCGCGATTGCCCGCCATGAACGCGCAGCGCACGCCCGCCATGTTGAAACTCTTGCTGCACGTGTGGCTCTCCACCGCCACCTGCATCGCCCCCGGCACCTGCAGCACACTCGGCACCGCGTAGCCATCGAAGCTGAGCTCACTGTACGCCAGATCGCTCAGCAGCACGATCCCATGCTGCTCGGCGAACGCCACCAGCCGCCCCATCTCCTCGAGTGAGATGCTCGCCGTGGTGGGATTGCCCGGGTAGTTCACGATCATCACCTTGGCGCGCGAGAGCGGCTCCGCGGGAATCGCGTCGAGGTCGAGTCGTCCATCGGACTGGAAGCGCATATACACCGGCTCCGCACCCGCCAGGAGCGTCGCCCGTGCATACACCGGGTAGTACACCTCGGGCACCAGGACCGCATCGCCCGGATTCGTGTGCGACAGGATCAGCTCCGCGATCCCTTCCTTGGAGCCGGCGAGCGCAATGAACTCCTCGCGCGGATCAATCGTCGCCCCAAAGCGCGCATGCAGATACCCACACGCCGCCTCCGCAAAGGCCGGATGCGCCCGGAAGTACGGGTACCCACTCAGCGCCCGCTCTGTGGTCGCCGTTTGCATCGCCTCGATCACCACCGGCGGAATCGGCCCATCGGGCGACCCGATGCCCACATCGATCAGCGTCTTGCCCGCCGCACGGGCCGCGACGCGACGGGCGTCGAGCTCGTAGAAGACGTACGGAGGAATGGAGTCCAGAGAGTGCCGTGACATGCACACAATCTAAAGGCCCTGAGGTCAGAGAGACTCCGACTTCTGAAACGGGATCGGGCGCTGACGTCGGAATCGCGGCTGGCGGCTGGGCTGGTCGCCGACGCGGCGACGCGGCCGACCTCCCGCGCGCAAAATCAGCCGTACGCCTCGTCTCCGAATTCCGAGCCCCGATCTCGTCTCGGAAGTCCGCATCCATCCGACCTCAGAGCAAAGAAACCGGGTCTCGATCAACCACCAGTCGTACGGACGCCTCAACCGGGCATCGCTCCGCCACATATCGGGCCACGCGCGACATCAGCGCCGGCTTCGACGACTTGAGCAGAAAGTGCCACCGCCACCGGTCCTTGATGCGATCAATCGGGCACGGCGCTGGCCCCACCAGCAGCACGTCGCGCAGCTGCTTCGACGCCACCAGCTGCTGCACCCAGTGCGCTGCCTCGAGAGCTGCGGTCGACGTGCGCGCCTGATCCGTCCCGCTCAGCACCACATTGGCAAGGGATACGAACGGCGGGTACGCCGGCATGCGCCGCGCACCAAGCTCCTCGCGAACGAACCCCAGAAAATCGTGCGTCAGCGCGTGCCGCACCGCGTGGCTCTCGGGCATGCGCGTCTGCACGATGACATCGCCCCCCTTGGGCCCGCGACCGGCGCGCCCCGCCACCTGCGAGAGCAGCTGAAAGGTGCGCTCCGCCGCGCGGAAGTCTGGCAGGTTGAGCCCGGTATCGGCGTCCACCACCCCCACCAGCGTCACATTCGGAAAGTCGAGCCCCTTGGCGATCATCTGCGTGCCCAGCAGGATGTCCACCTCGCCGCGACCGACCCGATCGAGAATCTGCGTATGCGCCCATTTCCCGCTCGTCGTGTCGACGTCCATGCGCGCGATACGCGCCTCGGGAAAGCGCTCGGCCACAAACCGCTCCACCTGCTGCGTGCCCAAGCCGCGTTGCCGCATCGTGGCCGCACCGCACGCCGGACACGCGGAGGGCACCTCGGCCTGATGCTGGCAGTAGTGGCACACCAGCGCTTCCGGTACGCGATGGTACGTGAGCGAAATGCTGCAGTGCGGGCACACCTGTACATCACCGCACGAGTGACACTGCAGAAAGCTCGCGTACCCGCGCCGGTTGAGCAGCAGCAGGCTCTGTTCGCCGCGCGTCAGTCGCGACTCGAGCGCCGCCAGCAGCATAGGGCTGAAGACGCTCAGCACCGGATCATACGGCATGTGCGGCGGACGATTGGCGAGCGCCTCCCTGGTGGCCACGCGCATGTCCACCACCTGCACCGGCGGCAGCTGGGCGCCACCGGCGCGATCGGGGAGCGTGAGCCGCACCGCCTGCCCGCGATCGGCACGCTCCCAGCTCTCGAGACTCGGCGTTGCGCTGCCCAGTACCACCAGCGCCCCTTCCGCGCGCGCGCGCACGATCGCCGCCTCGCGCGCATGATAGCGCGGCGTTTCCGACTGCTTGTAGCTGCTCTCGTGCTCCTCGTCGACGATCACCACCCCCACGCGCTCGAGCGGAGCGAACAGGGCCGAGCGCGCGCCCACCGCGATGCGCCGTTCGCCACGGCGCAGCGACTGCCACGCATCGAGTCGCTCGCCATCGCTGAGCCCCGAATGCAGCACCGCCACATCATCACCGAATGCACCGCGAAATCGGTCCACGGTTTGCGACGTGAGTGCGATTTCCGGCACGAGCACGATCGCCGTGCGCCCCGGTTGCTGCAGCACCGCCCGCAGCACCTCGATGTACACGAGCGTCTTGCCGCTGCCGGTGATGCCGTGGAGCAGAAACACCTGCCCCGGATCGCCCGCGAGAATGGCCGCGATGGCCTCACGCTGCGCCACACTCGGATGGGGCGGCGGTGCCACCCCCGCGCGATCAGCGAAGGGATCGCGCGGCCGCACCTCCTGCCGCACCTCCACCACCCCCTTCTTCGCCATGGCCGTGACCACCGCCGTCGTGCAGTTCGCCTGCACCAGCAGTGCATCGAGCGGAGCCGCACCGCCCTGCGCCTCGAGCAGGTCGTACACCGCCCGCTGCTGCCTGGCGCGCGCGAACAGCTGTTCGCGCTGCAAGAGTGACGGCAAGTCCTGCACGATGCGCACGACGCGCTTCGTCTTCGCCGTCGGCTGCGGCGACGCCGCACTCGTGAGCGCAGTGGGCAGCATCGATCGCAGGGTGAGTCCGATCGGTGACGCGTACCACTCGCTTATCCACTGCGCCATCGCAATCAACGGCGCCGGCAACGTCGGCGAATCATCCACCACCGCCGTGATCGGCTTGAGCGTCACCCCCCCGGGTGGCTCCGCCTCACCCAGACAGATGCCGATCTCCGGCCGGTTGCGAAACGACACCAGCACGCGGGACCCCACCGACACCGGCCACGCCACGCCCTCGGGGACGAGGTACGTGAAGCTCCTGAAAAGCGGAGCGGGAAGGGCGACGGCGATGCAGCGGGACATGCAGGAAAGCTAGCGCGGGGCGTCACACGAACGTCACCGCTGGACCGGCTTCAGAGAGATGCGGACTTCGGACGCGAGATCGGGGACTTCAGAGCCACCCCCAGCCCCGCCGCTTCTGTCAGCACAATCTCGCCGCCCAGAAATCCCGGCCCCGTGAACGGGTCATCGGCCAGAAGCGCGGCCCCGTCCAGGTCCGCGTCATCCAGCAGCGGCGAGAACTGCGCCGCCGCCGCGATGCCGAGTGAGGTCTCGATCATGCACCCGCACATCACGCGCAGGCCATGCGCGCGGGCCACGGCGATCATGCGCAACGCTTCGCGCAACGATCCGCATTTCGCCAGCTTGATGTTCACGCCGTCCACCGCGCCCACGAGTCGTGGGATGTCGGTCGCCACGAGGCACGACTCATCGGCCACGACCGGGATGGGCGAACGTTCGCGCACGAAGCGCAGCCCCGGGATGTCGTGCGGCGCGAGCGGCTGTTCCAGCATGTCCACGCCCGCCGCGCTCAGTGCGTCGAGCATTCCCAGCGCCTGCTTCGGCGTCCAGGCCGCGTTGGCATCCACCCGCAGCACCGCGTTCGGCGCTTCCTCACGCACGATGCGCACGATGTCGCGGTCCCACGTCGTGCCCAGCTTGATCTTCAGGATCGGCAGGTGTGCCGCCTCGCGCACCCGCGCCCGCAGCGTGGATTCGTCGGGCGCGATACCGATCGTGAAGCTCGAGCGCGGCGCCGCCGCCGCGTCGAGCCCCCAGAGCTTCCAGAGCGGCTGCCCGAGCCGTTTCCCCATCAGATCGTGCAGCGCACTGCTCACCGCGCACCGCGCCGCCGCGTTGAAGCGGAGCGACTGTTCCAGCGCCGTCTCGATTGCGTCGATGCTCCACGCATCGGCCATGGCCAGGATGGGCGCAAATCGCTCGATCGCCGCCAGCACGGTCTCCGCCGTTTCGCCATAGAACTTGCTCGGCGCCGCCTCGCCCCACCCCTCCACGCCATCGTGGTCGGTGAGGCGCACCCAGACCACGCGATACTCGCTTTGCCCACCGCGCGCGATGAAGAACGGGTGCGTGGTATGGACGGTGACCACCTTCGCGGTGAGCTGCATATCGATGCGGAAGAGTTAAAGCGGCGTGAGCCCCGACGCGCGAGCGGTGCGCGCATTGCGCAGTTCGGCGCCGCCCCCGCCCTGCAGGAACTGCACGAGCGCATCCGCCAGCTCGAAGCCGCGGTCGTAGCGCTCCGCCGGCTGCTTGGCCAGACAGCGCATCACGATGGCGCTCAGCGCGGCGGGAATACGGGTGTCCACCGTGTCGGGTGCGACGGGGGCTTCGTGCACGTGCTTGTAGCCCACCGAATACGAGTCGTCGCCGTCGAAGGGCGGATTGCCCAGCAGCATCTCGTACAGCAGCAGTCCCACGGCATAGAGATCGCTGCGCCCGTCCACCAGTCGCCCCATCGCCTGCTCGGGGCTCATGTAGTGGGGCGTGCCCATCGCGCGACCGCTGGCCGTCAGGCGGCCATGGAAGCGCGCGGTGGCGATGCCGAAGTCGGTGAGCGCGACATTGCCGTCTTCGTCGAAGAGGATGTTGTCGGGCTTGATGTCGCGATGCACCACGCCGTGCCGGTGGGCGTAGTCGAGCGCCACACTCACCTGCGAGGCAACGCTGGCCGCGGTCATCGCCGACACCGTCTTGCGGCGGGACAGCAGGTCGGCGAGCGAGCCGCCGGCGTAGTACGGCATCACGAGATACTCGATGTCCCCCGAGTAGCCCATGTCGGTGATGCCGCAGATGTACGGGTGCACCAGACGGGCCGCCGCCTCCGCTTCGCGCCGGAACCGCTCGCGCATCTCCTGCTCCTTCGCGAGCGTCTTGTGCAGGACCTTGATGACCAGCGACCGCGCCAGCACCGCGTGCCGCGCCAGATACACGTGCGCCATGCCGCCGCTGCCCAGCCGCTTCACGATGGCGTAGCGATTGCCGGTGGCGTTGCGCAGCTCGCGCAACTCCTCATCGGGCACATCGATGGGCGGCGCGGAAACGTCCGGCAGCGCCGCGCCGCAGCGCTGGCACTTCGCCGCCGCCGCTCGGTTCCAGGTGCCGCAGTCAGGGCAGAACATCGCGCAATCGCAAGAAGGCAGGAGTCATCGCACAGCCGGCGCTCACAGCCACCGCCGCCACCGCAGATAGAAAAGTAGCATCCCGCCCAGCCCCAGCTGCAGCAGCAGCATGAACCAGAAGCCATGGGGCCAGTTCGACAGCGGAATGCTCCCGAAATTCATCCCCCACATCCCGCTCACCACCACGAACGGAATCGACATCGTGGCCAGCACCGACAGGGCCTTGGTGGTCTGCCCCAGCCGGTTCGACACCTGCGTGAGATACGAATCCATCGTGCTGCTCAACAGGTCGCGATACGTGTCGAGCGAATCGTTGATCCGCAGCACGTGATCGTAGATGTCGCGAAAGTACAGCTGCACGTCCGGGGTCAGCAGCGTGCTCGGACGGTTGGTGAGCACATTCATGACCTCGCGTGACGGCTGCAGGTAACGCCGCAGCGACAGCACCAGCCGCTTCACCTGAAACAGGTCGCGGAGGGCGTGCTCGTCGAAATCCACAAAGACCCGCTCTTCGAGGCCGTCGATGAACTGATCGATCTGTTCGAGGATGGGAAAGAACGAGTCGACCGTGTCGTCGAGGATGGCGTGCAGCGCGCGCTCCACGCCGCGGTTCAGCAGCTCCGGGCTCTGTCGAATCGCCTCCGCGACCCGCTCCACACTGGGCATCGCCCCGGCATGCACCGTGACCAGATACTGCGACCCCAGGAAGCAGTACAGGTCCTGCGTCTCGAGATCGTACGGATCATCGGTATCCGTGGCGAGGGCAATACCACGCAGGATGATGAAGAGATATCCCTCATACTCCTCGATCTTGACGCGTGACGCCGGGTTGAGCGTGTCCTCGATGGCCAGCGGATGGAACTTGAACACCTTCTCCAGCAACGCGTGCTGCGAACGCACCGTGGAGTCGATGTCCACCCAGAGCGGCCCGCCCTCCGCCAGCAGCTGTGCGACCTCTCGCGGATGGCAATCGACCACGTCGGTGCCGGCGGGCGACCGGTAGATCGTGCGCGGGAGCGGGTCGGCGCGCCCTTCGACGGAGCTCGGAACGATGCGGGGCATGATCCTCGAATCTGTCCCGCGGGGCGGTGTTCAGGCCAGCGCCGCGACGTGTTCGAGCACGGCCTGGGCCACCGCCTCCGGGGCATAGCCCCCCTCGAGCGCACTCACGATGCGTCCGTGGCACCACCGTTCGGCGCGCTCGACCATCGCCCGGGTCATGGCGCGCACGTCGTCCAACGTGAGCGTGAATGCCCCCAGCGGATCACCCGCGAGGCAGTCGAAGCCCGCACTGATGAGCACCAGATCCGGCGTGAAGCCGTCGGTCGCGGCGTCCACGGCCCCCAGCAGCGCCTGCACGTAGCGTTCGGGTGCGAGCGACGGCGGCATCGGGACGTTCCACACCGTGCCGTGCGGCCCGCGATCGTCGGCCGCACCGGTGCCGGGGTACCACGGCCACTGATGCATCGACACGAAGTGGATTCGGGGCTCCGGCTCGACCAGTGCCTGTGTGCCGTTGCCGTGATGCACATCCCAGTCCACGATCAGCACCCGCTGCGCCAACCCCTTCGCGAGGGCATAGTGCGCCGCGATCGCCACATTGCCGAAGAGACAGAAGCCCATCGCCCGGTCACGCAGGGCGTGGTGCCCCGGCGGTCGCACCGCCGCAAAGGCACGGGGCGCGCGACCATCGAACACCATGTCCACGCCGTCGAGGACACAGCCCGCGCCGGCCGTCACCGCGTCCCACGACCCTTCACTCACCACGGTGTCCGGATCGAGTCGCCCGCCGCCGGCAGCCACGAGATCGCGCACCTGGGCGATGTAGGCGCGATCGTGAGCGAGCGCGAGCTCATCCTCGGTGGCGTGGCGCCCTTCGATGTGCTGCCACGCATGAAAGAGCTCCGGCCGATGCTTGAGCGCCCGCGGAATGGCCACGATGCGCCCGACGTGCTCCGGGTGCTCCCACCCGGTATCGTGCCGCCCGCTGTCCGGGTGCGAGATGAAGGCGACGCCGGCGGTCATGCGGGGAGATGCGCGCTCAGAGAATCGGCCGGCGGCGACGCGCCGAGATGAACAGCGTCGACGCCGCCTTCGCGCCCGCCTGTGTGAGCGAGAGCTGCTCGTTGTCGATGAGGACCCCGCGCAACTTCACGCAGTAGTCATCGGCGGCGGCATCCGGGAGGAGCACCGCCATCGCCGCGCGCTTCACCTCCGCCACCGTCGCACTCGGTCGGCACATCACCCGCACCGCGTCCCACGCCTCGGCCGCCTGCGCCCGCAACGTGATGGCGTCGCTGCCGTCGGCAAGCACGATCGTGCCCGGCTGCGCGCGCAGCGTATTCGCAAAGAGCATCGACACGCTCATGACGCCGCCGGCGGCAGCGAGTCGAGGAAACGCGCAATCTGCTGATCGAACAGATAGCTCGACCCGCTCACCTCGGTGCCCTCTGGCGTTTCGCGCGCGCCAATGACGATCTCCTCGCCACCCTGCCCCCGCAGCGAGACATAGGTCGGGCCCTGCTTCTCGACGAACGCCGAGTAGATGCCACTGCCTCGGGAGAAGAAGCGTACGGCCTGCGCGAGTACCTCCGCCACCGGGGCGGACGTGCGGCGTGCCTGCAACTGTCGCGACGACTGCTGATGCATGGGAAACGGTAACGATGGACTTACGCGCGCATGGCGACAGGGAAGAGCAGCACGATCGCATGCGCCCGATCGTCGCCCACCGGTGGCACTTCCAGCCGAACGTCTCCGCCCAGCCGGGCCACCAGCGCCTTGAGCAGGGGCAGATCCACCGCGGTGACCTGACGGCACGCCGCCGGTCCCTCGTGGAGCTCGCCCCGCCCGACTCGTTCAAGTATATCCGCGTGCACCGGAGCGTGGTCGTTCAGCGACGCGTCCACCGGCGGTTCCGGTCGCGCGTCCCAGCGGACCTGCAGCGCAAGGAATCCGCGCCCGAGCTCCACGCTGGTGTGGATCACCCCGGCGGCCCGGGCCGTACACACGGCGAGCCCGAGCGCCAGCTCCATCGCCCGACTGAGCCACGACTGACTGGCCCGGATTGTGGGCAGCAGCACGATGGGCTCCTCGACCTGGATCACCGCGCCGGGCACGCGTTGACGCCAGCGACCAACCGCCTCGCGCAACGGCTCGCGCGGATCGACGTCATCGTCGCCCGGCGAGAATCCGGCACGTGTCACCAGCGTGAACTCGTGTGATGCCTGCGCCAGCGCATGCGCAGCGTCGAGCCGTCCCAGCACCGCGTGGGGCTCCAGCCCCTCCTCCGGTGCCGTGAGGGCCAGCATCGCATCGACGACCCGCGTTTCCACGTCGTCGCGCTGCTGCTCGGCGCGCGCCCACGCCCGCGCCTGTTCGCCGAGTTCGTGATTGGCCTCCGCCAGTGCCGCATTGGCCCGTCGCAACGCATCGGTCCGTCGCGCCTTGTCGGTGGCCGCGGCCAGCTGATCGGCCACCACGCGGACAAGGGTGCGCTGTTCGTCCGTCAGACTCGTGGCATCGGCGAAGTAGAACGCCACCGCCCCGATCGCGCCATCCGCGGTTTCGAGCGGCGCGGCCAGAATGGAACGAAACGACAGTTCGTTCGCCACGTCATGCCACGCGTGCAGCGAGGCATCGGCGAAGAGGTCCGGGACTTCCACCAGTCGACGCTCCGCCACCGCCACGCCACTCGGGCCGTCGCCGATGCGCACCCGGAGCGCGCCGATCCAGTGGCGATGCTTCGCCGGCCATTCGTGCTGCGCGACCGGGCGCAGCAGCTGTCCATCCGCCCCAAGCTCCATGACGAGCGAGAAGCTCGCCCCCAGCA
>JBDHVK010000136.1:0-10555 GCA_039809645.1 Gemmatimonas sp.
CCGTTGATGATGGACAAGCCGCGCACCTTGAACTTCTTGACGCCATTCTTGTTGGCCTTCGGCTCGATCAGGTCGCAGACGGCCGTGACGCCATTGTTCAGGTAGAAGAAGTCCGCCGGGGAATCATGCAAGGTCGTCTTGATGGCCTTGTTGACATCGGATTTGCTGCTGCCGAGGAAGTAGCGGATGTTGCGCTCGTACAGGGCCTTGCCGTGCGTCTGATGCAGGGACACCAAGTCCGCCAGCCGCGCGACACCGTAGTACGTGGCTCGCGGGCTTTCGACTTTCGCGTGCTTCTGCAACGCGACATCCGTATGCACGGGTTGGTAGGCCTGTTCCGCCAGCAGGTCGTGGGCGATCTCAGTCGCCGAGTAGTACTCCACCTGCTTGACCAGCCGCTCTTCGTCGAGGTCTTCGTCGTCGAGCAGCGCCTGCAAGGCGTCGCGGGCCGTTTGCGATACACCATCTCCGGTGTAGGGCACGACCAGCTTGATGTGGCTGCACGCATCGAGTGCGCCCTCGATGTCGGTCTTCCGATTCTGGACATTCCCGTTGAACGCGGCGAAGTCCTGTTTGAGCAACAGGCGAATGCCCTCGCAAAATGGCAGCGCATCCTCCTGCTTGAATTGCTCAGACTCCTTCAACTTGGTTTGCAGCAGGTACAGCGTCTCCGATGGCGCGTGGTAGTGGATCGCGTCGATGCCCTTGTCGTTGAAATCATCCACGACCGAGGCGGCCGCCACCTGCGGCGTAATGTCGAGCAGCTTGTGGAGGACGAAGGCGCTGAAGGCTCGCGAAAGCTGTTTCGCCGCGTGATCGGCGGGATTGACGTTGCCGAGCAATGGCGGCAGGAACGGAACGAAGCGGGCGGCGAGCACCTGCTTCAGGATGACCAAGTACTGAGGTTCGAGCGCCGGCATGTCAATGGTACTTCCCGGATCGGTTTTCGAATGCGGGCTTCGTACCTTCAAGTACGGTCACGACGGCGCCGTTGAGCCCCGTGTTTTCGATCGCCCCCGAGTCATAGTCGATGGTGGAGTCCGATGCTCGATCGAACCTCGCATGGATGATCTGCTCTGCATCACACACAACCGCCAAATTGGGGTTATGTGTGACCATGATGATCTGCCGCTGCTTCTTGGCTTCCGACAGAACGGGCACGAGCAGGCGGAACACCGTCTCGTTGTCAAGGTTCTCTTCCGGCTGGTCCAGGATGATGGGCGTCTTTCCCTTGTCCACCAGCAAGTAGAAGATCAACAAAAGTGCACCACGCTGCCCGGGAGAGAGTTGCTCGATCTGCGTGTCTTGGAACAGCAAGGAGTATCGCGGCTCAAGGAAGTTCAGCCCGAAAATCAGGTCATACACTGCCGCTGCGGACTGTCCCTTTTTCACCAAGTTGAAGATCCCAGCAGGCGACCCGGAAGCTCTAGCGGCTTCCACGATCTTCTCCTGCAAGGCGCCAACGAAGGCCAACGCCCCGTCTCTGGTGTTCAAGTCATGACGGTCGAACAGCTTTCGGATTGTCGAAGGAGCCTCGTCCTGCCCACGAAATTCACCCCAAGTCTGCTTTATCAGCGCGAACAACTGATCCGAGATGGCATCCGCTGACGCCGCAAGAGTCGCCTGGAACTGCAACCTGTAGTCTTCCCGTATCAGGCCGTTCTTCTGGATCAAGTCCTGGACAGGTTTGAACAGTTCCGCACGCGCTGTTCGCTGGGCATCGAGGGTGTCGAATATTTCACCCGACAACTGCAATCGCTTTGCTTCCAACTCCTTGAGCTGGTCAGGCAGCGCCTCGATCTGCTTAATACGGGTCTCTAGGCCAACCTTCGACTCCGGCTCGGTGGGTGAGCCGATCAGTTCATCCCGCTTCCTGTTCCATTCGGCAAGCTGACGCTGGTAAGACTCGAACTGTTGCTGAGGCGCGTTCAGTTTCGAGGTGAACCCTTGCTGCGTCTCCGTGTAGGTCTTCAGGTTTTCGGCCAGCTGCTCGGACTCGGCCTTCAACTCCCCCTGCTTCGTCGTGAGTTCAGCTGATCTCTTGTCGAGAGCACTTGTCTTGATATCGATGGCTGCAAGATCGGACCAGGCGAACCCAAGCAGCTTGAGGTCATCGGACACTGTATTCTGTGCTTGGTCAAAGGTCCGCTGGAGCAATCTCAACTGCTCACGAATGTTGGTTATCGCCTTCTGTCGCTTGGCTAGTTCGGTGGTCTCCCCGGCGATCTCTAGCGTGCGCTTTTTCGCAGCTTCTATCTGCTGACTAGCCGCTGCCAAGCCATCCGCAGCCTGCTTTTGCTCGGGGCTCAACGCTTCTGTGGGCGCAGCAACCTCCGCTGGCTTTAGCTTGTCGTGTTCTTCAATCTGCTTGCCCTTCAGCAGAAGCAGGTCGGTGAGCTTCTTCAGTTCTATGGGCTGAAGCTGCTCCTCGATACGCACGATTGATGCGTTGGCCGAGGCCAGTTCCTTGCGATACTCACCTAAGCGGTTCCTGAGCGACTGCTCCTGCTTCTCCGTCAGTTGATCGAAGTCGAGTGCGCCCAACCTCATGTCTTCACTCGCGTGAGAGAAGATCACTGACCGCAGTTCCTTCTCGAAAGCATCCGACTTGCCCGACACATGCTCGTTGCAAAGCTCCTCGAAGTAGTGCTGTGGAATGTAGCGAACAAGCTCTGCCTTCTCTTCGGATGGAGGCTCATTGAGAGGTCGGGCTTCGGTACTCTCGTCGCACCAGGTCAGCGTCCCGGTGAAGTGTCGTGCGGGTTCGCCGGTCTTCCCTAGGAATCGGTCCCGCCGGAGAAAGCTGAAGTGCTTGGACTGTCTGGAATTACCAAGCGTCGCGATGACATCGGCCAACGCGCTTTTCCCGCTTCCCTTATTCCCGATGATGGCAACAAGGTCGGGGTTCAACGGGATGTCGCAGCCGTGGAGCCATTGCCCTACGCCGGCCTTGTCGCCTGTCTTGGTGATTTCAATGGATTCGATGTAGTAGGTCTTGTTGGACTCGACTTCCAGCACCTTGGGTGGTTTGTCACCAATGTAGGAGCGTTTCGCCGGCTCAAGAATGGCTTGTTTGAGGCCACGGAACGTTGGGTCGGCCTTGATCCACGTCTTCTTGCCAGAGGGGAAGTCGCCATAGCCCCGCTTGTCGTCGTTCCCCGCGACTCCAACAAAACAATGTGCATCACTTCCAGCAACCACCAGCCTAGGGATGCCTTTCAATCCATGCCTGAAGTTGTCGATCCATGCATGGTTCGTCGGAGTCCTCTCACATAAGAAGGCCGTTCTCAGTTCCAGATTCCGCGACTCGAAGATAGGTGAGGATTCGAATAGCCCGAGGAAGTACGAGTAATGTTGTTCCCACTTCACCTCGGTGAGTCCGTCGCTCGTATCGTAAGGCATGAACCCAATTGCCAGTCCATCCGGGACGCTTGAGATGGCTTGCTTGTAGCTCTCGGTCTTTACTTCCGCCAACTTGTAGCCGGCCAACAGTGCATCTGCGTAGTCGCTATCGACTACATCCTTCTTGTGCCCCTTCTTTGCCAACATATCGGCGGCAGTTGCGCGCGCCAGATCGACAAGGGCATCTTTGGAAATAGACCGGTCCAGGCGCTCAATCTTGAGGTTTGCTAGGAAGTCCTTTAGATGCTGATCGGAGATTTCGTCTGAGAAAATGACATGGGCGTTGAGCCGTCTTTCAGTGGGCGCGGACAGTCGCAACTCAATTCCGGGAAAGACCTTCTTTGTTAGCTTCGGCGCATCCGCCTCAGAGAGACGCTGTTTCAGTGCAAACCAGCCATCGAAGGTCCAGTAGTCCATGATGGCGAACACAGAGGGTTCAGCCTTGTTCATGGCTTCGATCATTTCATCGACGAGCCCCGTGGTTTGGGCAGATGACAGATCGCCGTCAAACTTCTGTCCTTGCCAGTGGAATGAGGCAGGCGTGTGGACATGCAGGTCCCATTGCCGCCAAAGTGCTCCTCTCGCAAGTTCTCTCTTGGTCGTCATTTCAACTCCCACTCGACAGTGAACAGCGTGCGCTCCTCGACCTGCTGTTGGAGTTGCACTTCAAGCTGGCTGATCAAGTCATTGCGCTGTGCTTCGACTTCGTCCTGCCGGGCAAACAGCTCGCGGCGCAGCTTGCTGCGCTTGCCTTCCAGTTCGCGCTGCTTCTTCTGCCATGACAGCTTTTCTTCCAGCGTCGGCGAGGTCGCGGCGGTTCGGCGCACCTCCTTGATCTCGCGGTCGATCTCCTTGATCTCCTGCTCCAGACCGAGCTTCAGGTCGTCCGCCCAGGCATCCAACTTCTGGACTTCCTGCTCGAAGTAGCCGAGGTTGCGCTCGTTGACGTCGCGCAGGAGTGCGGTTTTGCGGGCTTCCACGTCGGCCAGCAGGGTGGCGTCAGGGGCGTTGAACAGACTCGCGGTCTGCGTGGTCGCGGGCAGGCGCAGCAGCTTTTCCGGGTCTTCTTCCGCGAGCACGACGCCGTCGGTCGTGCCCGCCGCAACCAGCAGATGTTGCTCCTGGTTGCCGAGTGTCTCGACCGAGATAAGCTTCACGGTGAGCCATCCGGCCTTGCCGCGCCAGGCTTCAAGCGTGCTGATCTTTGCACCGTGGGCGTTGTAGTCGAACACAAGACGAGCCCCGTTGAGTGCCCGAGCCTTGGCCTGCTCGATGCCCCATCGCGCCAGCGGATGGTTGATCCGGTATAGATGCGCGTCGCCGGAGCGGCGGGGCAATTCGTAGCGCCCCAGCTCGATGCCCGCGAGGTCGCTGTGCTCGACTCCAGTCGGTATGTGGCGGAGATTGAAGCCGTCGTCATCGAACGCGGCGCAATGGACCAGTTCGGCGCGGGTCAAGTCCATCAGCATGCGCTCGAAGCGATTGCGCGCGTTGCGGCTGTCGTCGGCCCGCATGCGCAGCTTCTCCTGCACCTCCTCATCGAAGTTCTCAAGCAATACCTGGCGCGTCTTGACCATCGCCTCATTGATCTCGCCGGAGAGGTCGAGCTGGAGTTGCTCGAAGCTGGACTTGATTTCCTCTGGCTCTCGGCAGTTCTGGTAGATCTCGGCGATACGTCGCTCGAAATCGACACCGGAGCCGATGGCACCCAGCACTTCGTCGCTAGCCCCAAACACGCCCTCGAAGAGCTGGAACTTCTGCGACAGCAGCTCATACACCCGTGCATCGGCCTCATTGCTGCGATCGACGAAGTTGACCACCACCACGTCGTGCTTCTGACCGTAGCGATGGCAGCGCCCGATGCGCTGCTCGATGCGCTGCGGGTTCCACGGCAGGTCGTAGTTGATGACGAGCGAGCAGAACTGGAGGTTGATGCCTTCGGCTCCGGCCTCGGTGGCAATCATGACCTTGCCACGCTCCTTGAAGTGCTCGACCAGTGCCGCACGGGTGTCGGCGGTCTTGGAGCCGGTGATGCGGTCGGTGCCTTCGTGGCGCTTCAGCCAGTCCTTGTAGATCGCCTGCGCACGCTGGTCGCTATTGGTGCCGTTGAAGAGCACGATGCCGTCGCCGTATGGCGTGTCGGCCAGCAAGTTGAGGAGGTATTCCTGCGTGCGCTTGGACTCGGTGAAGATGATGGCCTTTCTGGCCGCGCCCAACCGATCCAGTTCGGCGAAGGCGCGATCCAGCGCGGTGAGCAGCGCCTTGCCCTTCGCGTTGTCCCGGATGTTGGTTGCCAGCGTTTTGAAGTGGCGAAGCTCCTCGATCTCCTCCGCGATGGCATCGCGTTCCAAGCGGCTCGGTGCTGCAACGTCTGAGCCTTGGTCGTTCCACTCATCGGCGGTTTCGTCGAGCGACTCGTAGTCTTCATCGAGTTCCTCGGCCAGATCGGGAACCTCGGTGGTTTTGTCGAGCACACCCTGGAGGCGCTTGGCCATCGTCTCCAACGCACCCGCGATCGCGTGCGTGCTGGAAGCGAGCAGCTTCCACAGCACGAGCGAAATCAGTTGGCGCTGCCCCTCGGGCAGGGCCTTGAGGTTGGAGCGGCGCAGGTAATCGGCGACGAGCCTGGAAAGTTCCTGCTCTTCGCTCGACGGCGTGAACTCCTCGACGATGGCCTTGCGCGCTGTGTACGAAACGTAGGGCTGAACCTGTTTGCGCAGGGTGCGCTTGCAGATGGGGGCCAGCCGGTCACGCAGGCTGCTGAAGGATTGCTCTCTGCCAGTGAATTGCGAGCGGAAGCTATCAAGGTCTCCGAACACCCGGTCATCGATGAAGCTGACCAGCCCATAGAGTTCGAGCAGCGAGTTCTGCAACGGCGTCGCGGTCAGGAGCGCCTTGGAGTGAACGCGCGACAGCGCCTCCTTGAGGGTCTTGGCGATGACGTTGCTGGTTTTGTAGACGTTGCGCAGGCGATGCGCTTCGTCGAGGACGACCAAGTCCCAGTCGATGCCCTTGACATCGTCAGCCTTGGCCTTCGCAAACTGGTAGGAACAGATGATCGGACCGGAGGCGAACAGGAACGGGTTCTGCCGCTCCTGTTTGCGGATCGCGTTGTAGCTTTTGGCTTCGAGGATCAGCCCTTGCAGGCCGAACTTGTCCTGCAGCTCCTGATGCCATTGCTTGCGCAGGTTCGCCGGAACGATGATGAGCACCTTCCGCCGCCGCTCCGCCCAGCGTTGGGAGATGACCAAGCCGGCTTCGATGGTCTTGCCCAGACCAACCTCGTCGGCGAGGATCACGCCGCGTGAGAGGGGGTTGCGGCAAGCGAAGAGCGCGGCCTCGACCTGATGGGGATTCAGATCGACCTGCGAATCGACCAAAGTCGAAGCCAGCGACTCCACGGAGTCGCCTGCTGCACGCCTGGTCAGCAGCCAAGCAAAGTATTGGCTCTGGTGCGGCGTCAGAAGCTGCTGTGTCGTCAACGGCGATCCTCCCCTTGTTCTTCCCCGAGCGTGATTCGGCGGCTGGCCTGGTCCGCGCTCACTCGGCCTCCGGCTTCTTCTTGTTGATGCTTTCGGCAATCCACCGATCCAGCTCCGAGCGGCGAAAGCGCCAAGTTCCCCCAAGCTTGAACGCCGGGATCTCTCCCTTCTGAGCAAGACGATAGACCGTCCGTTTTCCGGCTTTGAGGTAGGCCGCGACCTCCTCCAGCGTGAGGATCTCGCTCTCGACTTCACTCATCTGAAAACCATCTGGTTTGGTCTTTCGTGACTTTGGATTGCCAAGTTTGCTCAATTCTACCAAAGGGTGGTAGGCGCTAGCCAACAGGAAATCCACCAGGCATTGCGCGAATGCCGGCCAGCGCGACCAACAAATCCGGTCATGCCGTAGTTCCCATTCCCTGCGGCGCAAAGCGAGAGCGCGCCACAGCATCTGGCCATCCGCTTCAACGGGGAATGGCACGATGGGACAGACCAACCGCCGCACATCCGCATGGCCTGCGCTTGCCGTGGTGTTGGCTGTGTCGTTCTCGGCGCTGCAGCCTGCTGTCGCTGCCGACAGCCTCGCCTTGGAGCGTGAGCAGCTCGCCGCGCTCACTCGCCAACTCGACCTGATCGACCGCCTCGCCGAGCACGCCGCCAATACCGCTCCGCAGGAACGCGCCCGCTATCACTTCGACTACGCCCGACTGCGCGCAGACCTGAAGCGCGTTCGCGCCGGCCTGCAGGACTACCTGACGCCCCAACGCGCCCAGCCGCGCGATCCCGTCCCGCTGGTCGGCGATTACGTCCGCCGCGACCGCGCCGACGACGAGGAGCCGTCGCCATGACGCCCTCTGCCGATCAGGTCGCCGCCTTCCAGGCCAACGGCGGCTTTGCGCCTTCGGCCGTTGCTGCCGTGGTGCTGGGCTTCGTGTTCGCCGTGTTGCTGCTGTGGGGCGTGTGGGCCATGCGCACCGCCTACGTCGGCTGGGCCGAGCACCGCATCACTGAACGTCAGTTCCTCGCCGTCGTCGTGCGCTTCGTGGCGATGTACCTGGTGCTGACCTTCTTCCTCCTCTCCTGACCGTCACGAAAGGCCATACGCCATGAACACGCCACCGACATCCCATCGCATTCCGTCCCGCATCGCCGCACCGCTGCTGCCGCTGGCGCTCGCGGGCCTGCCGCTGTCGGCCTTCGCGCAGGGCCTGCCGACCATGGAAGACCCATCGCGCGGCCAGGGCAGCGGCATCCTGCAGACCTTGCAGAACTACGGCTACGACATCGTGCTGCTGATCGCGCTGCTCGTGGTCGCCTCGATGTTCGTCGGTGTCTGCTATCACGCCTACACGCGCTACTCGGAGATCCACACCGGCCGCGCCACCTGGGGCCAGTTCGGCCTGACGGTCGCCGTGGGCGCGATCCTGCTGGTGGTCGGCATCTGGCTGCTCACCAAGGCCACCGGCGTGCTGTGAGGGCGGCAAGCGATGGCCGTCCCTTCGGAGACCCCGCGCGACACGCTGGTGACCTTCCTGCCGCACCGGCTGAACCGCCAGCCGGTGGTCGTGCGCGGGCTGACCGCCGACGAGTTGTGGATCTGCGCCGGCCTGTCGGCCGCAGCCGGGTTCGCGCTCGGCCTGCCGCTGGCCTGGCTCACGCACAGCGTCGCCATGGTGCCCACGCTGATCGTCGCCGGCATCGCGCTGGGCGTCTTCGTCGGCGGCGGCTTCCTGCGTGCGCAGAAGCGCGGCCGGCCCGACACCTGGCTCTACCGGCAGCTCCAGTGGCGGCTGGCATTGCGGCACCCGGCGCTGGCAGCGCTCCTGGGCGGGCAGCGCCTCGTCACCCGCTCGGGCTACTGGACTACCCGGCGCAACACCGATCGAGGGGCGCCATGAGCCGTTTCAGGAACGAGGTTGCGCACCTGCAGGCGCACGTGAAGACGCTGCGCCTGGGGGCCGGCGCGCTGTTCGTGGTGGCGCTGCTGCTCGGCTTCGGTTGGTGGAGTGCGCCGAAGAGTCTGACCATCCATGTGCCGCCGGACCTGCGCTCGGGCAGCACGCGCAAGTGGTGGGACGTGCCGCCCGAGAGCGTGTATGCCTTCTCCTTCTACATCTGGCAGCAGGTACAGCGCTGGCCCACGAACGGCGAAGAAGACTATCCGCGCAACCTGCGCGCGCTGTCGGCCTACCTGACGCCGAGCTGCCGGGCCTTCCTGCAGCAGGACTACGAGTACCGGCGCGCCAGTGGCGAGTTGCGTCAGCGCGTGCGCGGCATCTACGAGATTCCCGGCCGCGGCTACGGCGACGATCCGGCCACGCGCGTCAAGGTGGTTTCCGACCGCGATTGGATCGTCACGCTCGACGTGAGCGCGGACGAATACTACGGCTCCGAGCAGGTCAAGCGCGCCCTGGTGCGCTACCCCATCAAGGTCGTCCGGCTGGACATCGACCCCGAGCACAACCCCTTCGGCCTGGCGCTGGACTGCTACGCCAGCGCACCCCAGCGCATCGAAACGCCGCCGACGCCGACCCAGGCCGGCGCGCCCGCCAACGCCTCCGGCCACCTGCAGGGAGACTCTCCATGAAGTCCGTTGCCTTGTCGGCCCTGGCCGGCGTCCTGCTGATCCTCGGTTTCGTGCCGGCCAGCCAGGCCGTGGAAATCCTGCGCTGGGAGCGGCTGCCCCTGCCGGTGCCGCTGGTGGTCGGCCAGGAGCGCGTGGTCTTCATCGACCGCAATGTGCGCGTCGGCGTGCCGGCCAGCGTCGGCGACCACCTGCGCGTGCAGAGTGCGGGCGGCGCGATCTACCTGCGGGCGAGCGAGCCGATTCCGCCCACGCGGCTGCAACTGCAGGACGTGGAATCCGGCGCGCTGATCCTGCTCGACATCGCCGCCGAGCCGGCGAAGGACGGTCAGGCGCCGCTGGAGCCGGTGCGCATCGTGGAAGCGGAAGCCCCCGCGAAGCGCTACGGCGGCGGTGCAGCAGGCGGCGCGGACGAGCCGGCCGACGCGCCCGCAGACAAGTCCGTTCCCCGGCGCGAAACGCCGGTACCGGTCGTGCTGACGCGCTATGCCGCACAGAACCTGTACGCGCCGCTGCGCACCGTCGAGCCGGTCGCCGGCATCGGGCGTGTAAACCTGCGCCGCGACCTCGCGCTGGACACCTTGCTGCCGACGCTGCCGATGCACGCGCAGGCGCTGGCCGCGTGGCGCCTCGAAGACCAGTGGGTGACGGCCGTGCGACTGACCAACACCTCGGCGCGCTGGCTCGACCTCGACCCGCGCGCCCTGCAGGGGAACTTCGTGGCGGCGACCTTCCAGCATCCGAACCTGGGGCCGGCCGGCACCCCGTCCGACACCACGGTGCTCTACCTGGTCACGCGCGGCCACGGCCTGGCCGAGTCGCTGCTGCCGGCGCTGAGCCCGATCGACGCCACCGTAAACCTGCCGCCGGCCGCCGCGGCCGGCTCGACCGGAGGAGCGCGCGATGAGAAGTAATCCGCTGCTCAAGTGGCTGCTGATCCCGATGGCGCTGCTGCTGGTGTTCGTTGGCATCAAGCTGTTCTCCGGCGCCCCCGGCGGCCAGCCCGCCCCCAAGGGCGCGGCCAGTACGCTCACGCCCGAGGAGATGAAAGCCCTGGGCATCGCAGGCGACACGCCGCGCGATACCG
>JBDHVK010000137.1:0-10517 GCA_039809645.1 Gemmatimonas sp.
TTCGCCACGGCGAGCGTGGACGTCGTGACCTGCTCCCAGGTGCTGCATCATTTCGACGATGAGCCCGCGGCGCGACTCCTGCGCGAGTGCACCCGCGTGGCCCGCCAGGCGGTCATCGTTGGCGATCTCCGCCGCAGTTGGGTCGCGATCGCCGGGCTGTGGGCCGGGTCGTATCTGTTGGGCTTCCACCCCGTGAGTCGGCACGATGGCATCGTGTCGATCCGTCGCGGGTACACGCTGGATGAATTGCGCAGGTTGGTGCAGTCCTCCACCGGATGCGCGCCTCACGCGCGCGGCGGACTGGGCTTTCGGGTGGTGGCGCGCTGGGCGCCCCGCGCTTCTTTCACTGAGCACACTGGATGATTGAGCCGTTTCCACTGGGGCCGCCGCCGTCGGGCCGCCTGGTCACCACTGTCGACGAGCAGATCGTGCGGGCCCCGGTGTCGCGCATCTTCGCCATTGCCGCCGCGGTGGAGCACTGGCCCGCGTATCTGCCGCACTATCGCTCCGTGCGCTTTCGCGATCGGGCACCGGACGGCGGTGGCATCGTGGAGATGGCGGCCAACCGCCCGTTCGGCGTGCTCAACTGGCCCACCTGGTGGCTGTCGGAGATGGCCGTGAACCACGAGGTCCCCTGGGTGCGGTTCCGACATATCGGTGGGGTCACCACCCGCATGGATGTGGAGTGGAGCTTCACGCCCGTCGACGGCGGCACGCTCACGCGCATCGTCCATGTGTGGGATGGTCCGTCGTGGCCCCTCATTCGGGAGTTCGCGGCGACGCAGGTGATCGCCCCGGTCTTCGTGCACGGCATCGCCTCGCGCACACTCGCCGGGTTGGCCCGCGTCGCCGAGCAGTCGGCCAGGGAGGCCGCATGAGCACGCCGCCCATCGACCGGCGTCGCGTCGCCATCACTGGCATCGGTTGCATCACCCCCATCGGCACCGGCGTCGAGGGATTGTGGCGCGGGCTCCGCGCCGAACGCTCGGCCGTGGGGCCGGCCACGCGCTTCGATGCGTCGATCTTCCGCTCGCAATGCGCCGCGCAGGTGGCGGAGTTCGACCCGACCACCTACATCGACGCGAAGCGCGTCAAACGGCTCGATCGCTTCAGCCAGTTCGCGGTCTCGAGCGCGTACCTCGCGCTCGCCGATGGCGGACTCGATCTCGCCGGCACCGATCGCGAGCGGGTCGGCGCGATGATGGGCACCGCACTCGGTGGTGTGGGCTACGCCGAGGAGCAGGCGGCCCGCTTCCAGCAGGGCGGTCTGCGTGCCGTCGATGCGACACTCGCCCTTGCCGTGTTCGGCGGCTCGGCGAGCTGCAACATGGCCATCGAGTTCGGCGTCTCGGGCCCCAACTCGACCAATGCCATGAGCTGCGCGAGTGGCTCGATGGCGATTGGTGAAGCGTTCCGACAGATCCGCGACGGCTACGCCGATGTGATGCTGGCCGGCGGCTCGGAAGCGCCGCTCGCCACGCTCTGCTTCGGCGCGTTCGCCCTCATTCGGGCCATGAGCACGCGCAACGACGACCCGGGCTCCGCGTCACGCCCCTTCGATCGCGATCGCGATGGCTTCGTGATGGGCGAAGGCGCAGCCGTGCTGCTGCTCGAGTCGTGGGAGCACGCCACGGCCCGCGGCGCGCGCATCTATGCGGAGCTCGCGGGCTACGGCACCACCAACGACGCGCACCACATGACGGCGCCCCTTCCTGATGGCGCGCAGGCCGCGCGCTGCATGCGACAGGCGCTGCGCGATGCGTCGGTTTCGGTGGAGGACATCTCGTACATCAACGCCCACGGCAGCAGCACGCCGCTCAACGACCCGACCGAGACACACGCCATCAAGCAGGTCTTCGGCGACCAGGCGTATCGCGTGCCGATCTCGAGCACCAAGGGCTACTACGGCCACGCCCTCGGCGCGAGCGGCGCGTTCGAGGCGGCCATCAGCGCGCTCACGCTGCAGCGTGGATGGATACCGCCCACGCTCGGCTTGTCGACGCCCGATCCGGCGTGCGATCTCGACTACGTGCCTGGGTCCGGGCGCGAGTTGCAGCCATCGGTGGTGCTCTCCAACTCGTTCGGCTTCGGCGGCATCAACGCCGCGCTCGTGCTTCGGAGAGCGATGACGTAGCCGATGGATCGTTGGAACTGATCACACAGAGAAAAGGGGAAAAAGAGAAATCCTCGGCACCATCGCGATGGCAGCCGAGGATTTCCCCTTTTCCCCTTTTCTCTGCGTGATCAGTTCAACGCCACCAGCGGACCACCTCGAGCGTCAGGTCTCGAACGTCTCCCGGTACCGTTCCATGGAGCGCTTGATGATCTCGTACGCCTCAGTCGACGACTTCCAGCCGGTGATCTCCATGCGCTTCCCCTCGAGATCCTTGTAGATCAGGAAGAAGTGCTCGACTTCCTTGAGGTAGTGCCCCGAGAGGTCGGCGATGTCGAAGACGTCGTGGTAGTACGGATCGTCGGCCGGCACGGCGAGGATCTTGTCGTCCGGCTCGCCCTTGTCGAGCATCATGAGCACGCCGATCGGGCGGGCGTTGATCTGACAGCCCGGGAACGTGGGCTCGTTGATCTTCACGAGGACATCGAGCGGGTCGTTGTCCTCATGCAGAGTGCGCGGAATGAACCCGTAGTCGCCCGGATAGTGCACCGCCGAGTAGAGCACGCGATCGAGCTTGAAATGGCCCGTTTCCTTGTCCAGCTCGTACTTGTTGCGCGAGCCGGTGGGAATTTCGATGATCGCGGTGACCTGCTCCGGCGGGTTCTTGCCGGCGGGGATGTCGTGCCACGGGTTGTGGAGCATGCCTCGAGGGGTGTGGGTCTCAGCGGCTGCGCAGGGCCGCCGCCGCGTCGATCGCGAAGTAGGTGATGATGAGGTCCGCGCCGGCGCGGGCGATGGCCACGAGCGATTCCATCATCGCGCGGTCGCCGTCGACCCACCCCTTCTCCGCGGCGGCCTTGATCATCGAGTACTCGCCGCTCACCTGATAGGCCGCGAGCGGCATTCCGGTGTCCTGCTTCACGGCGGCAATGATGTCGAGGTACGCCCCGGCGGGCTTCACCATCAGGATGTCCGCGCCTTCCTGGACATCCAGTCGTACTTCACGTAACGCTTCCCGGGCGTTCGCCGGATCCATCTGATAGCTGCGGCGGTCGCCAAAGGCCGGCGTGCTCTCCGCGGCCTCACGGAACGGACCGTAGAACGCCGAGGCGTACTTGGCCGCATAGCTCATGATCGGGATGTGGGAGAACCCGGCCTCGTCGAGCGCCTCGCGGATGTGCCCCACGCGATGATCCATCATGTCGCTGGGCGCGATGATGTCCGCGCCGGCCACCGCATGCGCCAGCGCTTCCTTCGCCAGCAGGCCCAGCGTGGCGTCGTTGTCCACATCGCCGTCGGGCGTGAGCAGACCACAGTGCCCGTGATCGGTGTACTCGCACATGCAGACGTCGGTGATCACCACGAGCTGCGGAAACGCCGCCTTCACGGCGCGCACCGCTTCCGCCACCGGGCCGTGCGGATCCCAGGCCGACGAGCCTTCCGCATCCTTCGTATCGGGAATGCCGAAGAGCAGAATGCCGCCGATGCCGTGCGCGACCGCCTTTTCGGCGTCCTTCAGCAGTTCATCGACGCTCGTCTGGAAGACGCCCGGCATCGAGCCGATCGGCTGGCGATACCCCTGCCCTGACCGCACGAAGAGCGGCCAGATGAACTGCGACGGGTCGAGCCGTGTTTCGCGCACCATGCGGCGAATGCTCTCGGTGCGACGCAAGCGGCGTGGCCGGATCGGGTTGCCCGATCCGAAGGCGAGATTGAAGTCGTCGTCGGAGACGAGATCGTCGAGACGGATGCCCATCAGTGTGCTCCGGGAGCAGACGAATCCGACGCGGGCGCGCGCAACTCGGCCAGAATGCCGGCACCGCCCGCGTCGTGCAGTTGCTGCGCGAGCGTGCGGCCACTCTGCGCGGGGTCGTTCACGTTGATCGGCAGCCCGCCACGCACGACGGTCGCCCCGTCGACGCTGGCGATGATGCCATGCAGCATGAGCCCGTACTCGGGCTCGTCGAGTGTTGCCGCGCCGATCGGCACCTGACAGCCGCCTTCGAGCGTCGCCAGCAGCGCACGCTCGGCGGTGATGGCCAGGCGGGTGGGCGCGTGATCGAGCTGTCGCAGAATGGCGAGCATCGCCTCATCGGCGGCACGCGCCTGCACGGCAATGGCACCCTGCCCCGGAGCCCCCAGCCACTCGGGTGCATCGAGGAGCGACACGATGCGATGGCCGAGCCCCAGCCGGCGAAGCCCCGCCGCGGCGAGGAGCGCCGCATCGACCTGCCCCTCGTCGATCTTGCGGAGACGCGTGCCCACATTGCCGCGCAGTTCGCGGACCTCGAGATCGGGACGCAGCGCCCGCAACTGCGCGCGCCGGCGCAGCGATGACGTGCCGACCTTCGCGCCCTCCGGCAGCTCGGCGAGCGTCGTGGCCATGGTGTTCGGGCCCGTCACGAACGCATCCCGCGGATCCTCGCGCTCGAGCAGGGCGACGATCGTGAGCCCCTCCGGATCGGCGGTGGGCAGATCCTTGAGCGAGTGCACCGCGCAGTCCGTCCGCCCCGCCAGCAGGTCGGCTTCGAGTTCGGCAGTGAAGAGGCCCTTCTCGCCAATGGCCGCGAGCGGCTTGTCGAGGATGCGGTCGCCGATGGTGGTGTAGGTGACGAGCTCGGACTCGACGCCGAGCGCCGCCAGCATCGCGGCGACCTGACGGGCCTGGAAGAGGGCGAGCTCGGAGCTGCGGGTGCCGATTTTCAGAGGGGCAGACATGGCCCGAATCTAGTGGGATGGGGGCGGGAGAGGAGATCGGGGGGAGGCTGACGCAGCGTGTGGGAAATCGGAGGTCGCCGGACGAGAACCCCTCAGGCATCGAGGGGGGAGGACGTGGAGAGGGAAGTCTTCGAGGACTGCCGACCTCGATCACTCCCCCCTTCATAACCTTCCCACTTGATCCCTAAGGGGTTCCGCTTTTCCCGACGCCGTACGCCCGCACAATCTCCCTCACCCACCCTTCCATCACCGCCGCCGTCGCCTCCACCTTCACCGGGAACCCCGCCGTCCTCGCGGCCTTTGCCGTCACCGGCCCGATGCACGCCACCGGCACCCGCCTCGCGTGTTCAGGCGGCAGCGCATCCAGCAGCGAGTCGACCGCGCTGGGCGCGGCCACCGTGACGAGGTCGAGCACGCCCGAGCGGGCCAGCGCGCGGATCTGCGCCTGACCGTCCGGATCGGGCGCGCTCCGATACGTGGGAATGACATCGACCGACGCGCCAAGCGCCCGCAGCCCCTGCGGCAGCACATCGCGCGCGCCGACGGCGCAGGGGTAGAGCATGCGCGCGCCCTCGACATCGCTGCGTTCCGCCATGTCGTCGAGCATCCCCTCGGCTTGCGATTTCTCCGGCTGCACCGACGGCACCCGCCAGCCGAGCTTTTCAACCGCGGCGGCGGTGGCGCCACCCACCACGGCCAGGCGACGCGTCTCCATGATCTCGTTCATGCGGAGCTCCTGCACCACCCGCGCAAGATGCTCCACGGCGTTCACGCTCGTGAGCAGCACCCAGTCGAACTGGCGCAGCTCGCGCACCGCCACGCGTAGCGGCGCCGGGTCGAGCGCCTCGATACGGGTGAGTGGGATCTCGTGCACCGTGGCGCCTTCACGGCGCAGGGCATCGGCCAACGGCGAGCCACGGTCGCCGGCGCGCGTGACGGCAATGACCAAACCGGCCAGCGGCTGCGGCCGCCCCGCGGCGCTGGGTCCACGAACGTTCGACATGGCCGTACATTAGCAGAAGCCCCGGGTCACAGGCGACCCGACGAGGCTGGGCCATGTCTCGCCTTCCTCTTCGCCATGCCGGTTCGCCGGCGACTCCCCCATGAGCGACATCGACGTCCTGCTGCAGGAGAACCGCTCGTTCCCGCCACCGGCCGCATTCAAGGCCAAGGCGCTCGTGCACACCCCGCGTCTTCACGAAGACGCCGCGGCCGATCCCGAAGGCTTCTGGGCGCGTGAAGCCGCCCAGCTCGAGTGGAGCAAGCCGTGGGATACCGTGCTCGAGTGGACGGCACCGTATGCCAAGTGGTTCACCGGTGGCCAGCTCAACGCGTCGGTCAATTGCGTCGATCGGCACATCGGCACGGCGCGCCGCAACAAGGCCGCGATCATCTGGGAAGGCGAGCCGGGCGACCGTCGCATCTTCACGTACTGGGATCTGTACCGCGAGGTGAACCTCGCGGCGAACATGCTCAAGAAGCTCGGCGTGCAGAAGGGCGATCGCGTGGCGATCTACCTGCCGATGATTCCGGAAGCGGTGTTCGCGATGCTCGCCTGCGCGCGCATCGGTGCGATTCACACGGCGGTGTTCGGCGGCTTCTCGCCGGAGTCGCTGCGTGACCGCATCAACGATTGCGGCTGCAAGGTGCTCATCACCGCCGATGGCGGCTATCGCCGCGGCGCCACTGTCCCGCTCAAGCGCAATGCCGACGAGGCGCTCAAGGAGTGCCCCACCATCGAGCATGTGCTGGTCGTGATGCGCCGCCGCAGCGGCGTGGGCGACGAAACGTTCGCCGAAATGCAGGAAGGGCGCGACCACTGGTGGCATCGCATGAAGCGCGAGGTCCCGAAGTTCTGCGAGCCCGAGCCGATGGACGCGGAGGACAAGCTCTTCATCCTCTATACGTCGGGCACCACCGGCAAGCCGAAGGGCATCGTGCACACGACTGGTGGCTATCTCACCGGCGCCGCGGCCACCACCAAGTACACCTTCGACCTGAAGGACGAGGATGTGTACTGGTGCACGGCCGACATCGGCTGGATCACCGGTCACTCGTATCTTGTCTACGGTCCGCTGGCCGTGGGCGCGACGTGTGTGATGTACGAAGGCGCGCCCGACTGGCCCGACAAGGATCGCTTCTGGAGCATCTGCGAGCGCTACGGCGTCACGGTGTTCTACACGGCGCCCACCGCGATCCGCGCGTTCATGAAGTGGGGCACGTCGTACGTCGACAAGCACGATTTGTCGCAGCTGCGCCTGCTGGGCTCGGTGGGAGAGCCCATCAATCCCGAGGCGTGGATGTGGTATCACCAGCACATCGGCAAGGAGCGCTGCCCCATCGTCGACACGTGGTGGCAGACCGAAACCGGCGCCATCATGATCACGCCGCTGCCGGGGGTGACCGCCACGAAGCCGGGCTCCGCCACGACGCCGTTCCCCGGCATCAGAACCGCGCTGCTCGACTCGCAGGCAAACGAAGTCGGCGTGGGCGGCGGCCTGCTCGCCATCACGCATCCGTGGCCGAGCATGCTGCGCACGATCTGGGGCGACGATCAGCGCTACGTGGATACGTACTTCTCGAAGTGGCCCGGCCGGCCGGATCTGTACTTTCCGGGCGATGGCGCCAAGCGCGACGACGACGGCTATCTCTGGATCCTGGGCCGAGTCGACGACGTGCTCAACGTCGCCGGTCATCGCATCGGCACGATGGAAGTCGAAAGCGCGCTCGTCGATCACCCCGCAGTCGCCGAGGCTGCGGTGGTGGGCAAGCAGCACGACCTCAAGGGGCAGGCGATCGCCGCGTTCGTCACGCTGCGTGCCGGCTTCCACGCCAGCGGCAGTCTGCGGGACGAACTGCGCGAACACGTCGCCCTCAAGATCGGCGCGCTCGCGCGGCCGGATGACATCCTCTTCAGTGCGGATCTTCCCAAGACGCGCTCGGGTAAGATCATGCGCCGGTTGCTGCGCGACATCGCCGAAGGGCGCGCGCTCGGGGACACCACGACACTCGCCGATCCGAGCGTCGTGGCGAGCCTGAAGGATCAGTACGAAAGTCAGGAGTCATGATGTCACGACGCGCGCCACGACTGTGACGCGCGTCGCAGGAAACCGGCCGCCGGCGTCGTACCGTTCATTCGGCACGAAACCGGCGGTCTTGGTTTCTCGTCTATACTTCAGTCATGTCGATTCTCAACAAGCTCTTCCCGGAAACGCTCTTCCCGCGCAAGCTCTCGGCCGACGCCGAGCAGCGACTGCGGCTCGCGCAGGCGCGCGCGGAGGAGTCGCTCATCCGGACGCATGTGGAGAACGCCCTGCTCTTCGTCGACACGCTGGCCACTGATGTGGGCTACGAGCGTGCGCTCGATATCTACATTCGCGAGCTCGGCGTCCCCGAGCCGCTGGCGTCGGTCGTCGCGACGCGTGCATTGGTCGCCTTGGGCGAGGCGTTGCAACCGGTGAGCGAGCACGCCGCCGCGCCGCTCCCGATGCCGGAACTGCGCATCGAAGAGGCCGCCGCGCGGCGACGGGCGTAGCTCGCCAGCTTACTTCTTCGCGCTGTCCGGCGCGGGCGTCGCCGCCGGAGTGCCACCGACGCCGGCCGCCTTGAGCGAGTCGAGGATCTTGAGCATCTCATCCACGTTCGGCGCGTTCGGGAACGCACGGTTGCCGATCACGATCGTCGGCGTGCCATTGATGCCCAGCTTCGTCCCTTCGGCCTGATTCGCCATGATCTGCGCCATCGGCCGCTGCTTCTCGAAACAGTCGTTGTACTTGGCCATGTCGAGACCGAGCGCCTTCGCGTATTCGTCGATCACCTTGCGGGGATTGCTCGTCGCCTGACCGTTCCAGTCGTACTGGCCGGCGTACAGCGCATCGTGCATCTCCCAGAACTTGCCCTGCTCATCCGCACACCCGGCGGCCAGATGCGCCGTGAGCGTGTTCTGGTGCGCCTGCACGAGCGGGAAGTCCATAAACTTGAAGTTCGCGAGCCCGGCCTCGACGATGCGCTTGCGCAGATCAGGCTCCTGTACCGTCGCGAACTGCCCACAGCCCGGGCACTCGAAATCGCCGAACTCCACGATGGTGATGGGGGCGTTCGGGTCGCCGCGCAGGTAGCCACGCGCCGCGGGGAGCGGCGCATCGGTCTTGAGCTCGATCGGCTTGGCGCGATTGTTCATCGCCGAGTAGATCGCGGTGCCGCCGGCCACGACGACGGCCAGAATGAGCACGATGAAGCCGGTGTTCGACTTCTTCTTGGGGGTCACCTTTGCCACACGCACTCCTCGAAGGCGACCGGGCGGGCCGGTCGGGTTCGTGTTCGGGTCGGGCCGCCCGCCGCGTTCGCGTGCGGGGCGCGAGCCCATGCGGCGCGAAAGGTATCCGGCGGTGCGTTCCCGGCGCTATCCTGCTCGCGTGTATACCGAGCACCTGATGATCCCGGTCGGTCCGGGGCGGCTGCATGTCGCACGCACCGGGCGCGGAGGACCGGCCGTGGTCCTGCTGCACGACTTCGGCGCGAGCGCCTTCCAGTGGCGCGCCGTCGCGCCCGTGCTCGCCAACGCTGGGGCGACCGTGGTCGCGGTGGACTTGCTCGGATTTGGCGAATCCGATCGGCCAGTGGGCTCGGCGACCGGCCCCGGTGCGCAGGCCGACTATCTGGAGCGGGCCCTGACCGCTCTCCGTTTGGGAAGCGTGCAGATCGTCGGCCAGGGTCTGGGGGCGCTCGTGGCGCTGCTGATCGCTACCGCGCACCCCGCGCGGGTCCGCCAGCTCGGTCTGATCGACCCCCTCGATCCCGATGACCTGCCGGGCCCGGCCATTCGCGCCATGCAGCGCGGCAGCGCCCGGGCCGCGCTCACGGCCAACACCCTGTTTGGTGCGCGCCCGCTCCTGGAGGTTCTGCTGGCCGAGGGACTGCCGGAGGATCACCCGAACGCCGATCGTCTGCTCGCGCGGACGTTGGCGCCCTTCGTGGGGAGCGATGGGATGGCGGAGCTGCTGCAGCTCGCGGGCACGGTGGCCCTGGACGACTGGGAGCGGCAGCAGCTGCGCCAGGTGACGGCGCCGGTGCATTGCTGGCTGGGCCACGGCGACGGGCCGCGCGCCGGCAGCACCCTCCCCCCCTGGACGCGTCAGCTGCCGACCGCGCCGGTCACGGTCGGTGAGACCGGCCAGCCCGTCGGCGCCTGGGTCGGGGAAACAGCCCCCGCCGCCATCGCGACAGCGATTGAGGCGTGGCTCACGTATCCAGAGTGAATCGGCGGGATCCGGCACTAGGAAGCCGGTTTCTCATCGGTTAGATTCTATATGCTGATCCGGAGTCGCCGGATCATGCGGTTCGACGCACTACCCAGAGGAAATGGCCAAGCCCAACAAGCTTCGTCCGCGTCGTGACGCCATGGTGCCCTCGCCGTATCAAGAGGCCCGTGACGAGCTGTTCCAGCAGATCATGCAGTGCGGTGTGATCGGGTGTCATCCCGAAGACCAGAAAGAGTGGTTCGACGCCACGATGGTCTACCTGGCAGATCGGTACCCGGAGCTCAAGCCTGCCGAGGTGACTGACCTGCGGACGCTCGGCGAGCGCTTTGCGCAGCCGGCCAAGAAGCAGGAACCCGCTGCCGTCTGACCCTCGCGGTTCGATATACAGCCTTTCGAACGCCTCCTCAGGGAGGCGTTCGTCGTTC
>JBDHVK010000138.1:0-10453 GCA_039809645.1 Gemmatimonas sp.
ATTGCCCCTCCTGGGGTCGAACCAGGAACCTTCTGATCCAGAGTCAGACGCTCTGCCAGTTGAGCTAAGGGGCAGCTGGCACACCCAGCCCGAAGACTCGGTGAGCCTCCGAATATAAGCCGTCTCCCTCCGGATGGTAGGGGCGCGGCCGGCCTCTTCTGCCGCCGCGCCCGTTTCCCCGGACTATTCGGTGACCGCCGCCATGCGCGCCTGGCGGCGCCGACGGGCCGCGAAGCCCATCCCGGCCAACCCGGCGGCCAGCAGCGCCACCGACGACGGCTCCGGCACCGTGGTCGGCGGCACGTCCTGCACCACCACCCCCGGCTCCTCCTCGTCGAACGAGAACAGCTTCATCACCGGCGCCGCACCGTCGCCGATCGTGAGGTTGTCCAGCATGAAGTAGCCCGCCGACGACGCCACGCCATTCGCCAGGCCGATGTGGACCGACGAAATCCCCAGCGCCGACGTCAGGCCGAAGAACCCGTTGCCGATGTTCAGGTCGACATTGGCCGACGAGCCATCGCCAAACAGCACGTACGCCAGGAAGGGCGTGGTCGCCGAGTTGTAGAAGTAGTCGAAGCCCACGCCGTAGACGCCCGTGCCGTCACTGACCGACGTCCCGGCGAAGTCCATGAGGAAGGATCCGTTGCAGCCGGCGCAGTACTTCCCGCCGACCACCAGGTTCCAGTTGCCGAAGGCCGTGGAGGTGAACTGCGTCTCCCCCTTCACGGCCGACATCGCGGCATTCGAGTTGATCTGCCCGTACCCGGTCGAGAAATCGTCCGTGACGCGGGTATTCAGCATCGCCTCGAGCGACGTCCGGTCGCCGTAGGTCGCGTACTGCGCGTGGAGCGGCGCGGCTCCCAACAGGGAGGCGGCGGCGAGAAGTGTGATGAAGTGGCGCATGGGAGGCCGATTGGAGACAGTGAAACCCTGCCCTCCCGCATTGCAACCGCTATGCCGGACTCGTGCATTCGCGGTAAGTCATTCAAAATCAACATGATACGAAAGAGGAAACAGAACTCGACCGTTCACATACGGCTGAGTTCGGTCCCTGGTGGTGGCCTGTGCGCTACGGCGCTGTCGCGTGTATGCTACGGTCGAGCTCGGCTGCAACACTCGACCAAGCCTACCCCTTCTTCACTTCCTTCGCCCAACTGTCGCGCAGCCCCACCACGCGGTTGAACACCCGCTTCTCCGCCGTGCTGTCCTCGGGCTCCGAATAGAAGTACCCCACGCGCTCGAACTGATAACGCGAACCCACGGGATCACGCATCACGCTCGGCTCGACCTTGGCATCCGGGATCACCACCAGCGACGCCGGGTTGAGCGTCGACAGGAAGTCCTGCCCCTCGGCCACATCGTCCGGATCGGCCTGCGTGAAGAGCCGGTCGTAGAGCCGCACCTCGCACGAGACCGCGTGCGACGCACTCACCCAGTGGATCGTCCCCTGCACCTTGCGACCATCGGGCGCATTGCCGCTGCGCGTCTCGGGATCGTAGGTGCAGCGCAGCTCGATCACCTCGCCCGCGTCGTTCTTCACGACCTCCTGACAGGTGATCAGATAGCCGAAACGCAGACGCACCTCACGACCCGGCGACAGCCGATAGAACTTCTTCGGCGGATCCTCCATGAAGTCGTCGCGATCCACATAGAGCTCGCGCGTGAACGGCACCGTGCGCGAACCCGTCTTGGGGACGTCGTGCGGATAGTCCTGCGCCTCGAGATGCTCGACCTGCCCCTCGGGGTAGTTCGTGAGCACCACCTTGAGCGGATTCAGCACGCACAGGCGGCGCGGCACTTCCATGTTGAGGTCGTTGCGCACGGCATGCTCGTACGTCGCGTACTCCACGCGTGCGTCCTTGCGCGCCACGCCGATCACCTCGGCGAACGCACGAATCGCTTCCGGCCGCACCCCGCGGCGACGCAACCCCGCGATCGTGGGCATGCGCGGATCATCCCATCCCTTCACGTGCCCCTCGTTCACCAGCCGCAGCAGCTTGCGCTTGGAGAGCACCGTGTAATCGAGTTCGAGCCGCGCGAATTCTATCTGCGTGGGCGGATTTTCGAAGCCCGCCTCGCGCACCAGCCAGTCGTAGATCTCGCGCGCGTCCTTGAACTCGAGCGTGCACAACGAGCGCGTGATCCCCTCGATGGCATCGCTCAACCCGTGCGCAAAATCGTACAGCGGGTAGATGCACCAGTCATTGCCGCGCCGATAGTGATGCGCATGGCGAATCCGCAGCAACAGCGGATCGCGCATGATCATGTTCGGATGCGCCATGTCGATCTTGGCACGCAGCACCTTCGTGCCATCGGCGAACTCGCCCGCCTTCATGCGTCGCAGCAGATCGAGGTTCTCATCGGGGGTGCGTTCACGCCACGGGCTCGGTGTGCCCGCCGCCGTCACCGTGCCGCGATTGGTGCGGATCTGCTCCTCGTTCTGGTCATCGACATACGCCTTGCCACGACGCACCAGGTCTTCGGCGATGTCGTACAGCTTCTCGAAGTAGTCGGACGCGTAGTAGAGCCCGTCCCACTGGAAGCCGAGCCACTGCACATCGCGCTGGATCGACTCCACGTAGCGCACGTCTTCGGTGGCCGGATTCGTGTCGTCGAAGCGCAGGTTGCAGGTGCCGCCGAACTCCTGCGCGATGCCGAAGTTGAGGCAGATCGACTTCGCGTGCCCCATGTGCAGAAAGCCGTTCGGCTCGGGCGGAAAACGCGTGGCCGGCCCGCGACCAAAACGGCCGGTGGCCACGTCGTCGGCGACGAGCTCACGGATGAAGTCGCGGCGGGGCGACGCGCTGGATTCGGAAGCGGCTGGATCGGTCACGTTCGTCAGAATGGCTGAGTAGAACCGTGCAATCTAAGCGGCATCCCTCTGAAAACGGTGGGCGCCGCTGGTATCATCGACCCGTCCACGGTGTATTTCGGACGTGCGCAGACTTCTCCCCGCTCTCGGCCTCGCCACCCTTTCGCAACTGGCCGCCTGCAAGGGCGCGGCGCTGGCCTACGGTACCGACGCCGCCAGCGCCCGCACCGCCTTCGACGACCTCGCCGGCGCGCTCGAGGCCCGGTTCACCAACGTCGTGCGCGCCCCCAAGTTCGCCTACGGCCGTCTGCGCATCGCCCGCTACGCCTTCGCTCCCTCCAAGCTGGTCAACGATACGGCGATCTGGACGAGCTCCCGCACCACACGCACCGGGCCAGCTCGCGACCTCGAGCTGCGCGCGGGCCTGATCGGCAACCAGTTCACCTTTCTCGCCGCCCGCGGGGTGCCGGTGCCCTCGCGTCCGGGCGACCAGCGCCACCTCATCGCGCTCGAGCAACTCGGGGAAGACGACTGGTTCTGGCACACGGAAGTGGACCATGACGTGGGGGCCCTCGCACCCGCGCGCGCGACCGATGTCTTTCGCGCCCTGCTCGCGTCCGCCGAGCGTCCGGCCGCCGCGGTACAAAGCGATTACCGCAGCGCGTTTCCACGAACCGCGCAGGCGCTCGGGCGTCTGGTGCGCATCGACTCCATCATCACGCGCGAAGCGAGCGATGGCTCCACGCTCGTCACGATGCGCCTGCGCATCGACGGTACGACGCTTGGCCGCACCTTCCCGGCGCTGGGGAAGTACGTGCGCCAATACGTCGAATCGGCGCGCTATCGTTTCCGCCTCTCGAGTGGCGGTATCGACTGGCTCGACGCCCAGGGCGCCGAGAAGACGCTCACCATTCAGTTTCGTTCGCTCGACGGGCAGCTGCGCCCCCTCGCAGGCGGAACGCGCATCATGCCCGACACGGTCACGCTCACCGTGGACGCCAAAGCCAAGTTTGGCCTCTTTACCGTGGGCGTGAGTGCGCTGCAAGGCGAGTTCGTGTTCGTGAACGACCAGCCGCGCGAACGCGCATGGGCCATGCGCTTCACGAAGGAGCCGGAATGGCACTTGCCGTTGATCTCCGAGCGCCTGCTGCGCAGCCCGCTGCGTCGCCCCTTCGAGGGGCGCGGGGTGGTCTTCCGACTGGGGTTCCGCACCGGCAACGACGGACAGACGCTCCTCAGCCGCACCTTCGACGTGGCGGTGCGCGAGAGCGCCATCATGCGCTTCCTCGGCAACCTCGGCTTCACCGCCGTGAGCGACTACGCGGGGAAGGTGGAGGAGGAAGAGAACCGGTTCATCGCCGAGGCGATGCGGGCGATGCGGACGGATGCCGCGGGACTCAAGTAACCCACGACCCACAACCAAAAACCCGGAACCCAGAACTGATCAGTTCAGGGTTCCGGGTTTTATGTCGTGGGTGTTGGGTTCCCCAAACACAGAAGCCCTGATCCGAAGATCAGGGCTTCACAAGCTGCCGCGCACGCCGTCATTGGAACTCTCCGTCCTACCGATCGGCGGCGGGCTGATCGCTTCATACACTGGACGATGCAGCGTGTTCCGCCGTAACACCAGTGCCGGATGTGTGACGATCCGGTAAAGACTGTCCTTCACAAACTGTACCACGAAAGTGGAGCTGAGGGGGCTCGAACCCCTGACCTCTGCAATGCGAATGCAGCGCTCTCCCAGCTGAGCTACAGCCCCAAGTGCGGCCTGCTTGGCCCGCGGTCCTGCGTAAGTCGTTGTCACCGAATAAGATGGCCCCGCCTTCGAAGCGCGGGGCCGTTCGCCTGACAGACGGGTAAGCTAGCCGAAGGTCACCCAGTGTCAAGCGCCGGGCACCCGGGCGGCGCGCCGGACGTTCTGGGCCGGCTACCGTTGCTTCTCCACCTTTGCCGCTCCGCTGTGCCCCCGCTTCACGCCCTCGACGCGGACTACGTCCGCGACCAACTCGTTCCCCGCACGGTCGACGTCAACGGCAAGGCGTACCGGCCTGACGGCGAGTATGTGCTGTACTGGATGCAGTCGACGCATCGGCTCGAGGAGAACTGGGGGCTGCGCGCGGCCATTCGCACGGCGAACCGGCTCAACCTGCCGGTGGTGATCCATCAGGGGCTCGACCCGACGTATCCGCACGCGAGCGATCGCCACCACACGTTCATCCTGCAGGGCGCACGCGACACGGCGCGCGAGGCGGCGACGCGTGGCCTGCACTATCAGTTCGTGCTGCGCCGCCGGCGCGATGACGATCGACGGGTGGTCGATCGGCTCGCGGCACGCGCCTACGTGGTGTTCACCGATCTCTACCCCACCGCCGGCATTCGCGAGCGCGTGGCGCGATTCGCCGAGCGATGTGCCTGTCGGGTGCTCGCCATCGACAGTGTGTGCACGGTACCGAGCGGCCTGTTCACCAGGGCGGAGTTCGCGGCGCGGACGATTCGCCCGAAGCTCGCGAAGCTGATCGACCACGCCATCGAACCCGTCGACGACGGGGCGCCACGCGTGGCGGTGAGCGCGACGCTGCGCGCGTCGCTCACGCAAACCATCGTCGACGGTGGCGGCCTCGCGCCGTTGCCGCTGGCAACGATGAGCGACGACGACATCGCGCGCGAGGTCGACGCCTGCGAGATCGATCACACCGTCGCGGCCGTGCCATTACCGGGCGGCAGCGTGGCCGCCGTCGCGCGGTGGCAGCGGTTTCTCACGCAGCATCTCCAAGGCTACGATGCGCAGCGCAACGAAGCCGGCAACGGCGACGGGACCTCGCGCCTCTCGCCGTATCTGCACTTCGGCCACCTGCCGAGTGCGCGACTCGTGCGCGAGGCCCGCGCGAGCGGCGCACGCGCCGAGGATATCGACGCGTTCGTGCAGCAGGTGACGACCTGGCGCGAGCTCGCCTTCAACTGGTGCGTGCGCACACCCGATTTCGACGCACTCGCCGCGCTTCCCGACTGGGTCCAGCGCACGATGGCGGAGCACGCGCACGATCCTCGCCCCGTGCTCTACGATCTCGCCACGCTCGACGGGGCGCGCACGGGCGACCGCCTCTGGAACGCGGCGCAGCATGAACTCGTCCACGCGGGGATCATTCACAACTACCCGCGCATGCTCTGGGGCAAGACGATCCTGCTCTGGACGGAGAGTTACGAGCAGGCGCGCGCATGGATGTTTCACCTCAACGACAAGTACGCCCTCGACGGCCGCGACCCCAACAGCGTGGGCGGCATCATGTGGTGCCTGGGCCTCTGGGACCGCCCCTGGGGCAACAAGCCCGTCTGGGGCGGCATCCGGCCGATGGTGACACACCGGGCGCGGATGAAGTTCGACGTGGAGGCGTACATCGGGCGCGTCACGGGGACGCGCTTGCTGTAGAACTGCTGACCGCGGGTGGAACTGCTCACCGCGGAAGCTGTGACTGCGGAAGCGGTCACCGCGGTAACATGGACCTCGGGTACGACGGCGACCGCGAAACCGCGATGTGCAGGTAGTCCCCGCAGTACCCGCCGTCCATCTTACCGACGTCCCAGCTTCCGCCGTTACAGCTTCCGCCCCCCGCAGTTCACACGCCATGGCCCACCTGAACCACTCCATCCTCCCCACCATCGATGCCGTGCGCGCTGCCGCACAGCATGTGCGCGCGGTGATGCCGCCAAGTCGTGTCATGCGCAGCGATCTGCTGTCGGCGACCACCGGGCAGGACGTGTATCTCAAGCTCGAGCTCGAGAATCCCACCGGGTCGTTCAAGGTGCGCGGCGCGTTCAACGTGCTGGCCGGCCTGTCACCCGAGGAGCGCGCGCGGGGGGTCGTGGCATCGAGTGCCGGCAACCACGGACTGGGGGTGGCCTATGCGGCGAAGGCGTTCAATACGCCGGCCATGCTCTACGTCCCCACGACGGCGCCGCAGGTGAAGAAGGACGGAATCCGCGCGCTCGGCACTACGGTGAACGATGACGCGGCCGATTACGACGTGGCGATGGTGATGGCGAAGGCGCACGCGGCACGCGAAAACATTCGCTTCATCAACCCTTGCCTGGGCGTCGATCTCCTCGCGGGACAGGGGACCGTCGCCCTGGAGCTGCTGGAGCAGCTGCCCGACGTGTGCACCGTGTTGATCTGCACCGGTGGTGGTGGATTGCTCGGTGGCATGGGGGCGGTGTTGCGCGAACTCGCACCGCATGTGCGAATCATCGGCGTGCAGAGCGTCGAAACGGCGGCGATGCAGCGCAGCGTCGCGGCAGGGCATGTGGTGGATGTCACCGTCACCCCCACACTCGCCGATGGCCTCGCCGGGCAGATCGACGACGATGCGCTGTACATCGGTCAGGTGTGCGCCGATGAACTGGTGCTCGTCACCGAAGAAGAGATCGGCGACACGATCGCGTGGCTGCATCGCACCACCGGCATGGCCGTCGAAGGCGCCGGCGCCGTCACCGTGGCCGCGCTGCGGCACGACCGGATCAGGGATCTGGTGGGCCCCGTGGCGGCGGTGGTGAGTGGGAGGAATATCGATCCGGCGCGGTTGCAGGCGCAGCTCGACACGTACCCGAACCCGTAACCACCCACGACCCACAACCAAAAACCCGGAACCCTAAACTGATCGGTTTAGGGTTCCGGGTTTTTGGTTGTGGGTCGTGGGTCTTAGCGGGCGCTGGATTCGTCCTGCCGCCCCATGTCCGATCGCCGGTCTGCCGGCATTGCCGGCCGGCGCTCGCCATCACGCGCCACCTGCATCGGCACTTCCCGGTCAGACATCCTCGCCTGGCGGGCCTGACGGGCTGCCGCTGAGCGCGACTCCCCACCCTCACGGCCAATGGCGGCCATGTGGGCACGATCGCGACTCACGGTCACCCCGCCCTTCCGCCCGGCTTCCCGGGCTTCATCCGACGACCACTCATGGGCCGTCCCCTTCTCGTGGGCGGCTCGCCCACCCTTGCTGGCGATCTCGCGCTGACGCGCGGGATCCATGGACGCGAATCCGCGTCGGCTCTTTCCGGTCATACGCCCCCCGGCCGTCCGGAAGTGGGAACAAGTGCGCGTGCGAAAACTGGGACGGGCTGTCACAGATCCGGCACAGCGCGCGATGACAACCGGCCTGTACTGCAAACCATGGGCCGCTGAGTCTCCCATGAGCCGGTGTCGACTGCTATCGCAAACATGGGGCCGCGAAGGGGCGTCACGCGGCCGGAACTCCCACGGGCGGCCGTCGCTCCTCGTCTATATTCTCGCCATGCCGCTGCTCATCCGATTCCTTGGCACCGCCGCCTCCCGCCCCACCGTGGAACGGGGGGTCAGTTCGCTCGCTGTCATTCGGGAAGGGCAGACTCTGCTGTTCGATTGCGGCGAAGGCACCCAGCGCCAGATGATGCGCTACGGCATCTCCTTCGCCTTCGAAGACGTCTTCTTCACCCACATGCACTCCGACCACCTCCTCGGTATCACGGGGCTGGTTCGGACACTCGCCCTGCAGGGGCGCACGGAGCCGCTTCGGGCGTGGGTCCCGCGTGGCGGTGGCAAAACGTTGCGCCAGTGCATCAGTCTGGGTGGCGAGCGCACCACGTTTCCCATCGACATAACCGAAATCGATCCGGGAGCGGTACTCCGCCGCGGCGACTACCGGCTGGAGACCTTTGCCGTCGATCACGCCGGCTCTTCGTCCCTCGGGTGGGCCGTCATCGAGGAAGACCGGTTGGGGCGCTTCAACCCCGAGCTGGCGCGCGAGCTGGGGATTCCGGAGGGGCCGCTGTGGGGGAAGATCCACCGCGGCCAGGCGGTGACCCTCGACGACGGCCGGGTCATCGAGGCGGCGACGCTCGTGGGCGGCGCCCGCCGCGGCCGTCGCGTCGTGCTCACCGGTGACACCCGCCCCTGCCAGCAGACCATCGACATGGCGCGCGATGCGGACCTCCTGATTCACGAGGCGACCTTTGCCGAGGAGGAGGCCGCGCGGGCACTCGAGACCGGGCACAGCACCGCCCGCGAAGCCGCCGACGTCGCCCGTCAGGCTGGCGCGCGACGACTCGTGCTGACGCACCTCAGCGCGCGCTACTCGCGCGATGCGCGCGAACTGGAGCTGGAGGCCAAGCGCGTCTTCGCGCAGACCAGCATTGCGAAGGACGGCACCGAGATCGAACTCGGTCTCACCGAGGAACTCGCCGCGTCGTAGACGGGAGGCCGTCGTCGACGGGAGGGCGTCGCGTCAGGTGCGGATATCGCGCAACCGGCGCAGCGACGGCACCACCACGGTCGTCGTGGCCACCACCGCGAGCGTCGCCACGCCACCCACCACCACGCTCGTGACCGCACCCCACCAGCGCGCCGTCACTCCGCTCTCGAACGCACCGATTTCGTTCGACGAGCCAATGAAGATCTGATTCACGCCGCTCACGCGACCGAGCAGCGCCTCGGGGGTCCGCAGCTGCAGCATGAGGCTGCGGATCACCACGCTCACCATGTCGAACGCGCCGCCAAGCGCGAGCAGCGCGAGCGACAGCGGGAAGCTCTTCGACAGGCCAAAGCCGATCGTGCACACCCCGAAGCCCGCGACGGCGAGCAGCAGGTTGCGTCCGGTCTTCGCGAACGGTGGGAAGCGCGTCAGCAGAATGCCCGTCGTCACCGCCCCCACACTTGGCGCGGCACGCAGCAATCCGAGCCCCGTGGGCCCGGTCTTGAGGATCTCGCCCGAGAACACCGGCAGCAGCGCCACCGCGCCACCGAAGAGCACCGAGAAGAGATCGAGCGCGAGCGCGCTCAGCAACAGCGGATCGCTGAACACGAAGCGCAGGCCGCCGAGGATCGCCTCACCCATCGGCTCGTCGGTCACGTCGCGCTCGGGCGACCGATGACGCACGCGCGTCAGCACGAACACCGACGCCGTCATGAGCGCGGCGTCCACCATATAGGCGAGGGTGCTCCCGCCGGCCGCATAGAGAAACCCGCCCAGCGCCGGCCCGAGCACGGCCGCCAGCTGCCAGCTGCCGCTGCGCCAGGTGATCGCGTTGCTGTAGAGCGTACGCGGAACCAACTCCGCGCTCAATGCCTGTCGCGCGGGCTGCAGGAAGGCCCGCGCCACACCACTCACCACGATCACGGCGTAGATCGCGCGCACGCGCGTCGCGCTCACCAGCGCGGAGAGCCCGTACGGCGTTGGATGCGCGAGCCACCAGAGCGCCACGCTGCACGCCACCAGCACCACGAGCGCGCCGAGCGCGATGCGCCGACGATCATGGGTATCGGCGAAATGCCCGGCGAAGAGCGACATGCTGATCGCCGGCAGCGCCTCGGCCAGCCCGATCAGGCCGAGCGCGAGTGGGTCGTGCGTGAGGTCGTAGACCTGCCACCCGACCACCGTCCCCTGAATCTGAATGCCCAGGGTGAGCGTAAAGAGCGCGAGAATGTAGCGGCCGAAGTTCGGCACCCGCAGTGCCGCGAAGGTGTCGGCGGGCGACGCCGGTGATGACGGCGATGGTCGGTCGGGCATCCGCCCAATCTAGTCGCCGCCTCGGCCGCGATGGCTCAGCTCCGGCGCGCTCGAGCCGTTGGACTCAGGGCCACCGGACCAGGCCGTCCGGGTGGGTGGCTTCACG
>JBDHVK010000139.1:0-10190 GCA_039809645.1 Gemmatimonas sp.
TCCACGACGCTCGAGGCGAGCGCCGCCACGACCGCGAGGTCCACGCTGGGCTCTTGCACGCGCATCCCGCCAACCACGTTGCAGAACACGTCGAGTTGCGCGCACGAGAAGCCGCCGCGCTTGTCCAGCACGGCGAGCAGCAGTGCCAGCCGGCGAGCGTCGATGCCGTTGGCGACCCGCTGCGGCGTGCCGAATCCGGCACGCGCCGCAAGCGCCTGCACCTCGACCAGGACGGGGCGTGTGCCTTCCATCAGCGCGCACACCGCACTCCCGCTGGCCACTTCGCGACGATCGCCGAGAAACAGGGCCGAGGGATTCTCGACCGGTACGAGACCCGTGCCGGCCATTCGGAACACGCCGATCTCATCCACGCTGCCGAATCGGTTCTTCGTCGCCCGCAGCACCCGATGATCGAGCGTCCCGTCGCCTTCGAAGTACAGCACCGTGTCGACGATGTGTTCGAGCGTCTTCGGGCCGGCGATGCCGCCGCCCTTGGTGACATGCCCAATCACGAACACCGCCGTCCCCGTGTCCTTGGCGAAACGCATGAGACGCGCGGCGCATTCGCGCACCTGTCCCACATTCCCGGGCGCGCCCTCGAGCAGTTCGGTGTGCACCGTCTGGATCGAGTCCACGATGAGCACGCTGGGCCGCTTGCCATTGGCGAGCGGCTGCGCGGCCGTCGCCAGAATGGTTTCGAGTGACGTCTCGGTGTAGAGCGACACGCCCGAGGCGTCCTCGGCCAGTCGATCGGCACGCAAACGCACCTGCAAGGCGCTCTCTTCGCCGCTCACGTACAGCGCGCCCTGCCCTGCGCTCTCGAGTCGGGCGGCAATCTGCAGCAACAGGGTGCTCTTGCCGATGCCTGGCTCGCCACCCACCAGCACCATGCTTCCGGGCACGATGCCACCGCCGAGTACGAAGTCGAACTCATCGAGGCCGGTACGCCACCGCGGTGTGGCCGCCGCCGTCACCGTGCCCAGCGTGACGGTGCTGCCGGCGATCCCCGCACTGGCGCGCGCCGCGCTGCGCTTGCTGACCGGCGCGACGGCCACCACCTCCTCGCCGAGCGTGTTCCACGCGCCGCAGCTTTCGCAGCGGCCTGCCCACTTCGGATACTCAGCGCCGCATTCGGTGCAGCGGTACACCGATTTCGCCTTGGCCATCATGCGCGCGACTCCTGACGAGCACGCACCATCAGAACGGCGTGCCGCTGAAATCGTCCGGCCCCTTCACCAGCTTGGGGCCACCGTAGCCGCCGCCACCGAGCTCCGGCGGCGGCTGACGGTTCGAGAAGTTGTCGAAGCGCGTGTACTGCTTGTGGAAGTACAGCCGCGCGCTGCCGATCGGGCCGTTACGCTGCTTGCCGATGATGATCTCGGCGCGTCCTTCGATGCTCGGGTCCTTCAGCCGGCCGTTCTCATCCCGCTCGGCGTACACTTCCTGCCGGAAGATGAACATGATGACGTCGGCGTCCTGTTCGATGGCGCCCGATTCACGCAGGTCGGAGAGCTGCGGACGGCCCTTGTCATCGCCCGTACGCTGTTCGGGCGCGCGCGAAAGCTGCGAGAGCGCCACCACGGGCACGCCCAGCTCCTTCGCGATGGCTTTGAGGCCACGCGAGATCTGCGAGACTTCCTGCTGGCGGTTCTCCACGCCGGCGGGTCCCGTCATCAGCTGCAGGTAGTCCACGATGATGAGCCCGAGATCGTGGTCCTTCTTGAGTCGACGCGCCTTGGCGCGCATCTCGAGCACCGTGATGCCGGGCGTGTCGTCGATGAAGATTGGCGCATGGCTCAGGATACCAGCCGCCTGCGCCAAACGTGGCATCGATTCGTCGAGCGCCCGCCCACCTTTACGCAACGCCTGCGCGTCGATCAGCGCCTCCGACGCCAGCATGCGCTGCACGAGCGACTCCTTGCTCATTTCGAGCGAGAAGAAGGCCGTGGGCACCTTGGCCGTGATGGCGGCATGCTGCGCGATGTTGAGCGTGAACGCCGTCTTGCCCATCGAGGGACGCGCAGCCACGATGATCAGGTCGGCCGGCTGGAAGCCCGACGTCATGTGGTCGAGTTCCGTGAAGCCGGTGGGAACGCCCGTGATCGCCTGATCCCGTTGCGCGAGGGCCTCGAGCTTCTCCATGGCCGGCCAGAGGAGCTCCTTGATGCGCGTGAAGCCCGATTTCTCCTTCTGCTGGCCCAGCGAGAAGATGCGCGACTCGGCGGCATCGAGCAGGTCGGAAGCCGGCAGGCGCGACTCGTACGCCTCGGTCACGATCTCCGTGCTCACCTCGATGAGGCGCCGCAGGATCGCCTTCTCCTTCACTAGGCGCGCGTGATACTCCACGTGCGCGGCGGTGGGCGATGCATCGAGCAGGAAGGCGATATACTCACGCCCGCCCGCGTGCTCGAGCTCCTGCTTCTGCTCGAGCTCCGCCGCAAGTGTGATGGGATCGACCCCGGTCCCGCGCTCGGTGATGGCCACCATGGCGCGGAAGAGTCGGCGATGCCCCTCGAGCCAGAACATCGTGTCGTCCACGTGTTCGGCCACGCGCATGATGGCGTCAGGGTCGAGCAGCATGGCGCCGAGCACGGCCTGCTCGGCCTCGCGCGACCACGGCGCCCCGCGTTCCTTGAACGGATCGCGCGAGGCCGGCTGCTGATTCGAAGCGGGAACCGGAAGACTGGTCATATCAAGGCGCGGCGGAGTCGGCAGCCGCGCGCGCCGCGTCGAGGACGCGCCGGGCCAGCTTCACATCCTCCCACGTCGGGCGCTTCCACGCCTCGTTGCGCAGCAAGGCCGCCGGATGGTAGGTCACAATGAGTGGAACACCGTGATAGCGATGCAGCTGCCCGCGCAGCTGCCCGATCCCGGTCGTCGTCTGCAGCAGCGTCTGCGCGGCGAAACGGCCCCACGCGATGATCACCTTGGGGCGGACGAGTTCGATCTGTCGCAACAGATACGGCTGACAGGCCGCCACCTCCTCCGGCAGCGGGTCGCGATTGCCCGGGGGGCGGTGCTTCAGCACGTTGCAGATGAAGATCTCCTCGCGCGCAAGTTGAATGGCGCCAAGGATCTTGTTGAGCAGCTGTCCGGCATCGCCGACGAACGGACGCCCCTGCTCGTCCTCGTTCGCGCCGGGCGCCTCGCCGACGCAGAGCACGTCCGCCTGCGGGTTACCCTCGCCGGGCACCGGGTTCCGCGCCGTCTTGTGCAACGCGCAACGCTGGCAGGCCGCGATATGCGCCGCCAGCTGTTCGAGGGTGGTGCTGGCGGCCACCTCGGGGAGCGTCTCGGCCACGTGCAGCCGGCCGGCCTCGAGACCGAGCGGGATGTCCAAGGTCGTGAGCCACGCGGGCAATTCCGTCCGCGTGCTCGCGACGGGTGCCGGCGACGGTTTGGCCGCAGGAGGGCGCGCGGGCGCCGACTCGTTCGCCTGCAGCGTGGCGCGCCAATCGGTACTCGCCTCGCCGCTGAAGCGCACCGAGGGTGTCGGCGGCGGTTCGACTGGGGGCGGCGCATCGGGTGGCGGCGCGGCCGGCATCGCGGCGGACGATGGCGATGCCGTCGCCGACCCGCGCGCTTCAACCGCGGCCGCGCGTCGTGGCGCCGACGCGGTGGTTCGCACTCCCACCATCTGCATCACCGCCTCGACTGACAGCCCGTCGAGCACGAACTCAGACTCACCGAGTTCGCGGCGTTGCTCGAGATAGCGCCGCAGGCGGTCTTTGGCGTCCACGCGGAGGAGTCGGGAGGGAACGAAAGGGGGAGAAAACGCGCCGCGCCGGGACGGTGGTCTCGGCGCGGCGCGGGGGGACTACAACGCCGACGGAATCAGGCCGACTGGCGGCGCGGCATGACCTTGTATTCGATGGACCCGCCCGAGAGTTCCTCGAGGGCGCGCGTGGTCAGCTTCTTCTCGTGCAGCGAACGGTCGCGCGGAAACTCATTGAGCCGGCGCGCGAACTTCGCGGCGATGAGGACACTGAGATACTTGTTGGCCGCGTGCTTGGCCACTTCGGTCGGCGTAAACACCTGCATGCGTCACTCGCCCCTGCTGAAGACGTGAATTTCCTGTTCGAGCTGCGCGATGAGCGCCTCGACCTGCGCTTCGACTTCCTGCACCCGGTCGTGGCGCAGCCCTTCGGCATCGATGATGGCACTCACCTGGTTCACGGCTCGATCGAGGTCGTCGTTCACCACCACGTAGTGGTAATGTCCGACTTCCCCCAACTCCGCACGCGCGTTCCGCAGACGAACGAGCAACCGCTCGCGATCTTCGCTCTTCCGGGCCATCAGGCGGGTTTTGAGAACCTCCCCCGATGGTGGCAGCACGAAGATCAGCACCGTTTCCGGAAACGCGAGATGGAACTGCCGCGCTCCCTGCACGTCGATATCCATGAGCACGTGCTGGCCACCGGCCAGCACCTCCTGCACCTGTGAGCGCAGCGTGCCATAGAAATTCCCGTGCACCTCAGCCCACTCGGCGAACTCGCCGGCGTCACGCGCCGCAAGGAACGCCTCCCTGGAGAGGAACCGGTAATCGCGCCCGTCCACTTCACCATCGCGGGGGGCGCGCGTCGTGCAACTGACAGAATAACCCAAGTCGGCACGCCGCTCCAGCAGACGTCGCGCAATTGTCGTCTTTCCGCCACCCGAGGGGGCGGACAGGATGACCGGAAAGGTGGTCATTCGAGATTCTCGACCTGCTCGCGGATCCGTTCCAACTCTTCCTTGACGCCGACGACCTCGTGGAGGATTGCCGCGTCCGCGGCTTTGCTCCCCGTCGTATTGGCTTCCCGGAGCATTTCCTGAAGAAGGAAACCGAGACGCTTCCCGACCGGTTCGCCGTCCGCGTCAGCCAGCGCGGCTCGGAAGGCCGCGAGATGGGAGTGGAATCGATCGAGTTCCTCCGCCACGTCCATGCGATCGGCGAGAATGGCGATCTCCTGCGCGAGCCGCGTCTCATCGATCGCCAGCCCGCCCGTGAGCTCCTGTACAGAGGCGCGCAGACGATCGCGGTGGGCGATCAGGCGCTCAGGGGCGCGGGCACCGATCCGCTGCAGCGCCCCTTCGATCTGCTCCAGGCGCTGTCGCAGGACCGTCGCCAGACGGCTGCCCTCCTCGGTTCTCGCCTTGGCGAGCGCATCGAGGGCCCGGTCGACGATGGCCACCAGCTCCTCCACCGTGCCCGTCGCGTCGTCCTCGCGCGCGGCAGCCAGCACGTCTGGCATGCGCAGCACGCTGGCGAGATCCACGCCGCCACTCAGGCCGTGTCGCTCCACGAGCCCCCGCAGCTGGGTCACCACCGCAGCAAAGCGGGCCTCGTCGATCTCGACCGGCGCATCCGCGAGGCGCTCCGCGCGAGCGGTCAGCGTGACGTGGCCGCGACTCACCTTCAGTCGCATCGCTTCGCGCACGTCCGTTTCCCAGCGCGCAAAACTCCCCGGCAACTTGATGCTGGGCGAGAAGAACCGATGGTTGACCGTGCGCACATCCACGATCACCCGAAGTGATCCCACGGTGCCTTCGGCCTGGCCGAAGCCGGTCATCGAGCGAATCATGCTGGCGGCAATGAAATGCGTCCCGGCAGCGACGTCAACCGGAAGCGGGGGTGCGGCTGCAGGGGCTCGCTCAGTTGAAGAAGGTCCAGCGCATGCCGTACATCTGCACGGCGGGCGGCATGGTGATACCGCGAATCTGCTCGTACGCGCCGCCCGTCAGGTTGCGGTACTGGTAGAACAGCGTCGCCTGCTGGATTCGAATCTCCAGCAGTCCGGTAATGACTTGTGCCACCTCTGTGACCCGCGTCTCGCCCTCGGTGCCGACGAGGTAGTAGAACGGCACCCCGTCGCGGCGATCATAGATCAGGCGGGTGTTGAGCCCGAACTCGCCCTTCGGAAAGCGCTTCCGCCAGTCGGTGACCACCGCCAACTCGGCGTGCACCTGCGTGCGCGGCCGATTGTACTGCGCGGTGTTCCATCGAACCGTCTGCAGGTCGAGGTGAATGGATTTGTACAGATAGCCTTCGGCGGAGGCGAGAACGCCCTGCGCCGCCGGGGCCGGGATATCGCCGTCGGCCGCACCCAGCAGCGGCAGGTTCCGGTACACGATCGCGTCGCTGCGAATGGCCCCTCCACCGAGCCACATCCGCCGGAAGCGTATGGAGGCCTCGCCGCGCCACGCGCTGTTCTTCGGGCGGGTGCTGTCGTCCGGTGTGCGGTCGCTGTACGTCGTCGCGAGCCGCAGCCACGGCAGCGGTTGTATGCGGACGAAGGCATCGGTGCGCGCCGTCGAGTCGCTGCCACCTCGCTCCACCCAGGCGCCGGCCGCCAGCATGCCGAGTGAATAACTCCCGCGCAGCGCGGGGGCATGGGTCGAGATGCCCGGCTCCACGCGCAGTCGATCGGTGAGCGAGAGCTGCCAGTTCGTGCCTCGATAACCAATGGCGGCGAGCTGCTGCGTCCGACCCCGAATGGTGTCGGTCTGTAGCTTCGTCGTGTCGGTTGCCGAGGCGACGGTAGTGTCCTTGTTGTCCAACTTCGTGCGAAGCGCCTGGACCATCGCCTGCGCCCAGAAGCCGCGCGTGGTGTCGCCATAGCCCACGCGGACATAGCCGTCGCGCCGCTGTCCCTTGTATCCGACGAGATCGTCAAAGCCCTCGCGTGCCCGATGCGGGTCGCGATCACGCGCCACGGCCTGACCGAACACATCGACGCTCATCTTCCCGCGCGACCATCCGGTGCGCAGCATGAACCCCTGCACCGTGCCATCGCCGCGCCCGCGCGAGACGCCGGCCGTGGAGAATGCGGAGACGCGTCCCGTCTGCGTTGCGACCTGTTGTCCGCCGAGTTGCAGCAGCATGCCGTTGCGCCAGCGGCGGGCGAACTGGCCACGGAACGCGTTGGTGTTGAGGTCGCCCGTGAAAATGTCGACGCGCGTGTAGGGGATCGTCTTCGTCACGGTCCACGTGCGCATCCACACCCGCACTTCGCCAGCGCTGCGCTCGACGACGAGTTCATCGAGCGTCCAGAGCGGAATGTCGGTGAGGTCTTCCAGTCCACGATTGCGCGCGGCGATGGGATCCAACTCCACCCCATCGAGGAAGAGGCGCACGCGACTCCCATCGCCGAGGTAGGTCGCGGCATGGAGCCCGGCGAGCCATCCACTGCGATACGTGGTGACGCCCGGGACCTTGTCGAGCAGGTCCGTGAGATTCTCCGCCCCGGTCTGCAGAATCTGCTCGCGCGAGAATCGCAGCCGCGGCGACAGGTCGACATCGCGCGGCATTTCGAAGCGTGCGAGCGGTGCCTTCACCGTGTCGCCCTTGATCGCCTTGGTAAGGCTGTCGACGCGCAGACTGTCCGCCGTTTTCGCAGCCTGCCGACGCTTCGCCTCCGCGGCCGAATCGGCCGGCGAGAGGGGCGGTTGCACCGGCGGTTGCACCGGCGGTTGCGCGGGCGTGGGGACCGGGACGACCACCTTCACACTGTCGCGTGGCGGCGTGCGACGCGTGGTGTCCACCTGCGCGGCGAGCAGGGCTGGACAGGCCACGGCGACGATCAGCTGCGCGAGGTAACGCACGGCGCGTGGGTTGCTCACCGGCGCGCGCGGGCGCGAACGATCTCCACGAACGTGCCAACCGGCGTGCCCGTCGGGCCCTTGGGGATCCAGCCGAGGTCACTCTGGGAGTACGCCGTGCCGGCGACATCGAGGTGCACCCACGGAAAGCCGTCCACGAACTCCTGCAGGAAGAGCGCGGCGGTGATCGAGCCGGCCGCTCGGCCGCCGGTGTTCTTGAGATCGGCCACGTCGGACTTGATCTGTTCCTTGTACTCCTCGAACATCGGCATCGACCAACCCGGCTCACCGGCGGCCGTGCCGGCCGTGAGCACTTCGTCGATGGCGTGCTGATCGTTGCCGAAGACGCCAACCGCATTGTGACCGAGCCCGATCACGATCGCCCCGGTGAGCGTGGCGGCGTCGATCGCAATGGCCGGATCGAAGCGCTTCGCATACGCCAGCACGTCCGCGAGCACGAGCCGACCTTCGGCGTCGGTGTTGATGATCTCGATCGTCTTGCCATTCATGGCGCGCACCACATCGCCCGGCTTCACGGCGGTGCCCGACGGCATGTTGGTGGTGGAGCCCACGAGACCGACGACGTTGACCGGCAACTTGAGACGCCCGATCGCCTCCATCGCGCCCATCACGCCGGCCGCCCCTGCCATGTCGAACTTCATCCATTCCATCTCGGGCGCCGGCTTGATGGAAATGCCACCGGTGTCGAAGCAGAGCCCCTTCCCCACCAGCACCACTGGCTTCTGATCGCTCGGCCCACCGCGATACTCGAGTGCAATCAGCTTGGGATCTTCCGGCGTGCCCTGCGCCACGCAGAGGAACGAGCCCATGTTGAGCGCCGTCATCTCGTCACGCCCCAGCACGGTGATCTGCATGCCGTGACGCGCGGCGATTTCCCGGCCGATCTGCGCGAACATGTCCGGGGTGCACACGTTGCCCGGCATCTGCCCGAGGCGCTTGGCAATGTCTTGCCCTTCGCTGATGGCGAGACCGGCCGCGAGCGCATCCTGCAGGCCCGGCGTTTCGGGAACCACCACCGTCAGCTGCTCCAGCCGTGCCCGGCGATCCTTCTCGGGCGGGGGCGTCAGGAGATCGGGATACTGCCAGGTGCCCGCAGCGGCGCCCACGATGAATCCCTCCACCGCGCCGGCGTCCACATCCGGGCTCCACACGTGCATCGCGCCGGTGCCCAGCTTGTTGGCCTGTCGCGCGGCGATCGCCGCAGCCCGGCGAGCGGCCGTCCGCGTGATCGCACCGGCGCCACGACCCACGAGCAGCACCCGCTGCACACCCTGCTCTCCGCCCATGAGGAACAACGTCTCATCGCGCGCACCCCGGAAATCTCGACGCGACACCGCGCGTCCGATGGCGCCCTGCAGTGCGGCGTCGACGCCGCGCAGGTCGGCATCCATGGTGGGATCGGCAGGGAGCACGATGGCCAGGAGCGGCGTCTCGAGCGCGGCCGGTGCGGCGTGCGACAGCTGGACGGAAAGCGACATGACGAAAGGGCGAATGGGTCAGCGCATCACCCCTTGAAGACGGGGTGCGCGGAAGCTACTCAAAGGCGCGGCGTCCGCGAACTCCGGCCTGGAGCCCGTGCGCGGTCCGGTGTGGTACCCAACGCACGAAGCCCGGTTTCCCAAGCGGGAGACCGGGCTTCGTTGAAGCTGGGGCGGGTGGACTCGAACCACCAACCGTCCGATTAACAGTCGGATGCTCTGCCATTGAGCTACACCCCATCACGCATCGATCGCCGAAGACGATCGGGACGCGCCGCGTAATCTCGACGAGTCACGCCCGGAACTCAACCCCGACGCGCGTGTGACCGACGAGCATGCCCAGAGTGGGGGTCGAACCCACAAGACCTTGCGGTCGGGGGATTTTGAGTCCCCTGCGTCTGCCAATTCCGCCATCCGGGCTCGCGCGGACCGTACCGGCTCCGCGGCGAGCCCTCAGGATATCACGGGCGGCGACGTCACGCTACTCAGCAGGCGGTGGGCGCAAGCGATTTCGACGCAGCCCCGCGCCGCCGCCACGCGCGGGCGCCACCGAGTCAGGGGCCATGAGCCGTCGCTGCTGCAGTTCCTGCATGCCCCGACGAAGCTCATCCTGCAGGCCGAAATAGCGGGCGCGCTGCACGGGCGTGAGGAACTTCGCGAGCTCGCGCTGCTCGCGCTCCATCAGCTCCACGCGGCGACGATCGAGCCGCGGCAACTGGTCGAGCAGATCGGCGACCTTGGCGTCATTCGCCTTGTCGCCGGCCAGCAATTCCTGCCGCATCGCGAAGCGCACGGTGAGCTCGTCGCGCCGCAGCGCACGACGCTCATCTTCGGTCTTGCTCGCCACGTCGCGCAAACGTGCGACCTGTTCTTCCGTCAGGTTGAGCCGCTGGCGTACAACCGCGACCAGCCGCTCCTGCAACCGCTTCTCGAGGGCGTCGCGACGCGGATCCTCTTGCGCCAGTCCGGCCCCAAGCCCGCGCCCGCCGGCGCGCGCACCCGCGGGTGGCCGATCCACCGGCGGCCCGCCCGGTGGGCCCGACGGTGGGCCACCCTGCGCATACCCGACGCTTGCGCCGACAACCAGCCATGCGCCGACCAAGGAGCGCA
>JBDHVK010000140.1:0-10137 GCA_039809645.1 Gemmatimonas sp.
CTCGTGGTGTTGCCCGACGCTGATCCGACCCAGGCGGTCGATGGGCTCATCGGCGCCGCCTTCGGGTCAGCCGGCGAGCGCTGCATGGCGATCAGTGTGGCCGTGCTGGTGGGCGATGCAGCGGAGAGACTCATGCCGACACTCGAAGCCCGCACGCGCGCACTGGTCGTGGGCGATGGCATGGATCCGGCCACTGAGATGGGACCGATCGTCACGGCGGAGGCCCGCGCTCGAATTACGCGCTACATCGCCGACGGCGTCGACGCGGGCGCCATGCTGCGTGTGGATGGCCGGGTGCACGGAACCGCCCTGCATGAAGGATTCTTCCTCGGCGGCACCCTGTTCGACCACGTCACGCCTGAGATGTCGATCTACCGGGACGAAATCTTCGGACCGGTGCTCTGTTGTGTCCGAGTCCCGGACTTCGAAGCGGCGCTGGCGCTGGTGAACGGCCACGCCTTTGGGAATGGCGTCGCATGCTACACGCGCAGCGGTCATCTGGCGCGCGAGTTCACGCGGCGCGTGGACGTCGGGATGGTCGGGATCAACGTCCCCATTCCGGTTCCCATGGCGTGGCACGGCTTCGGCGGCTGGAAGTCCAGTCTCTTCGGCGATCACCATGTCTACGGTGAGGAGGGGGTGCGCTTCTACACCCGGCAGAAGTCGGTGATGCAGCGGTGGCCGGGAGAGCTCGCGGAAGGCGCCAGCTTTGTCATGCCCACATCACGCTGAGCCTCGGCCGGTATATCTTGTGAGGCATGTCCGACGTCGTCGCCCTCGCCTCCGAGCTGCTCGGAATTGAATCCACCACCGGTCGCGAACGCGACGCGGTGGACTTCGTCTCCCGCTGGCTCGTGAGCCGCGGCTGGAACGTGTCGCTGCAGGAAGTCGAACCGGGACGTTCGAACGTCTGGGCGACGCGCAAAGGCGGCGGCGTCACCCTCTCCACGCACCTCGACACGGTGCCCCCCTTCATTCCGCCGCGCCTCGATGGGAATCGGCTGTACGGCCGCGGGGCCTGCGATGCCAAAGGGATCGCGGCGGCGATGATGATCGCGGCGCAGCGCCTGGCCGATCAGGGGGAAGAGCGCGTCGACCTGCTCTTTGTCGTGGGTGAGGAGAAGGGGTCACCTGGCGCTCGTGCAGCAAACCGCCTGCCGGCCACCAGTCGGTATCTCGTCAACGGCGAGCCCACCGAGAGCAAGCTGGCGTCGGGGTGCAAGGGTGCCCAGCGGGTCATCGTGCGGGTTCGCGGCCGTGAGGCCCATTCGGCGTATGCGCATCTCGGCAGCAGCGCCCTCGAGCCGCTGCTCGAGTTGTTGCCGCAACTCAAGCACCTCGCGTTGCCCACCGATGACGTGCTAGGGGAGACCACCTACAACATCGGCGTGCTGCGCGCCGGCACCGAGGCGAACATCGTGCCCGGGCTCGCCGAAGCCGAACTCATGATCCGGCTTGTGGGTGATGTCGCGCCGGTCAAGGCTGCGTTCGCGGCGTGGGCCGGCACGAAGGCGGAGTTGGTCTGGGGATCCCACATCCCGGCCCAGCGGTTCGATGTCCTCAGCGGGTTCGAGGTGGAGCCCGTTGCATACACGAGTGACATCCCGCTCCTCGACAAGTGGGGCGCGCCGCTCCTGTTCGGGCCCGGATCGATTCACGTGGCCCATACGCCGCTCGAGTACATCGACGTGGCAGAACTCGAGGCGTCGGTCGACGCCTACGCACGCATCGTTCGCACTCTCCTCGCATGAGCACTCCCGTAACCCGCTGGCCGGTCGCCGTTCTCGGTGCGACCGGCGCCGTTGGCCAGGCATTCATCCGCTGCCTCGACGGCCATCCCTGGTTCGACCTTACCGAAGTGGCCGCCTCGGAGCGGAGTTCGGGCAAATCGTATCGCGAGGCGGCGCGCTGGCTCGAGGGCGTCCTGCCCGACAACGTCGCGCAGTTGACGGTGAAGGGCTGCACGCCCGAAGAGGTCACTGCGCCGATCGTGTTTTCGGCGCTGGATTCCGGAGTGGCCGGCGAAGTGGAAGCCGCGTTCGCCAAGGCCGGCCGCCTCGTGCTGTCCAACGCCAAGAACTACCGCATGGCCGCCGATGTGCCGCTGGTGATTCCTGAGGTCAACGGGGATCATCTGGCGTTGCTCGAGCATCAGCGCGCGCAGCGCGGCTGGCCCGGCGGCATCGTCACCAACGCGAATTGCGCCACCACAGTCATGGCGGCGGCGCTCGCACCGTTGCATCTGGCGTTCGGCGTACGGAAGCTCTTCGCGACCACGATGCAGGCCATCTCCGGCGCCGGCTATCCCGGCGTGCCGTCGCTCGACATCCTGGGCAACGTCATCCCGTACATCGGCGACGAAGAACCGAAGATCGAAACCGAGATCGTGAAGCTGCTCGGCACGTACGCGGGAACGTCGATCACGCCAGCACCGATCGTCACCAGCGCTCATGCCAACCGCGTGCCGGTGATGAACGGCCACACCGTGTGCATGTCGGTGTCGTTCGAAACCAAGCCCACGCCCGAGCAGGCGCTCGAGGTCCTGCGCGCCTACCGCGGCTACGAACCGGTTCGCGGTCTGCCGTCGGCCCCCGAGCCAGCACTCATCATTCGCGATGAGCCCGATCGTCCGCAGCCGCGGCGCGACGTGGACATGGGTCGCGGCATGGCCACGACCATCGGTCGCGTGCGGGCAGACCACCTCTTCGACTTGCGCCTGGTCGCCATGTCGCACAACGTCGTGCGCGGTGCGGCCGGTGGCTCGGTGCTCAACGCCGAACTTCTGGTGAAGCTGGGGATGCTCGAGGGCCTCGGCCGGTGATCGTCTGTAAGTTCGGCGGGACCTCGGTGGCCGATGCCGACGCCATCGGGCGCGTCATCGAGATCGTGACGAGCAAGCAGGCGGATCGGCCGGTGTGTGTGGTCTCGGCACTGGGTGGCGCCACGAACCAGCTGCTGGATCTCGCCCACAAGGCGGCGGCGGGTGAGCTGCTGACGGCGCTGCAGATCATCGAACAGTTGCGCGATCGCCACCTGCGTGTCGCGAGCGACCTCCTTGCCGGTTCGGCCGAGGCCGATGTGGTGGCCGGCGACATCGGTGCGGCGTTCGACGAACTCGCGCATCTGGCCGAGGCATTTCGAACGCTGGGCTACCTGACGCCGCGCTCCCTCGACACCGTTGCCGCGATCGGTGAATTGCTCTCGTCGCAGATCGTGGCCGCCGCGTTCCGCCATCGCGGATTCGACGCCGTGTGGGTGGATGCGCGCGACGTGATGATCACCAACGACTTCTTCACGCGTGCGGAACCCGACGCCGACGCCATCGCCGAGGCCTGTCGAACCCGCCTCGTGCCGATGCTCACCGAAGGACGGATTCCCGTCCTGGGTGGGTTTGTCGGTGCCACCAGCCAGCGCGTCACCACGACGCTCGGCCGCGGCGGCTCCGACTACTCGGCCTCGCTCGTGGGTGCCGCGATCGAGGCCACGTCGATCGAGATCTGGACCGACGTCGACGGCATGCTCACCGCTGATCCGCGCATCATTCCCGCGGCGCAACTCATCGAGCGCATCAGCTTCGAGGAAGCCGCCGAACTTGCGGCCTTCGGCGCGAAGGTGCTGCACCCGGCCACGATTGCCCCGGCCGTGCAGCGCGGCATCCCTGTGTTCGTGTACAACTCGCGGAAGCCGCAAGGGACGGGCACCATGATCGCCTTCGATGCGCCGCGGCTGCCCGTGCGCGCGTTGGCGGGAAAGCGCAGTACGACGCTCATCAAACTGCGCTCCACGCGCATGCTGCTCGCGCCGGGCTTCCTGCGCCGCGTGTTCGAGGTGTTCGAGAACCATCGCACCTCGGTGGACGTCGTGACCACATCGGAAGTCTCCGTCTCCGTCACACTCGACGACGAGACGCATCTCGGTGAGATCCTGCAGGATCTGGCGGCGTTCGGCGACGTGGCCGTCAATCGACGCGCGGGGGTGCTGGCGATCGTCGGGGCCGGCATTGCCGATGCGAGCAGCGCGATGGCGCAGGCGCTCGCGGCGATCGGCCCGATTCCGGTCCACATGGCGTCCTTGTCGGCCACCGGGATCAACTTCACGCTCGTCATCGACGACGAGCATGTGGTGCCGGCCATGCAGCGGCTGCACGCCGCCTTTTTCGAGCAGGCCGCGTGAACGCCGGACCGGTGCGGGTCGCTCTCGTCGGCATGGGCAAGATGGGCCGCGCGATCGATGCGCTGGCCGTTGATCGGGGGTGCACGATCGTCGCCCGCCTCGATGCGCCGGAGATGCGTCGCGGCCTCACGGCGGCGGATCTCAACGGCGCCCAGGTGGCGATCGAGTTCACGACACCGGAGTCGGCGCTTCCCAACGCCATGCGACTTCTCGCCCTCGAATGCCCGGTGGTCATCGGGACGACCGGATGGATCGCGCAACTCGCCCAACTGGAGGCGGCCGCGACCACCCATCAGTGCGCAGCGCTCTGGTCTCCGAATTTTTCGGTCGGCGTGCAGCTCTTCCTCCAGATTGCCGAGGATGCGGCGCGCCGGGCACGCGAGGTGCTCGGCTTCGACGCGCACATCGTGGAGACGCACCACACGGCCAAGAAGGACGCGCCTTCGGGCACGGGCATCGCGATCGCCGAGCGCGTGGAAGCCGGGCTCGGTCGGGCGGTGCCGATCAGCAGCGTGCGCGTCGGTTCGGTGCCGGGCACGCACGAGATCATTCTGGATGCGCCGTTCGAGCAGATCCGGTTGGTTCACGAAGCCCGCGATCGGCGCGTCTTCGCCGATGGCGCGCTCGCGGCCGCACGGTGGCTCGCGACGGCCAGGCCCGGTGCGGTATACACCATGCGGGATGTCCTTTCCGGAGCGGCTTCATGAGTTCCACGACGCGACTCGCCGGCTGCGGCACAGCCCTGTGCACGCCGTTCACGAACACCGGCGCGCTCGACGAGCCAGCGCTGCGCGCGTTCGTCGACTGGCAGGTCGAGCAGGGCGTGCACATGGTGATCCCATGCGGATCCACGGGGGAGGCGGTCACGCTGTCGCCCGCCGAACATCGCCGAGTGGTCGAGATCACGGTCGAGCAGGTGAACGGTCGTGTGCCCGTCATTGCCGGTGCCGGCTCCAACGACACGCAGCGCGCCATCGCCACGTCGCGCGAGATGAAGGCGGTGGGGGCGACCCACCTGCTGCATGTCACGCCGATGTACAACAAGCCGCCGCAGCGCGCGCTGCTGGCGCACTTCCGCGCCATTGCCGACGCGTGTGACCTTCCGATCGTGATCTACAACGTCCCCGGACGCACGGCGGTCAACCTCGAAGCCAGGACGTGCCTCGAGCTGGCGCAGGATCCACGGTTTGTCGCCGTGAAGGAGGCCTCGGGCAGCGTGGCGCAGATCGCGACGATCATTCGCGAGCGCCCCGACGGTTTCAGCGTCCTCTCCGGTGACGACGGTCTCACGCTGTCGGTGATGGCCCATGGTGGCGAGGGCGTGATCTCGGTGGTGTCGAACGTGATGCCCGCCGCCGTGTCGCAGCTGTGCGAGGCGATGCGTCGTGGCGACCTGGTGGCCGCGCGTACCCTCGACGCCGCACTCGCGCCGGTGACCGATGCCTGTTTTGTGGAGAGCAACCCGATTCCCGCGAAGGCCATGCTCGCCATGATGGGCAAGATGCAGGATCGGCTGCGTTTGCCGCTGGTTCCGCTCGCCGAGCCGCACCGCGTGTCGGTCCGCGCGACGCTCAGTGCGGCCGGCATTCCCGTTTCGTAAGCATCCGTTTCGCGTTCTCGTCTCCTCCCGAGTCCGACCATGGCCTTCTCGCTTGCCGACCTCGAAGCGCGCTTCAACGATCCACTGCTCCTCGACAGTGGCGCACCGCTCGTTCACGATGCGCAGCATCTGTTCGACCATGCCATCTCCCTGCTCGAACGCGGAGAGATCCGCGCGGCCCACCGTGACGCCCAGGGTACATGGCATGCGGTTGCCTGGGTCAAGCGAGCGATCCTGCTCGGATTCCGACTTGGCCGCGTCATCGAGATGGGCAATGCCGGCGCGTTCAGCTTTCTCGACAAGCATACGTTCCCCACGCGCGAGTTCCGGGTGGAGCATCAGGTGCGCATCGTGCCCGGCGGCACGACGGTGCGTCGGGGCGCCTATCTCTCGCCGAACGTCGTCTGCATGCCCCCGGCGTACATCAACGCGGGCGCCTACGTGGGTCGCGGCACCATGGTCGACTCGCACGCCCTGGTCGGCAGCTGTGCACAGATCGGTGAGCGCGTCCATCTGAGCGCCGCGGCGCAGATCGGCGGTGTGCTCGAACCGGTCAACGCGTCGCCCGTGGTCATCGAGGATGACGTGATCGTGGGCGGCAATTGCGGGGTGTACGAAGGCACGGTCGTGCGGGCCAGGGCGGTGCTTGGCGCGGGCGTCATTCTCACCCGCGGCACGCCGGTGTACGACCTCGTGAAGGAAACGGTGCATCGCGCCACCGCCGAGTCGCCGCTCGTCATTCCGGAGGGCGCGGTGGTGGTGCCCGGGGCGCGCAAGGTCACCTCGACCTTCGGCGAGGCGCAGGGCCTGTCGCTGCAGACGCCAGTCATCGTGAAGTATCGCGACGACAAGACCGACGCGGCGACGGCGCTCGAGGCCTGGTTGCGTTGAGCGACGTCGCGCCGCTGGTGGTCCGGGGGCGGATTCGCGCGCCTGGCGACAAGTCCATCAGTCATCGTGCGCTGATCTTCGCCGCGATGGCGACGGGGACATCGCGTATTCGCGACATCCTCGCGTCGGCCGACGTGCAGGCCACCGCGGCGGCGCTTCGCGCGATGGGCGTGGATATTCCCGCGCTCAGCGGGGACTTCGTGGTGCGGAGCGCGGGCCTGCGGGCACTGCATTCGCCGCCGCATGCGCTCGACTGCGCGAACAGCGGGACCACCACGCGCCTGCTCACCGGGCTCGTCTCGGGGCTCACCGGCGTTTCGGCGCGATTCGAGGGCGACGCGAGTCTCAGCCGTCGCCCGATGCGTCGGGTGGCCGGGCCGCTCGGCGAGATGGGCGCACGCATCGAGTTTCTCGGTGCACCCGGTCATGACGGACTACCCATGCAGGTGCATGGCGCGGCGCTCTCGAGTGTGCACTTCGTCAACCACACCGCGAGTGCCCAGGTCAAGGGAGCGCTGCTGCTGGCCGGGCTCGCCAGTGGCGTGACCGTCGTCATCGACGAACCCGCCCCATCGCGTGATCACTCCGAGCGGATGCTGCAGGCCCGTGGCGTCGATCTCCGGGTGCACGAGGGACGCGTAACGTTGGCCGCCGAGCAGGTGGTGGCGCCGGCCGATGTGACCGTGCCGTCGGATCCGTCCTCCGCCACGTTTTTCGTCGCACTCGCGGCCATGGCGGATGCGGGTGAGCTGACGCTCGAGAACGTCTGCCTCAATCCCACGCGGACCGGGGCATTCGAGGTGCTCGGACGCATGGGCGCGCACATCGACCAGCGGGACGTGCACGACGTCGGTGGTGAGCGCATCGGTACGCTCGTGGTGCGGCCATCCGCCCTGCGGGGGACGGAGATCGGCGGCGCCGAGATTCCGCGCTGCATCGACGAACTGCCGATGATTGCGTGTCTGGCGGCCCGCGCCGATGGTCAGACGATCATCCGCGACGCCCACGAACTGCGCGTCAAGGAGAGCGATCGCATTCGCGCCGTGGTGGAGAATCTGCGGGCCATCGGCGCCGACGCCGAAGAGTTGTCTGATGGCATGCGCATCGTCGGCAGTCGGCAACCGCTTGCCGGCCATGTCGTCACGCACGGGGATCATCGCCTGGCCATGGCGTTCGGCATCCTCGGCGCGCTACCCGGAAATCGCATCACCATCGACGACCCCGGATGTGTGGGCGTGTCGTACCCCACGTTCTGGCGCGACCTGGCCAGCGCGGTGGGGCCGGTGAGCGAGTTGGCATCCACGCGGCCGGCCGTGGCCCCGGTGGTGACGCCGCTGGTGATCGCGATCGATGGTCCCGCGGCCTCCGGCAAGAGCTCCACCGCCCAATGGGTCGCCGAACGCCTCGATGTGCGGCATGTAGACTCCGGCGCGTTCTATCGCGCCGTGACCTGGCTTGGACTGGCGAGCGGTGTCGCGCCCGAGTCTTGGACTGCCGAACAGCTGCTTGGCCTCGCCGCGCGGATCAGCTGGCGCCTCACCGACCGTTCCGTGCTTCCGCAGATCGATGGCGAGGCCCGCGATGAGGAGCTCCGTGACACGCCCGTCACGCGGAACGTCTCCCGGGTCGCTCAGATGTCCGCCGTCCGGCAGTGGGTCAACGAGCAGGTCCGGGCGGCCGGCGCGGCGGTCGACGTGGTCGTGGATGGCCGGGATATCGGGACCGCCGTCTTCCCGAACGCCGCCCTCAAGATCTTCCTGATCGCCGACACCTGGGAGCGCGCCCGCCGTCGACTCATCCAGCGACTTGGGCGGCGCCCGACCGACGCGGAGATCGCTGAGGAAACGGAGGCGCTGGTGGCCCGGGACGCCCAGGATGCGACCCAGAGCGCCCCGGCGCGTGACGCCGTGACGATCGATACCACCACGGTGACCCAGGAGGAGCAGGTGGAGCGGATCGTGGCCCTGGCGAAGGCCACGCGTGAGCGCCTGACCCCAAAACCCCAAACCTGACACCCCGAACCCCGAACTGATCAGTTCGGGGTTCGGGGTTTTCGGTTTGGCGTGATCGGGTTGAACTGCCCCGCGGGATCCCCTATGTTATTGGGTTCCCGCCATTTACATGGCCTTTTTTCAACCCCTATCCCGTTCGCGGCGGGAGACGGTCCGCGAGTCTGGAGAACCCACACTACATGAGCACCGAACTGAGCCCCGAGCTCGCCGCCGAAATCGCCGCCGCGCAGGCGGAGATGGATAACGACGACGCGCCTGTGTACGGCAAGCTGACGGCGCGCGAAAAGCGCGACCTGCAGAAGAGCCAGCTGCGCCCCCTCGCGAACCGCCGCCCCGAGCTCTACGAGGAGGACGAATTCTCGTCCGACGAGTACGAGCGCATGATGGAGTTGTACAACGGGACGCTGGCGTCGATCGAAGAGGGTGAGATCGTCAAGTCGCGCGTTCTCGAGATTCGCGAAAACCTCGTGGTCCTCGATATCGGCTTCAAGAGCGAAGGCACGATCCCGCTCGAAGAGTTCAAGGACATGCCCGACCTCAAGGCGGGCGATGAAGTCGAAGTCCTCCTCGAGCACCTCGAGGACCAGGAAGGCTCGGTCGTCCTCTCGAAGAAGAAGGCCGACTTCATGCGCGTGTGGGAGCGTATCCGCGTCGCGTACGAGAACGATCAGCCGGTGGAAGGCACGCTCGTCAAGAAGATCAAGGGTGGTGTCGTCGTCGACCTCATGGGCGTCGACGCGTTCCTCCCGGGTTCGCAGATTGCGCTTCGTCGCGTCCCGAACATCGACGAGCTCCTTGGCCAGAAGTACGAGTTCAAGATCATCAAGCTCAACAAGCGTCGCCGCAACATCGTCGTGTCGCGTCGCGTGATCCTCGAGACCGAACGCGCCGGCAAGCGCGAGAAGCTCATGAAGGAGCTCGCGAAGGACCAGGTGCGGAAGGGCGTCGTCAAGAACATCACCGACTTCGGGGCATTCATCGATCTCGGTGGCGTCGACGGCCTCCTCCACATCACCGACATGTCGTGGGGCCGCATCTCGCATCCGAGCGAGATGGTGCAGATCGGCATGGAGCTCGAGATCAAGGTCCTGGATATCGATTGGGAGCGCGAGCGCATCTCGCTCGGCCTCAAGCAGCTCCAGAGCTATCCGTGGAAGGACGTCGCCGCCAAGTACCCGGTCGGCACGCGCGTCAACGGCAAGGTCGTGTCGATCACGAACTACGGCGCCTTCATCGAGCTCGAGCCGGGCATCGAAGGCCTCGTGCACATCTCCGAGATGAGCTGGACGCGCAACGTCCGTCATCCCTCCAAGATCGTGTCCATTGGTGAGGCGATCGAGGCGGTGGTGCTCAAGGTCGACGAGACCGAAGAGAAGATCTCGCTGGGTATGAAGCAGACCGAGCAGGATCCGTGGGTGATCCTGCCGCTCAAGTACCCGGTCGGCACGCGCATCAACGGCA
>JBDHVK010000141.1:0-10058 GCA_039809645.1 Gemmatimonas sp.
GCGGCCCGGCTTTCGTCGGTCGCGAACTCGAGGACCTGCTGCGGGCTCCGACAGGTGAGGCGCGGCGCGCTCGCCAGCACGATCTTGCCCCGTACGGTCGGGAGCCACGCGCGATACTCCTCCACGCTCCGATACGGCGTCGCGATCACCACATCTCCTTCGACCCACTCACCCCTCGTGCTGCCACTCCACGACAGCATCATCGCGTCGAGCGGCTTCACGCGCGGCGCGGTGAGCTGCGCGAACGCCGCCCCCCGCTTCCACGAATTCCAGGTGCCATAGGCTTCCTTGCGGGCCGGCACGCCCCACGCCCGATAGGTCGCCAGCAGCCAATCCTGTGCGCGCGTCATGTTCGGCGAACCCGTCAGACGCGGGCCGATGGAGTCCATCAGCACCTGCGCCAGCGCGCCGGCCTGACTGCGCGTCATGCCCTCTTCCCACAGCTTCTGAATGACCGGATCGGTCGACGGTGTCGTGCGGACGTACGCCGGCGCCGGTGAGACGGGCAGGCCGAGGGGGTTCTTCTGGGTCTGCGCGGCCGCCGTGGCGTGGGCCACGAACGTCGTGAGCGCGAGTGCCTGGGCGAGCGCAAACGCGAGCGGGAAAGCGCGACGAGTGAGCATCAAGCGCGAGGTGAAAGTCCGTCCACGAGGCTCGTGCGATACGCCTTCCAGGCCGGCACGAAGCCAATCAGGATGCCGGCACCCATCACCACCGCGAGGTACGTCCACTCGGTGCTGCCGAGCGGGCGGAGGGCGAGGTGCAGGCCGAAACGCTGTTCGATGGGCTGCTGCGCGAGCGCGAGACCGCCGTAGACAAAGGCCACGCCAATCACGCAGCCCAGGAGCGCCAGCAGGCCACTCTCGAGCACCAGCAGTGCGATGATCGTGCGCGGCCCCGCGCCGATCGCACGCAGGATCGCCATCTCGCGGCGCCGGGCCTCGAGCGACGAGTAGAGCGACACGAGCATGCCGGTCAGGCCGATCGCCACGGCAAAGATCGCGACCACCCGCAGTCCGACTTCGGCGCTGCCGATGTTCTGCCACAGTTCACCGAGCGCCACACCGGGAATGATGGCGGTGAGCGGCTCTTCGAGATCGGTGTTCATCTCGCGCTGGAGCATCAGCGCTTCGAAGCGGTTCTTGGTCCCGACGAAGAACGCGGTGATCTGATCGTTGCCGTGATCGTGGGGTGCGTCGGCCTGTGGCGCCGGCTGGGCCGTCCGCGATTCAGTCGCCGGCGCGGTTTCCGCGGCCTTCGCCTTTGCGGCGGCCTCTTCCACCTGCTTCACAACGGCCGGCGGTGGCTCGGCTCCCGGCATCACCAGCGGCGTCCCCGGTGGCGGCGCCGCCCCCGGCATCACCATGGGCGTACCCGGCGGCGGTGACGCCCCCGGCATCACCATCGGCGTCCCCGGCGGCGGACTCGCGCCCGGCATCGCCGCCGGGGTTCCCGCCGGCGGCGTCAGCGCCGCCGCCCGCCGCTTGTTCGCCTCCCGAATCCGAGCCGCCCGATCCGCCGCCGTGGCCGCCTTCGCCCCGACTGTTGTCGGCTGCTGAGCCCCAACTGTTGTTGGCTTCTGAGCCCCGACTGTTGTTGGCAGCTGAGCCCCGACCGTCGTGGCAGTACCGCCCTCATCGTGCATCGCCTCAATCCCTTCCAGCGTCACGTACACGGCCCGATCGATTGGCGTGAACGTGCGCCCCAGGATGCCGACCACGTGGAACGGGTGCGCCTCATGGCTCGACGTCCCGATATCGCGCAGTCCGTGCACCACCACCACTGGTGTGCCGATCTGGTACTTCAGTCGCTCTGCCACCTCACTGCCGATCACCACTTCCGTATCGGCCCGCGCCGCGCGCCCCTGCGCGAACACGATCTTGCCGTCTTTGCGGAAGCGATAGCGCTGATAGAACTCTTCGGTGGTGCCCACCACGCGGAAGCCGCGATGGCTGTCGCCGAGCGAATAGGGCACCACCCACTTCACCGCCGGATGCGCCTTCCACCGCTCCATCGTGGACAGCTTCACACTGCCCGCCGGCGAGCCGATGCCGAAGACGGTGCTCAGCAGCACCTGCAACGTGCCGCCGCGCGCGCCCACGATGAGATCGACCCCGCGAATCGTGCCGGCAAAACTTTCACGCACGCCGGCGCGCACCGTTTCGATGCCGACGAGCAACGTGACCGACAGCGCGATCGACGCCACCGTGAGCGACGTCGTGAGCAGCCGGCTGCGCAGCGACTTGAGCGCCAACCGTGGGATGAGCATCAGGCGTCGGCCCCCACGCGCGCGGCCGTGTTGATCTCGGCCAGCTCGACGATGCGCGAGAACATCGGCATCAGCGTGTGATCGTGGCTCACGAACACCAGCGTGGCGTTGGCGCGTCGGCAGGAGGCAAAGAGCAGCTGCAGGAACGCTTCGCGGCGATCGGTGTCGAGCGCACTGGTCGGTTCATCGGCGATCACCACTTCGGGATGGCCGATCAGAGCGCGCGCCGCGGCGACGCGCTGCTGCTGCCCCACGCTCAACTCGCCGATGGGGCGATCGAGGAACTGGCGGATGTCGAGCTCGCCGGCAATCGCGCTCACCGCCTCATCGATCGATTGCGGCGCCAGTCGCGCCTTCCGCGCCGGCTCGAGCCGAATCGGGAGCAGGATGTTCTCCCGCACCGAGAGATACGGGATGAGGTTGAACATCTGAAACACGTAGCCCAGATGCCGCGCCCGGAACGCGTCACGCGCGCCGCTCGACATCGTGCTGAAATCCTGGCCCAACACCTTCACCTGCCCACTCGACGCCTGCAGCACCCCCGCAAGAAGGCCGAGCAGCGTGGTCTTGCCACTGCCGCTCGGCCCATGCAGGAACACCGTCTCACCCCGCGCGATCGCCAGGTGGTCGATCGCGATCACGTCACGCCCGGCCCGGTAGGCGAAGCGGACTTTCGAGAGCTCGACCGCCGAGGCTCCTGCCGACCCGTTGGCCGGCAGCGCATCGGGTGCCGCGCTCATTTCGACGAGTAGGGCTCGACCTTGAGGCCTTCCAACTGGTAGCCCACGGTGCCGTAAGGGCTCTCGACCGAGGCGATCTTGAGCTTGCCCGACATCCACACGGCGTCGAACAGATTGAGCTTCACCGCCTTCTTCCCCGACATGCCGACCATCACGATCTGATTGGGCGGCGGCGGCGGCGTGTGCACGCACGCGCCGTAGTAGGGCACGAGCAGGAACTCGGCGCCTTCCTCCTGGAAGTCGTCGAGCGGCACCACGAACCCGGGGATGCGCACCGTCTTGCCGTCGAGCTTCTTGAGCGTGTCGGTGGCCTTGCCGTTCGTGTAATCGAGGCCGGCGAGTACGCGCCAATCGATGTTCACCGCCTCCTCGGCGGCCGGCGACGGCGCCACCGCCGGTGCGGCTTTGGCCTTCGGAGCCGGCTTGACCGGCGTGAAGGCGGCGGTGGACGCCACAAGGGCGGCCACACCGGCGAGTGAAGCGAAAGCAGACAGGCGTCGGGTCATGGCGATGGGAAAGAGACAAAGAAAGATACGCAGCAGCGGCCCCCGGCGTTCTACCCGCGGCTCCCGGGCGGCAGTTTCCATCCCGCCGGCTTCTTTTCGGTATATTCCCGGACATGTCGCGCCCCGAAATCACGACCCCCGAGGCCCTCTCCGACGAGGGAGTCGTCGAACTCTCGCTTCGCCCGCAGCGGCTCGTCGAATTCATCGGCCAGCAGAAGGTGAAGGAAAGCCTGGCGATCGCCATCGATGCCGCGCGGGGGCGCAAGGAGCCGCTCGATCACATCCTCTTCTTCGGGCCGCCCGGGCTCGGCAAGACGACGCTCGCCGATCTCATCGCGCGCGAACTGGGCGTGAACCTCACCACCACCTCCGGCCCCGCGCTCGAGAACCCCAAGGATCTGGTCGGTCCCCTCACGAACCTGCGTGAGGGCGACGTGCTCTTCATCGACGAGATTCACCGTCTCCGGCCGATCATCGAAGAGTTCCTCTATCCGGCGATGGAGGACTACAAGATCGATATCCGCCTGTCCGAGGGGCCGAAGGCGCAGACGGTCACCATGCCCATCGAGCGGTTCACGCTCGTGGGGGCGACGACCAAGCTGGGGATGCTCACCTCTCCGCTGCGTGCCCGCTTCGGCATCCTGCACCAGCTCGCGTTCTATCCCACGGAGGAACTCGAGTTCATCGTGCGCCGCACCGCCGAGGTGCTCAGGGTGGAGATGGATGCCGACGGTGCACACGAGATTGCGCGCCGTTCACGTGGGACGCCCCGCGTGGCGAACCGTCTCCTCCGCCGTGTGCGCGACTACGCGCAGGTCCGTGCCGATGGTCGCATCTCGCTCGACGTCGCGCAGGCCGCCCTGGCGCTGCTCGATGTGGACCATTTCGGACTCGACGACACCGACACGCGCCTGCTGCGCGCCATCATCGAGAAGTTCGATGGCGGTCCGGTGGGGCTCGGCACCATTGCGGCTGCCATCGGCGACGATCCGGGCACGATCGAAGAGGTGTACGAGCCGTTTCTGGTGCAGCACGGCTTTCTGCAGCGCACTCCGCGTGGACGCGTCGCTACGGCGCATGCCTATCGGCACCTTGGATTTGTTCCACCAACCGGAAGCGCGGAGCAACCCGGCCTGTTCTAGCATTGCGCCAGAGGCCGGTTTCGATTGTCTTTGTCCCGCTTATGTCCACCGAGCCCGCCCCGGCGGAGCCGCTGCCCATCGGCGGCCGCACCTCCGACTACGACTACGCGCTTCCTGACGCTCGCATCGCACAACGGCCGGTCGAGCCGCGCGATGCGAGCCGCCTGCTCGTGGTCGATCGCGCCAGCGGCTCGCTCGCACACCGCACCTTTCGCGACGTCGCCGAGCTGATTCCGGATGGCGATGCCATCGTGCTCAACACCACAAAGGTGTTCAAGGCCCGGTTGCTCGGGCATCGCGAAAGCGGGGGTCCCGCCGAGATTCTGCTCCTGCGCCCGATCGACGCGACGCACTACGAGGCGATGATCCACCCGGGCGGCAAGCTCCGCCCCGGTCGCATGGTCACCATCGCGCCCGGCTTTCGCGTCGAGATCGTGGAGGCGACGCCGCGCCGCACCCGGGTCGTGAAGCTGCATGTGGATCAGGGCACGATTCCCGAGGCAATCGACGCCCACGGTCATGTGCCGCTGCCGCCGTACATCGAGCGGGCCGACGAGCAGAACGACACGACACGCTACCAGACCGTCTACGCGAATCAGGCCGGCTCCGTGGCCGCGCCGACGGCGGGGCTGCACTTCACCCCGGAACTCCTCGCCACGCTCGACGCCAGGGGCGTGGAGCGAGTGAACGTGCTGCTGCACGTCGGCGCCGGTACCTTTCGCCCCGTCAGCGACGAAGATCCGGCGATGCACGTGATGCACGAGGAGTGGTGCGAAGTGAGCGAGGAGGCCGCGACCCGCCTCAACGCCGTGCGCGCCCGCGGCAACAAGATCTGGGTGGTGGGGACCACCGGTGTGCGCACGCTGGAAACCGCCACCGACCGCGACGGCCTCGTGCAACCGTTCCGGGGCGAGACGAACATCTTCTTGCGGCCGCCGTACGAGTTCCGCGGGGTGGATCACCTCATCACGAACTTCCACCTTCCCAAGAGCACGCTCATCATGCTGGTCGCGGCCTTTGCGGGGTACGACCTGACCATGCGCGCGTACAACACCGCCGTTGCCGACGAGTATCGGTTTTACTCGTATGGCGATGCGATGTGCGTGGTGTAGCGGGTAACTGCTACTGCAGTCGGGTACTGCCACTACGGTCGGGGTACTGCCACTACGGTCGGGGTACTGCCACTACGGTCGGGGTACTGCAACAACAGTCGGGGTACTGCCACTACGGTCGGGGTAATGCCAAACGGTCGGGGCGCTTCAACAACAGTCTGAGAGCCTCGACTGTGTTGGCTGTACCCCGACCGTTCTTGAAGTACCCCGACTGTAGTGGCAGTACCCCGACCGTAGTGACTGTTACCTTTCCCGCGTGCCCACTCCGTTCACGTTCGAGATCCAATCCACCGACGGCCACGCCCGCGCCGGCACCTTCACCACGCCGCATGGGCCGGTGACGACGCCGCAGTTCATGCCGGTGGGGACGCTCGCGTCCGTCAAAGCGCTCGACCCCGACGACCTGCATCGCCTCGGCGCCAGCATGGTGCTGAGCAATGCGTACCACCTCCGCCTGCGCCCGGGAGATGAGCTCGTGCGCACCATGGGCGGCCTCCACCGGTTCATGCAGTGGAGCGGCCCCATGCTCACCGACTCCGGCGGCTTTCAGGTCTTCTCGCTCGAAGGCCTGCGCGCCATCAGGGAGGAGGGCGTCGAGTTCCGCAGTCACCTCGATGGCTCCCGGCAGCAGTTCACCCCCGAGTCGGTGATGCGCATCGAGCGCAACCTGGGCGCCGATGTGATCATGCAGTTCGATCACGTCGTGCCCGGACAGTCGCCGCACGACCTCGCCAGGGAGGCGATGGAGCGGAGCATCCGCTGGCTCGAGCGGTGCCGTACCGAGTTCGCCCGACTGTCGGCCGACGACACGCTGGCGCCTACGCCTGTGCAGGCGCTCTTCCCAATCGTGCAGGGCGGCATCCATGCCGACCTCCGGCGCGACTCGGCGCGGGCCATTCAGGGCGTGGGCGACTGGGTCGGCTTTGGCATCGGCGGTCTGAGCGTCGGCGAGGCCAAGCCCGACATGTACGCCATGCTCGACGTCGTGAACGAGGTGCTCCCCGCCGATCGGCCGCGCTACCTCATGGGCGTGGGGTTTCCCGAGGACCTCGTCGAGGGGGTCGCGCGCGGGGTCGATCTTTTCGACTGCGTCGCCCCCACCCGCATGGGGCGCACCGGCGCGTTCTTCACGACCACCGGGCGGCGGAGCATCAAGAACGCCGCCTGGCGACTCGACTCGTCCCCTCTGGATGAGTCCTGTACCTGCCCCGCCTGCACCCGCTTCTCCAAGGCGTACATCCGTCACCTCTTCGTGGCCGAAGAGATCCTCGGACTCCGCCTCCTGAGCCTGCACAATGTACATTTCCTCGTGGCGCTGATGCGCGACGCCCGGGCCGCCATCCAGGCCGGCTCGTTCGAGGGCTGGAGCCGGGACTGGCTCGCCCGCTACCACTCCGGAAAGACTGCCTCATGACCGTGCCCGTATTCGCCAGCCTCGCTCTGCTCCAGCCCGCCGGTTCCGCCGGGATCGCCCAGATGCTGTTCATGTACGGCGCCATCTTTGCGATCTTCTACTTCGTGCTCATCCGCCCGCAGCAGAAGCAGCGCAAGCAGCACGAGTCGCGCGTCCAGCAGCTCAAGAAAGGCGACGAAATCGTGACCAGCGGCGGTATCATCGGCGAAGTCGTGCACATCGCCGCGCAGGGGAAGGACGGCGCCGCCTCGATGAGCGATCGCATCACGATCAAGTCGGGGGAGTCCAAGCTCATCGTCGAGCGCGGCCGCATCGCGGCCATTGCCGGCGCCGCGCCCAGCGCGTAACGGGGGCCGCGTGTCGCTTCTCGACATTCACGTGCTCGGCTCGCCGATTCTTCGGCAGGAGACCGAGCGCGTCGATCAGATCACCGCGGAGCTCCGCCGTCTCGTCGATGACATGTTCGAGACGATGGAGAAGGCCAAGGGTGTCGGCCTCGCCGCCCCGCAGGTCGGCCGCCGCGAGCGCCTCTGCGTGGTGGATGCTGATGATACCCGACTGGTCGTGATCAATCCGGAGATCGTCCACCACGAAGGCGGCATCGTGCGCGGCGAAGAAGGCTGCCTCTCGATTCCCGAGATCTACGCCGATGTGGACCGTCACGCGCGGGTCACCGTGCGAGCGCAGGATATCGACGGCAACTGGTACGAGGTCGAGGGTGCCAATCTCCTCGGTCGCTGCCTGCAGCATGAAATCGATCACCTGCACGGCAAGCTCTTCACCGATCGACTGAGCCTGCTCAAGCGGCGCGCCGCCATGAAGCAGTGGGATCAGGAAAAGCTGCAGTACCCCAGGAATCTGCGCGTGCTTCCCGTGGGCGATCTGCCCCCGGAAGACGAGTAGGCAGCGGGTCGCCCGCGCGTGCGCATTCTCTTCTGGGGGACGCCCGACTTCGCCGTGCCACCGCTCCGCGCGCTGCTGGGTGAAGGACACGATGTGGTGGGCGTCGTCACGCAGCCCGACAAGCCGCGCGGACGCTCGCGCACGCAGCTCGATCCGTCGCCGGTCAAGCGCGTCGCGCTCGAAGAGGGGCTCCCCGTACTGCAGCCCGACAAGCCACGCGGGGAGGCCTTCGAGGCGGAGATGCGCGCCCTGGCCCCGGAGATCTCGGTGGTCGTGGCGTACGGCTGCATCCTGCCCAAGCGCGTGATCGAGCTGCCAGCCCACGGCACGCTCAACATTCACGCGTCGCTGCTCCCCGAGCTGCGCGGGGCGGCACCGATTCAGGCCGCCATTCTGCAGGGGATGCCGGAGACGGGGATCACCATCATGCAGATGGTCCCGGCGCTCGACGCCGGCGACATGCTGCATGTGCTGCGGACGCCCGTCGGCATCGACCAGACCTACGGCGAACTGCACGACACGCTCGCCGAGATGGGCGCGCTTGCCATCGTGCAGGCGCTCGCCATGATCGAAGCCGGCGTGTCGCGCCCCGTCGCCCAGGACGACGCGCAAAGCACCTACGCCCCCAAGATCGAGCGCGAGATGGCGCGCCTCGACTTTTCGCGCTCGGCCGTGGAGGTCTCGCGCACCACGCGCGCCTTCGACCCACGTCCCGGCGCGTTCGCAACGCTCAGGGATCAGGATGTGAAGCTCTTCGGCGCGCGCCTGGTGGGCACCGGCACCGACGAGGATCTCGACGAGCCCACGCGCAGCAGTCCGCCGGGCACCGTGCGCAGCGTCGGCGACGACGGGCTCCTCGTGCGCTGCGGCGAGGGCGCGGTGCGCTTCCTCGATGTGCAGCCCAGCGGCAAGCCTCGCATGACGGCCGGCGCCTGGGGACGCGGACGCGGCGCGCAGACCGGGGATCACTTCGCCCCGTCCACGTCGTGAGCATCGTGGCCCGTCCTCCCCGTCGCGGCGCCTCGCCCTCCGGCTCCGGTGCCGGCGTGACCGAGTCGCGGATCGTCGCGGCGCTCATTTGCGCCGACTTGCGCGCCGGTCTCCTGCTCGACGGCGCCTTCGAGCGCCGCACGCAACCGCTCGATGCGCGCGATCGCCGCTGGGTCCAGGAACTCGTGTGGGGGATGCTCCGCACGCGCGGCCGCCTCGACGCCATTCTCGCGGTCCGGGTGCGCGGTGGTCTCGCCAAACTCGACGCCGATGTGACGGACCTGATGCGCCTCGGAGCCTATCAGCTGCTCAGCATGGACAGCGTGCCGCCGTATGCGGCCATTGGCCAGAGCGTGGAGTTGATGAAACGCCGGCATGGGATCGGCGCCAGCAAGCTCGCGAACGCGGTCCTGCGCCGCATCGATCGCGAGCGCGACAGCATCGAACCCGACGTTCCCGCCGACGCCGTCGACGCGCTCGCGCAGCAGCATTCGCATCCGCGCTGGGTCGTCGCGCGCTGGGTCGAGCGCTGGGGCCTCGAGGAGACGGAGCGCCTGCTCGCCGCGAACAACGCGCCGGCCAGCATCGTGGTGCGTCCGTACGGCGTCTCCCGAAGCGAGTTGGCCGCGCAGCTGGCCAGCGCCGATATCGACGCGCACGACGTATTGCTCGCGCCCGACTCGCTGCGCCTGCCCACCGGCGTGGCGCTCACCGAACTCGGCGCCTTCCGGCAGGGACAGTTGTACGTGCAGGATCCCGCCGCCACGCTCGTCGTGCAGTATGCCCATGTGCCCGACGGCAGTACCGTGGCGGATCTCTGTGCTGCTCCCGGCAGCAAGGCACTCGAGCTCTCGCGCCGTGCCGCCCACGTGCTCGCCGGCGATCGCAATCCGGCGCGCGTGCAGCGCATGATCGACGGATTCACACGCTTGCACGCCACTCGCATCGACCCGTTCGTTGGCGACGCCACCGAGCCGGCGCT
>JBDHVK010000142.1:0-9769 GCA_039809645.1 Gemmatimonas sp.
GGCGGTCTTGCGCGCCCGCGTCGGGCGCGGCGCCGCGGCGGCCGCGGGCGCGTCGAGGTACGGATTGTCATCCCCGGTGGATTCCGGGGCGGGCCGCGCCGGCTTGCGGGCGCGGCTGGCAGGACGCTTCGGTTCGGTCATTCGACTACTGCGAGTGGTACTGAATGCGCACGTCCGATCGGACGGCGCGGTAACGCCTGTGAAGGCACAGCGAGGCGAGGCCCGCGAGCGGGCGTCGGGGTACCGCGAGAGTGCGTGGCGCGAGGGCGATGCGCGAACGGCGATGCGCGAGGTGCGGTGCGCGAACACGATCACGAACGCGGAAGGCGAACGCAGAGCGCGATTGCGCAGGGGATTGCGGACTGCTCAGGGCGGGGAAAGGAGATCCGTCCGAGCGTGCGGCCCACTTGAACAGCGGGGCCGCGCATGGAGCCGCTGCACACGTCATGGCAGGGCCCCGCAGTGATCCACTCGGAGTATTGCCCCACCGGCGCTGCCGCGCAACCCCGATGCGTCTAGCTTTAGCGCCATGATTGCTCCTCCGATCGACCTTCCCGCGGCGCTCGCCGACGCCGTGGCCGCCTATGAAGCCTCCGGCAACGTCGGTGCCCTCATGGAACGGCTTCACCAGCTGCGTGACGGCGCCATGTCCGATGCCCTGGTCGTGGCCGCCGAGCCGTGGCTCCATATGCCCGAAGTCGCTGGACCGCTCTACGAGAAGGTGGTCGACGACCAGCCCGCCAACGCGCGCGCCCTCGTGATTCTCGGTAATGCCTACTGGCTCTCCGGTCGCGGCCCCGAGCTGGTCGGTGACCTCGCCAGTCGCGCACTCGCCATCGACCCGGCCAACCGCGGCGCGTGGCATCTCTGGGCGCTCACCGAGGGCAATCAGCGCGACCGGACGGTGCGCTGGCTGCAGGTCACGCAGCGCTTTCCCGAGGACCTCCTCGCGAAGGCCGCGCTCGCCGACAACGCCGCGTCACTCGCCGCGGCCGAGCACGACAAGGAAGCACTCGAGATGGCCATCGGTGCCTATGAAGAGCTGTGGGCCAACTCCCCCACCGCCGAACAGCGCGCCGCCCTCGAAACGGCGCTCAACACGCTCCGCAACTACACGTTCTGATGACCGACGGTCCTCCGCACGATCACACCAGCGACGCCGCGCTCGACAACGCCGCGATCGACAACGCCGCGCCCGGCGAAAGCGCGGCCCTCGCCGAATTTCGCCAGTTCCGCGAGCGCATGAACACGCGCATCCTCGGTGAGAACAACCTCGTCATCAATCGCTTCTTCAACCTCGACGGGCGCGCCTACGAAGGCGGCGCGCTCAACGTCAAGACGAAGGAACTGCTGGGGCTCGTCGCGTCACTCGTGCTCCGCTGCGACGATTGTATCACCTATCACATCGTCCGTTGCGCCGAAGAGGGGGTCACCCGCGACGAAATGTTCGAGACGCTCAGCATCGGGCTCATCGTCGGCGGCAGCATCGTCATTCCGCACCTGCGCCGAGCCGTCGATCGATGGGATGACTGCGAACGGATGAGACAGCGCAGCTGACGCTGCGCTTCAGAGAGACTCTGATGTCGGAAGCGAGATCGGGGCCCGGAATGTCGGATGCGGGGCCTGAACCGGCCATAGCCCACGCTTCCGACCTCCGAGCCCCGATCCCGTCTCCGACTTCAGGATCGATCCGAGAAAAACCGATTACTTCAGCTTCGCCACGGTTTTCGGATTCCCATCCGACACATACCGCGCCATTGCGCCCGGTTTGTCCATCGCATCCAGCGTCGGCGTCAGCTTCGTGCCGCCCTGCAGCGGCACGCGCGGCAGTGAGCGCGGATTGAACTGCGGGTCGTACGGCGATCGCGCCGGACCACCGGCCACTTCGAACACCGCTTCGTTCGCATAGCGGAGCTCGCGCTTCCCCTTCTTGTCGTACCAGGACCCGCTGTAGGCGAGCGCACGATTCTTCGGCCAGAGGCCGTACGGCAGCGCCATCCCGCGAATCTTGTAGCCCGGCACCGCACTGTCGATCGCGAGCGCGCCGCGCGCCAGCTGTTCCTGCACCACGGCGTCGGGATACTTGTTCAGCATCGCGTGCCAGAGCGTGTGATTGCACAGCTCGAATCCCTGCGCGTGCAGGTACTGCACCTTCTTGAGCCGCCACTCGCTCTTCTGTCCGTCGATCCCCTTCTCGCCAAAGAACGCGTGCCCCACCGCCGCGGCGGGGAGCATGCAGAAGAGGCCCTTGGGCTTCCAGTCCGGATGTGCCTTGATGAAGTCCTGCAGGATGCCCAGCGCACTCGTCGGATCCACCACCAGCTGCCCGTTCTTCTCGAGATAGCGGAACTGACTCGGCGACGCGTCATCGAAGGTGAACAGCACCGGCGACTTTCCCGCCGGAATGTCGATGGTCTTGTCGAGAATCTCCGACAGGTTCACCGGCACGTAATCGCGGCGATACAGCTCGGCGAGTTCGGCCTTGAAGCGCTCGCGCGACACCTTGTACGACCCGTCGGCATCGACGACCTGATGCCACTCCAGGATGGGTATACGGCCCAGCTCGTTTGGGGTGCGCGGACCACTCGGCGCCGCTGGCGTCGGGGCCGGTTTGGCACTTTGGCGCCCCGGCTGACGTAGGAAGGCGCTCGGGGACGCGATCGCCGACGAGGCAACCATCATCGTCAGTGACGCCGTCAAAAGAGCGGCAACCACCGGCCAACCACGGCGGGTGGTACGAACAGTGCACGGACAAACAGCCTTGGACACGCGATCGGACGGCAAAGAGTCAGACGGGAGAGTGATGTCCGGGGAAGCTAACGAGTCCGCCCCAGCCCCGCGGAGCCCGCGCTGGCGGCGCGCGTCACTGTACCTGCTCGCGCTGATGGTCGCGGGCGCGTTCACGACCGCGAGTTGGTGGTGGTCCTGCGGATGGCAGGGCTGCCCCACCACCACCGAACTGCGCGCCTGGCGCCCTACCGAAGGCGGGGCGCTCCTCGCGCGCGACAGCGCGTTGGTCAGTGCGCTCGCGCCGGTGCGGCGCGTCAACGTGCCGCTCGCGCGCGTGCCGGCGCACGTGCGCGCGGCATTCATCGCCGTCGAGGACCGTCGCTTCCGGAAGCATCATGGCGTCGACTGGCGCGGTGTCGGACGCGCCGTGGCGAGCAACCTGCGCGCCGGCGGCGTGCGCGAGGGCGCCAGCACCATCACGATGCAGCTCGCCCGCAATGTCTTCCTCGGCAATCGCGCCAGCGAGCGAAGCTGGGGGCGCAAGCTGCTCGAGTGGCGCTTCGCCATGCTCCTCGAGCGCGCGCTCAGCAAGGACGACATTCTCGAGCGCTATCTCAATGCCATTTATCTCGGAAACGGGGTGTACGGTGTCGAGGCGGCCAGTCACGATCTCTTCGGCAAGCGCGTCGGCGATCTCTCGCTCGCCGAGGCGGCCATGCTGGCCGGGCTGCCCAAGGCGCCGTCGAGCTACTCGCCGCGCAACGATCGCACGCGGGCGCTCGCGCGTCGGGCCGTTGTGCTGGACGTGCTCGAGCGGGACAGCGTCGCGCCGGTCGCAGCCATTGCCGCCGCCCGTCGTGCGCCACTCAAGCTCGCCCGCGTGGAGTGGACGTCCACGCGCAACGCCGACTCCTGGGCGGTCGAAGCGGTCCGCGTGACGCTCGACTCGCTTCGCGAGGCCGGCATCATTCCGCACGCGCTCAACGATGGGCAGCTGCGCGTCTGGAGCACGATCGATCGTCGCGCGCAGCTGGCCGCCGAGCGCACCGTGGCGGCCGGTGCCGCGGCCATCGATGACGAGCGTCGATGGAGTGGCGACGACCTCTCCGGTGCCCAGCGGACGCAGGGGGCGCTCGTGGCGATCGACCCGCTCTCCGGGGCGGTGCGGGCCATCGTGGGCGGTCGCCGCATGGAACGGCGAGGGTTCAATCGCGCCCTGCGCGCCCGCCGTCAGCCGGGATCGACCTTCAAGCCCTTCGTCTACGCCGCCGCGCTCCAGCAGGGATTCACCGCCGCCAGCATGGTCGACGACGAACCCATCGAGATCGGCGCCGGTCGCAACGTTTGGCGCCCGGCCAACTATGGCGACGAATACGCCGGCCGCATCACCGTGCGGGATGCGCTGGCGCGCTCGGCCAATGCGGCCACCGTGCGCATCAGTCGGGACGTGGGCGTGCCGCGTATCGCGGAACTCGCGCACGCGCAGGGGATCACCTCCGACTTGCCGAACGTGCCCGCCCTCGCGCTCGGTGCCGGCGCCGTCACCCCGATCGAACTCACCACCGCGTATGCGCCGTTCGCCAACGGCGGCCGTCGCATCACGCCGTATCTGGTGGAGAAAATCGAAGATCCGTTCGGGCGCATCCTCTGGCAGCGTCCAGTGGCGACGTCCAGTCAGGTGCTCGACGCGCCCGACGCATTCCTCGTGACATCGCTGCTCCAGACCGTGGTCGATCATGGCACCGGCTACGCCGTGCGAGCTGCCGGCATTCGCGGTCCGGTGGCGGGCAAGACGGGCACGACCAACGACGGCACCGACGTCTGGTTCGTCGGTTACACGCCGTCACTCGTGGCGAGCATCTGGTTCGGCGCGGATGCCCCCACCCCCCTCGGCTACAACGCCAGCGGCGGTCGACTCGCCGCGCCCCAGTGGGCGCGCTTTCTGCGCGACGGATGGCACAGCCCGGACGACGACACGCCGTGGGCGCCGCCGCCGGGCATCGAGTCCAAGGTCATCGACATCGGCACCGGCAAACTCGCCAGCGACTGGTGCGGACCGTCGCGCCGTGAGTTCTTCAAGCTGGGGACGGCCCCGAAGGGATCATGCGAGGACGATCAGTGGCTCGCCATGCGCGATGCGAATCCGCCGGACTGGGACCCGCCGGAGCCGCCCGAGCCGCCGCCGGCAGCCCAGGCGCTGGGCGCGCTGGTCGACGAAGCCCTCAACGCCGCGCACGCCAACGACAAGGCGCGCGCCATCACCCGTGAAGTGGCGCGCGAACTCATGCGCGCAGCACGCCAAGCCACTCGCGAGGCGCGCCAGCGTACCCCGGAAACACCGCCTCGAGCTGCGAGCCGCCCAGGTGGCGCGACACGACCTCGCTGAACACCGCGCGGAAATCGGTCGTCAGCGCCAGATCGCGCCCCTCGTACAGCTGCTCGGGCGCGAGACCGGGCCACGTGCCCAACACCTTCTTCGAGGCGCCCAGCGACCCACCGATCACGAACATCGCGCCCGCGTGCCCGTGATCGGTCCCGCCGGTGCCGTTCTGCCGCACGGTGCGTCCGAACTCGCTGCAGGTGAGGATCACCACGTCCTCCATCCGATCACCCAGGTCGGTCACCAGCGCCGCGATCGATGAGGAGAAGTCGGTGAGGCGGTTCGCGAGCTGCCCCTGCGCGCCCCCCTGGTTCACATGCGTGTCCCAGCCGCCGATGTCGGCAAAGGCCACTTCGAGCCCGACGCCGGCCTTGATGAGCTGCGCGATCTGCAGCAACCGATTGCCGAACTCACTGCGCGGATAGACCGCGCCGTTCTGCGGCGTGTACTGCTGCGGATTGGCGGCCTTGAGCACCTTGAGCGCTTCGAACATCTCACTGCCGCTGCCGTGCACCAGATCGGCATTGCCGGTGCGATAGAGCGCCTCGAGTCGGCGTTCGGCGTCGCTGCCAGCCGAGCGAATCGAGAACTCGTCGATGGAGTTCATGGCAACGACCGGCGCGTGGCCACCCAGTATGCGCGGCGTCTGCGCGCTCATCGCCACCGCGCGGAACGGTGGCGCGCCCTTGCCGGTCGGTGCACAGGCCTCGCACGTGCCCTGCACGGCGAGGTAGCGGTTGAGCCATCCGTCGCTCGTGCCTTTGCGGTCGGGCGTGCCCGTCTCCATGTAGTCCTGCGCGTCGAAGTGCGAGCGCGTCGCACTCGGGCTACCCACGGCATGGATCGGGACGAGCAGCCCGCGATCCCACAGCGGCTTGAACCCCGAGAGCGCCGGATGCAGCCCGAAGAAGCCATCCAGGTCGATCGCGCCCACGGCGCCGTTCGTCCGAGCGGGCGATCCGATCGCCAACTGCGGGCGCGCAGCGTAGTAGCCGCGATCGCCGAATGGGATCACCAGGTTGAGTGCATCCGCCGCACCACGCTGGAAGAGCACGATCAGCGTCTTGCCGCGCGCCGCGCGCGGCAGGGGCATGGCAAACGCGGTCCGCTGCAGGAAGCTTGGCGACAGGCCCAGCGTGACCAGCGACAGGGCGCCGCCCTTGAGAAAGACTCTGCGGTTCATGGCAAATACTCCGGCGCTCAGCGCCGCTGGAATTCGGGCGCGCCGAGCGCGAGCCCCACGATTTGCGCGAGCCCGTTTGCCGGCTTCGCGGGACCGAGGACCGCCGCGAGTGAGTCGCCGGCGGCACGGTTCGCCAGGAACGGGTTGCTGCCGGTCAAGAGCACCTGACGCGTGTCGCTCGAAGCATCCCCACCAAGCAGGGTGCGGATGACCCCGTCGACCTGCTGCTCACGGGGCAGGCCGTTCAGCGACGCCGCCGGCGTCCAGTTCGCGAGCTTCACGCCGGGGACGCGTCCGCTCGCCACCGAGAGTCCGAAGTTGATCCGGTTGAGAATTGCCCCCGTGTTCATCCAGGCATCGCCCGTCTCCGGATACCCGTTCGGAGCCTGATGGCCGAAGAGCGGCTGCCCCAGGCGATTCACGAGCTGCGCCGTGCGCGGCGTGGCGTCGGGCACCGCGTTCATGGCCCGGAGCGCACTCGCCACCAGTTCGAACGGACTCTTCACCTTGCTGCGATACGCATCGGCGGCGAAGAACTCGGGGCTCGTGATGATGGTGCGCACCACCTCGCGGATATCGCCGTCGGTCCGGCGGAACGTGGCCGCCGCCCGCTGCACCAGCGCTGGCGGCGGCGTGTCACTCACCAGCCGACGCGCCAGCTTCGTGCTGATGAACTCGGCCGTCTTCGGATGACGCGCCAGCAGGTCGAGCACCCGCTCGCCTTCGTCCTCGCCGTGACCGGCGGGGAACTTCTGACCGAGAATGACCTTCGATCCGGCATCGTGCACCTGCGGCCGAAAGACGAAGACGCCCCCCTGTGCGCCGCGATCGAGCGTCCAGCCGGTGAGAACGCGTGCCACCTCGATCACGTCCTGCTGGGTATAGCCACCGTCCACGCCGAGCGTATGCAGCTCCATCAGCTCGCGGGCATAGTTCTCGTTGAGCCCCCGCTTGCGCTGCGCGAGTGCCGCCAGCTGCGGTCGCTGCTGGGCCGCACGCTGCACCGCCGCGCGCTGCGCCACGCCCCGGCGACGCGCCGCCCGCGGGGCCATCGGCTCGAGCACGGGCCGGCCGCTGTCGGCGACGCTCTGCCAGTTGTCGAGGTACAGCAGCATCGCCGGGCTCTTGGCCACCGCACCGAGCAGATCACGGAACTTGCCCATGGCATGCGGGCGAATCACCGTCGCCTCGTACTCCGGGAGGAAGTACCGCAGGCGGTCCTTGCCCGAAAACACGGTGAAGTGATTCTCCCAGAAGTCGACGAGCACTTCGTTGAGCTGTCGCTCGGACACGACGGCCCGCGCCACGCGGCTCGCCGACAGCTCGCCGAGCGCCACATTCGAGCGCCGGCCAAGCTCGCGCACCTTGGCCGAGTCTTCGGCGGTGGGCGTCCCGCCGCGTCGCGCCAACTGGGCGAGCGCCTGCGCCGGAGGCGGATACATCTCGAGCAGCGTCGCCCCGCTGAGCGTCAGCGACTGGAACTGCGTCAGGAACTGGTTCACCGCCGGATCATCGATTCGCTCGGGGTGCAGCTGGCGCTCCATCCAGGCGTCGACACCCATCGCCCGCACCGCTTCCACATCGCCTGGACGGGCGCCGAAGGCGAGCCGGTTGAGCACATGGTGCACCTGCTGGTCGGCCGTCTGTTCGCGCGCCCCCGAGCCGCCCCGCATTTCGGCGGGGTGGGCAGCGGTGGCGGCGCCCGACGAACAGGCGGCCAGCAGTGCAGTACAGAGCGGCAGCGCCCAGCGGGCGCGCCGACGGATGGCGATTGAGCGACGAAGACGATACACGCAACGCTCCTCAGCGAAGGCGGTGACAGGAGCTTGGACGCCGGACCTGTCTCGCCGTTAACGACCCCATCCCAGTCTGGCGCGCCCTTATCTTTCCGGCATGACCGACCCCCGTTCGTCCTCACGCCTGCAGGACCTGATCGACGCCGCCTTCGCCGTGGGGACGCTGACCACCATTGCCACCGGTGGCGCCCTGCTGGGGCTGGGGATGCGCGACGGGGAAGCGGGACGCGCGTTTCGCTTGGCGGGTCGCGGCCTGCTCGAGAGTATCGGTGTGCCGTCGCTGACCGCACCACTCACGTCGGTAGCGCTTGGTTATCTGCATCACCTGATTGTCGCCACCGCCTGGGGCGTGCTGCTCGCCATGGTGGTGCTGCCGCAGCGCGGCCTGTGGCGCGTGGTCGGCGCCATTATCGCCGCCGCCGTGTACACCATGGTGGCGGTCAGCGTCCTGCCCGCCCTGTTGCGTATAGGCTACGGTGTGACCGGAACAATACCTGGCGGGGTTCCTGTTGGTGTAGCGATGGCCCTCGCGCTGATCGGAGGGGCGTGGGTAGCAGGCGACGCCTCGACCACAACGGCCGACGGCGACGACTGAGCCCATCCGCGCCCGCGGCGGGACCGGTCGAGGGTGTCACCGGATTGTTGCACAGCTGGTGATCCCTGTCACTCGTGGCACGGCCAATGCGCTATGTAGGTTGCCCGCTGCCGGATGGCACGTCTATCACGTGGACGGCGCACGTGATGCGGCGCACTCCGGTACGCTTTTTACCCGAACCCGTGGAGGGAACAATGGACGTCCTCGTACGACTCGAGGCACGTCCGAGCGATTCGCCGGTGCTCGCGCACGTGAACTCGATTCCCGTGCTCCCCTTCGGCACTCGCTCGCGGCGTGAAGTAGTGACGCTGTACGGTGAGGCCGATGCGCAGGCTCTCGCGCTGGCCATTGCGGCCACCGTCGAGAGTGAGCGATTGGAAGCCGTGCAGTCGGGAGTGGTGCGCCACCTGGGCGTGTGGCCGGACCGCGGTGCGGTCGGTGATTCGGCGTGGCGGGACGGCACGACGGGTCGCTTGGTCACCCAGGATCTCGATATTCCGTTGCCGACGCTCGAGGCCCGCGCCTCCGAGCTCCTCGGCGCCTGCGGACCCACGCTTCGCCGCGTGGCCGCTGGTCTGGCCATGCCGGACTGGCCCGAAGGCACGGAACGCGCCCTGAGCTTCTCACTGGTCTCCGCCTCGGCGGCCAGCGGCGGAGCCGGACGCTCGCTCGAGGACGACGCCGGGGTGGAGAGCTGGCTGGATTCGATTCGGCAAGCCGATGCTTTCACCTACGATGTGGAGGGAGACTGAGTCTGAACCCTGACTTTGTCTGCGAATAAGGAGAGGGCGGCGCACTACGTGCGCCGCCCTTTTCTATTCTGGTCAGTCAGGAGTCTGGAGATCCTGGTCGGGAGTCTGGCGATCTGAGATCTGGATCTGAGCTGTGTGATCTGAGTCGTCTGAGACCCGGGATATTGCGAGGGAATCGACGAATGCGCTGGTCGCGCGGCAGGATGCCCCGCTCTCAAGTCTCATGAGTCTCAGAGGTCTCAGAGGTCTCAGATCCCGGATCCAGATCTCAGATCGCCAGACTCCAGACTAGGATCTCCAGACTCCTGACTGATCAGAATGAAGGGGGCCGGC
>JBDHVK010000143.1:0-9764 GCA_039809645.1 Gemmatimonas sp.
CCGATCGCCTGGAAGTCATCGCCCAGCGCGTCGCGCAACGGACCGAACGCCGCCTGCAGACCGGCCGCGCCACCGGCGGCGAGCCCTTCGGCGCCTTCCGCACCGCCCGGTGCGCCGCCGCCACGACCACCGCGACCACCACCCGCACCGGCTCCCGCACCCGCCGCCGCAAAGCTCGGCATCGCGCGCGTTTCACCCGGACGCTCATTGAAGAAGCCAGCACCGGCGCCGCCGCGACCACCACCGCCGCCGCCGCCGAAGCCACCGAGCATCGCCTGCATCGCGGCCGGAGGCTGACCGGTCTTCATCGTCTCACGAATCATCGTGAGCACCGCCGCCGGCACCGCCCCCGCCTTCTCCAACGAGTCGAGCTTCCTCGCCACGCGCGCGGCCGTGTTGATGCTGTCGCGCACCTGACTCGGGCTCAGCGCAATCCGCGCCGCCGGACGCGTCGTGCCGCGCATGTCCCACAGCACACTGTGCAGGCCGGCGGCCGCCGGGCCGTTCAGCGTGCGCAGCGTGTCGCCGGCCGCGTTCTGGATCACGATGCGCGCCTGCCCGCTCGCACTCTCGGCCACGCGATACCAGATCGGCGCGCCGTACTGACCGCTGTTCCCCTGGAAGACCATGTGGCCGTTGTCACCACCGTTGATCGTCTGCTCGCCCCACTGGAACGCGGTCTTCGGCTCGATCAGCGCCACCTTCTGCGCCATCGTCTGCGCCGTCATCTGCTGCAGCGGCGTGATGTCGGCAATCCAGATCGAGCGCCCGTGCGTGCCGGCAATCAGTTCACCGTCGCGCGGATGAATGAGCAGATCATGCACCGGCACCGTCGGGAAGCCGCTCATGAAGCGCTTCCACGTCTGGCCGCGGTCGAGTGACGCGTACACGCCCACGTCGGTGCCGAGGAAGAGCAGATCGCGGTTCTTCACATCTTCACGGATCACGTGCACGAAGTCGGCGTGCCCCGTGGGCAGGTTGTTCACGATGCTCGTGAACGACTTGCCGAAGTTCGTCGTCACCCACACGTACGGCTTGTAGTCGTCGTTGCGGTGGTTGTCGACGGTGACCCAGAAGGTCGCGCTGTCGAAGTGCGACGGCTCGATGCGCGAGACATAGCCGTTGGCCGGGAAGCCGGGAATGTTCTTCGTCACCTCGTCCCACGTGCCGCCGTCATTGCGCGTGAGCCACACGCGCCCGTCGTCGGTGCCCGCATAGAGCAGCCCCGGACGGATCGGCGACTCGTTGAGCGACACCACCGTGCCGTACGTCTCGGCACCGGTCACATCGGGCGTGATGCCACCCGTGGTCTTGAGCGCCACATTGAGCTTCACGCTGTCGGCGTACGACAACTCCGGCGATATGGGCGTCATCTCCTCGCCGCGCTTCACGCTCTTGAGCACACGGTTCGCGCCAAAGTACAGCGTGGCCGGATTGTGCTTCGAGATGATGTACGGCGTGTTCCAGTTCCAGCGCAGCGACCAGGCAATCGAATCGGCCTTCTGCTTCGCGCGGAACTCGGCAATACGCGCCTTCTGCGCCTTGGTCGCCGGCTTCGTCGTGTCGGGCCAGATCTCGTAGATCGAATCGCTGTACGCGAGGTAGCCGCTTTCGCGCCACGTCGGCTTGCGGAGCGGCGTGCGCTCTCCGGTGGAGAACTTCAAGCGGCCCATGTTGCCGCCCTGGCTCTCGCTGTACATGATGTCGGGGTCGCTGTAGTCCTGGTTCGTCACGAACCCGTCGCCACCACCGGTGTTGTGCCACATCGCGTTCGTGACGGCGCCCTGCTTGCGACGGCTCGGCCCGCACCACGAGCCGTTGTCCTGCAGGCCACCGCACACGCGGTACGGCACCCCCATATCGGCCGAGATGTTGTAGAACTGACCGATCGCGATGTTCTGCGGGAAGATCCAGTTGCCACCGCGGTCCATCGAGATGCCGATGCCACCGTCATTGCCGGTGATGATGCGCTGCGGATCGTTCGGATCGATCCACATCGCATGATGGTCCACATGGATGCCTTCGGTGGTGTTGCCCGCCGTCTTGCCGCCGTCGCTCGAGTACTTCACCGGCGTCGACGACCAGTACACCCGATCGGGATTCGTCGGGTCGACGCGCACCTGGTTGTAGTAGAACGGGCGCGTGTTCTCGGGATTGCGATACTCCCACGTCTTGCCACCGTCCGCCGAGCGATAGAGCCCGCTCGGGCGCGTCTGCGGCTTGCTCCCCGCCGCCGGCTTGGGGTTCGGGTTCGTATCCGCTTCCACCAGCGTGTACATCACATCCGGGCTCGACGCCGCGATGGCGATGCCGATGCGCCCCTTCGTGCTCGTCGGGAATCCGTTCCCTTCCACCTTCGCCCATGTCGCGCCGGCGTCGGTGCTCTTCCAGAGCGCCGAGCCCGGCCCGCCCGAGGAGAGCGAATACGGATTGCGATAGCGCTGATAGCTGGCCGCCCAGATCACATCGGGATTGCGCGGATCGAGCTGCACATCGATGAAGCCCGTCTTGTCATCGATGTACTTGATCTGCGTCCACGTCTTGCCGCCGTCCGTGGTCTTGTAGAGGCCGCGCTCCTTGTTGGGGCCCCACACATGACCGAGCGCCGCGACATACACGGTATTCGGATCCTTGGGGTGCACCTGGATGCGCGCAATCGCGCGCGTCTCCGCGAGCCCAAGGAACGTCCACGACTTGCCGCCGTCGGTGGTCTTGTAGATGCCGCCACCCGGCGAGATGGAGTTGCGCGAGTTCGGCTCGCCCGTGCCCCAGTACACGGTGTTGGTGTCCGACGGCGCAATCGCGAGATCGCCACCCGAGGCCACACGCGCCGTGTCGAGCACCGGCTTGAAGGTCGTGCCGTTGTTGGTGGTCTTGAACAGGCCACCGGCCGCGGTGGACACGTAGAACGTCTTGGACGGACTCGGAATGCCTTCGACGTCCACGATGCGGCCCATCATGTTGGCCGGGCCGATGTTGCGCCACCGCAGCGCATTGATGATCGCGTCATCGATCGTGACCTTGGCGGGCGCAGGAGATTGCGCCGACAAGGTGCTGCCCGCGAGGCTCAGGGCGAGAGCACGGAGAAATCGCATGTGCAGGAGCGTAAGGGAGGAAGAGGGGCCCGCGTGGGGGCCACCTGAGGTACTTCGGAGGAGAGGTTAATGTTGGGGATAGGTGGGGAGGAACCCCTCAGGCATCGAGGGGGAAGGGCCTGAAGGGGGAAGTGATCGAGGGCTGCGGCTGTCCTCGATCACTTCCCCCTTCACGCCCTTCCCCCTCGAGACCTCGGATTTGCTGGCTATGCCACCGCTGCCCCACCGGGTAGTACCGGCACCTGATGCTCCGCCGTGTACACCAACTCCTTCGGCGCCAGCATCCGGTACATCACCGGCGTCACCAGTCGCGCGATCAGCGTACTCGACACCAACCCGCCGATGATCACCCACGCGAGCGGCGAGTACAGCCCCGATCCCTGCAGCGCGAGCGGCAGCAGCCCGCCAATCGCCGTCAGCGTCGTCAGTACGATCGGCAGGAAGCGGATCTCGCCCGCCTTCTGAATGGCGTCGTCCAGCGAAAGCCCTTCGGTGCGCAGCTGATCGGTGAAGTCCACCAGCAGGATGCTTGTCTTGATCTCGATGCCCACGAGGGCCACGAAGCCGATCATCGCCGTGAAGCTCAGCGTGTAGCCGCTCGCGAAGAGTGCGATGATGCCGCCCACGATGCCGAGCGGGATCACGCTCGCCACGACCAGCGTCGTGCGGAAGTCGCGGAATTCGAGCACGAGGATCGCGAGGATGGCGAACACCGCAACGATCACCGCACCGCCGATGCCACCGAAGCTCTCCTGACGGCTCTCGATCTCACCCGCCGGTCGGAGCGCGTAGCCCGGCGGCAGCGCGATCGAGTCGAGGCGCGCCAGCACGGCCTTGGTGACCGCGTCCGTGTTGTAGCCCGACTGGACATAGCTCGTGACCGTGACCGAGCGCTGCCGATCGTTGTGATCGACCATCGTGGGCGAGCTCGTGAAGCTCGTGGTGGTGATCTGCGACAGCGGCACCATCGCCCCGTTCACGCTGCTGATGTAGATGCGATCCAGATCCGCCGGGCGCGGGCGGCCGTCGTGCGCGATCCGCACGTGAATCGGGTACTCCTCACCGTCCTCGGCGCGGATCTTTCCGGCGTCGAGACCAGCCACGCCCAGTCGCAGGGTACGCTCGACCTCGGCCCCGGGAACGCCAAGCAGGCCGGCCTTCTGGCGGTCCACCGTGAGGCGCAGGTCGGCGCGGCGGAGTCGCACCGGGTTCACCACATACTGCGTCCCTTCGGTGCCCCGCATCACCGCTTCGTACTGCGCCGCGATCCGGGCCAGGGTGTCGAGATTCGATCCTTCCACGCGCATGGCGATCGGTGCGTCGATCGGCGGCCCCTGCTCGAACTCCTTGAGTTCGATGCGCGCCCCGGGATAGAGCGCGAGGGTGGTGCGCAGCGAATCCAGCGCGCGCGGCGTCTTCGCGTTGTCGAACTGCTTGAGCAATACGACCAGCTGAGCGCGATTGGGCGCCTCGGCGCGCTGAAACACGTTGTAGTACACATCCGGGTTGTCCTTGCCCACGTTGGCAAAGACTTCCCGCGTGGCCGGATGCGCGCGCACCACGCGCTCCGCGAACTGCACCGCCCGATCGGTCTCGGCGAGGCTGGTGCCGTCCGGCGTCGTGACATCGATGTGATAGACCGGCGTGCCGGCCTTGGGGAAGAGCGAGAAGCCCACCATGGGCACGAGCCCGAAGCTCAGCGCCACCAGCGTGAACGACAGCGCAACCGTCATCCGCGGATGCGCCAGGGCGCGATGCAGCAACGGCGCATACGTGCGCTGGATGCCGCCGTCGAGCCACTGCAGCACCCGGTTCCCGCCCGCATGCTCCTCGCGCGGCATGAGGCGGCTGGCCAGGAACGGAATGATCGTGAGCGACACCAGCAGCGACGCGAGCACCGCGAACACCACCGCCGCCGGCAGCGAACGAATGAACTTGCCGCTGAGGCCGGGCAGGAAGAGCAGCGGCAGGAAGGCGAAGATCAGCGTGCCGGTCGCACCCAGCACCGCGACGCCGATCTGCTTGGTGGCCTCGACCGCCGCCTGTGTGCGCGTGTAGCCGTTGCGCAGGAAGCGCGTGATGTTCTCCACCACCACGATCGAGTCGTCCACCAGCAGCCCCAGCGCGATCACGAAGCCCACGATCGACAGCTGATTGATCGAGAAGCCCGCCAGGTGCAGCATCACCACACCCATCGCGAGCGATAGCGGGATGGAGATCATCACGATCAGCGACGCCCGCGTGCCCAGCGGCAGCAGCGTCACCAGCACCAGCAGAATGGCAATCGCGAAGTCCTCGCCAAGCCGCTCGAGTCGACGGTCGACATTCGCGGACTGATCGAAACCGCGCTCCAGGCGAACGCCGGCCGGCAGCGCCTTCTCCAGCGAATCGAGCCGCGCGTACACCCGCTCCTTCACGCGCGAGATGTTCTCGCCCTGCTGCACCGAGACGGTCACCCACATCGCGCGCTCACCGTTCCAGCGGCCCAGATGCACCGGATCGCCGTCGCCCCACGCCACGCTGGCGATGTCTTCCACGCGCACGGTCGCCCCGTTCGCACCGGCCACGACCGTGCGACGTACATCGTCTGCGCTCTTGTAGCGCCCCTGCGTGCCGATGTTGTAGCGCCGCGTGCCCACGTCCACCGAGCCGCCGGGGATCTGGGTATTGTCGCTCCCCAACGCGTTGAGCACCTGACCGGAGGTGATCCCCAGGCGCGCCATCCGCCCGAGATCGAGCGTGACCTGCATCTGGCGCTCGGGTGCGGCCCAGCGCTTGGCCTTCTTCACGCCGGGCACCTTCTCGATCGCATCTTCGATGCGATGCGCGGCATCGTCGATCGTCGCGTACGGAACGGTGGGCGCCACGAGCGCGAGCTGGAACACCGTGATGTCCGAGCCCTCGTTCTTGCGCGTCTCGAGCCGCTGCAGCTGCGCGGGCAGTGACGGACGCAGGTTGTTGATCTCGCGCACCACCTGATCGTACTTGCGCTCGGCGTCCACATTGGACTCGAACTCCACCTTGATCACCGAGAGCCCGTCGCTGCTCGTGCTTTCGAGCTTCTTGATCTCGGTGAGGGCGTTGATCGCCTTTTCGATCGGCTCGGTGACGAGCAGCTCCATGTCTTCCGGCGACGCCCCCGGGTACACGGCCACGGTCGTGAAGATGGGCACGGGGAACTGCGGATCCTCGCTGCGCGGAATGCTGTACCAGCTGCTCACGCCCAGTGCGCCGAACATGAGGAAGACCAGGACCGTGAACTGCCACCGCTTCACGGCGAACGCCGTGAGTCTGCTCAGGAAGCTCATGGCGCCTTGCCTCCGCGCGCGGTGCGCGCGCCCTGGGCATGTGTCGCCGAGTCGAGCGTGGCGTCGGTGATCACGCGTACACGGGCGCCCGGCGTGACGTATGCCGCACCCTTGGCGATGACACGCGCGTCGGTTGGCAGCCCTTCGATCGACGCCTCATCACCCGACAGCTGCGCGATGCGCACCCGCGCGAGTTGGGCCACGGGTTCGGCGCCCGCCGAGATCGTGTACACGCTCGCCGAGTCGCGATCAGCCTCGAGCAGCGCATCCACCGGCACACGGTTCCCGCGCGAGGCCCCCTTCACGGCGATGCGCGCGGTGCCCACCAACCCCGACGGCAGTGCGTCGGCGCCCTGCAGGGCAATCTCCACGGCGTAGGTGCCGGTGCGCGGATCAGCGCTCTGGCTCAACAGCACGACCTTGCCGGTGAAGTCGCGATCCGGCAGGGCATCGAAGTGCACCGTGGCGGCATTCCCCAACGCCACCTTGAGCGCATCGCGGTCGGGGAGCGAGACGCGAAGCACCCGCCCACGCTTCGAGCCTCCCAGCATCATGATGGGCGTTCCCGGACCCACCGTCGTGCCGGGGGTCACGAGGCGCTGCAGGACCAGACCATCTTCGGGTGCCACGATCGTGGCGTACTCGCGATTCACCGCGGCGCTCGCCAGGTCGGCCTTGGCCGCTTCGAGGGCGGAGGTGGCGTCTGCCAGCTGCACGGCCGTGGCCACGCTGTCGGCTGCGAGACGTTGCACGCGCGACCAGTCGCGCTGCGCCTTCTCCACACCAACGCGCGCCTTGGCTACTGCGGCGTCGATCTCGCGCAGGTCGAGCGCCGCCAGAATCTGTCCGCGATGCACGGTCTGGCCCGCATCGACGACGACGCGTTGCACCACGCCGCCGATCTTGAAGCCCAGCGGAATCTCGTCGCGCGAGCCGAAGGTGCCGGTCGCGGTGACCGGCGCGGCCTGCGTGCTCCCGCTCACCTCGGCGATGGTCACGGGCACCGCGGGCGTTGGGGTGTCGAGCGTGGTATCGGGTGTGTCACGGCAGGCGGCGAGGAGCGGCAGCACTGCGGCCGACAGGTAGATCGTTGGGCGAAGGAGGCGCGTGGTCATGAGGGGTCTCGGCGTGAACTAGTTCGGCAAGGCGCGCAGCGCGGCCGCGCGCTCGAGCTCCACCACGCGCGAGGCGAAGGTGAAGCGGGTGATGATCTCGTTGAGCGCGGCGTTCGTCGCCGCACTGCGGGCGCTCAGGAATTCGACCTGGTTGGCGAGTCCCTCGGCGTAGCGACGCTGCACGAGCGTGAAGGCGCGCTCGGCGCTCGTCCGACGGTCGGCCGCGGCCGTGAGGTTGGTGCGCGCTGTCTCGACGGCGTCATACGCATTGGCCACCTGCATCTGGATGGCGCGCTCCGCTTCCCGACGTCGGAAGTCCGCCTCGCTGCGCGTGGCAAGCGCCTGCTCGCGCCTGGCGGCGTCCTGCCCGCCATTGAAGAGATTCCAGCTGAACACCAGCGACGCGAGCGCCACGTCGTTCTTGTTGTTGAAGCGATAGCGATCACCCTGCACCCCATAGCTGGTGGCCAGCGCGAGCGTCGGCAGGTAGTTCGCGGTGGCGAGGCGCAGCTGGGCATCGGCGAGTCGCTGCCCGCTCGAGGCCTGCGCCAGCTCCTCACGGTGCGTCAGCGCATGGCGTTGCAGATCGTCCTTGCTCAGGCTCGCCGTGGCGAGCAGGGTGCTGTCGGCGGCGAGGGTGATCGGCGTGTCGTCGTCTCGATTGCGCAGCAGGTTGAAGCCGCGCCGTGCCGCGTCGCGCTGGCGCCGCACGTCGGCGAGCTGCTGCTGCACCTCGCTCCGCTCGGCCCGCGCCCGCAGCAGCACATCGGGAGTGGCCTGTCCGGCGCCGATGAGGCGCTCGCTCACCCGCACGTTCTCGTCGAGCACCGGAATGGTGGCTTCGAGCGTTTCGACCGCCCGCACCGCGGTGGCGTAGCCGAGCCACGCGAGCTGCACGTCGGCGGCGAGCTGGCGCATGGCGGCGCGGCGTCCGCTGCCGATCAGGTCGCGCTGCGCAGTGGCGGCCGCGCGGGCACCGAAGAGGGCGTCGCTGAAGAGCGGCAGCGTGAGTTCGAGCTTCGTTTCCTGACGCAGCGGCAGCGTGGCGTTGATATCGGTCGGGAAGCGCTGCTGACCGATCAGCTGGTTGAGCGCGTTGTAGGCCGGGTTGATGAAGTCGCCGATGTTGATGACGCCGCTGTATTCCGAGTAGCGGGCATTCACGCCGGCGCTCGGCAAGAATCGACCGTTGGCCTCGCGCACGACGGCCGCGGCGCGCGCGGTCGCGGCGGTCTGCTGGGCGATGGCGAGGTTGGCGGCGAGCGCTTCCGTGACGTAGCGGTCGAGCAGTGCTCGGGCCGAACCCGGGTCAGCGGGTGCCGATGGTTGGGCGCTCAGTGGCGCCTCAATCAGCGGCGCACCAATGAGCGGCGCCGCGATCAGCAGTGCGGCGAGCGGCGCATTCCGATTTATGAACACCGATATGAGACTTTTCATCGGTTTATGGACTAACAGTGTTAGGTAAATCGACCTAAAGAAGGGCGCCGAGGCGCCCGGGACAAGTCAGTGTGGAGTGTTGCCGGGTGGTACGGGGCTCGCTCAGCCCGGGTTTCGCAGCGCCCCGCGGAGGAGCGTGGAGCACATGGTTCGGACGGTCTCGCGCGGATTGCGCAGGACGATATTGGGATCGTCACAGTGGGTGAACCAGAGTGAAATGACCCCGTGGATGGCGCCCCAGAACATCTGGGCGAGCTCCGGTCCGTCGGTCATCTCTGGCCGGAAGATCCCCTTGGCGACCCCCTCCTCGACCGTCGTGAGGAGAAAGCCGTAGGCGTCCAGATCAGGGGTGAACCGGTCGGCTGCGAGCTCTTCGATGTTCGGATGTCCGTGTACTGTCATGAACATGAACCGATACTGGCTCGGATTATCGAGCGCAAAATCGGTGTATGCCGCGCCCATGCGCATGAGTCGCTCGGCGGGATCCTCGATCCGGCCGATCTTGAGCATCGCCTGTCCCAGCGCCCCGAAATCCGCGATGCACAGCTCCTCGAGCAGCGCGTCCTTGTCGCGGAAGTGGTGATAGATGGCGGTGGGCGTATAGCCGATCTTCGCCGCGATGGCCCGCATGGTGGTCGCTTCGACCCCATCGGTCACGAACAGCTCGCGCGCCGCATCCAGAATGGCCTGGCGCGTCTCGGCCTTTTGCCGTTCCCGGCGGGCCAGCGAAGCAGTACGAATCGCAGAGGTGGTCATGCATGGGACATTACGCACTTCACCTAACATTGTCAAGTAATTCACGCTCCCCC
>JBDHVK010000144.1:0-9736 GCA_039809645.1 Gemmatimonas sp.
TGGATGGTTGAGCTGCCGTGGCCCGCCGGTCAGAGCGCGAACAATCAGGCCGGGATCATCACCCGGGGCTGGGCCGATCCCGCCAACGCCAGGTCGTTGCGGACCACCGAACCCCTCGTGGCCGGCAAGCCGGTCACGGTGACCTTCGATCTCGAGCCCGACGACCAGATCGTCCCCGCCGGCAAGCGGATCGGGTTCATGATCTTCTCGAGCGACAAGGACTTCACGCTGCACCCCAAGCCGGGCACGGTGCTGACGGTGGATCTGGACAAGACCAGTGTGACGCTGCCGGTCGTGGGCGGGGCGGGGGCGCTCAGGTAAAGGGTGAAATGGATCAGTGCTGGGTATCGGGTTCTTGGTCCTGGGTGGTGGGTACCCATAACCCAGGGCCCAAAACCCGATACCCACGACCGATCAGTTGCGGTGAGTTCGGTGAACCCCGATTGACGCTCCCCGGTCCTCGTGCGTTGATCCATTACCATGTTCATCTCTGACTTTGCCATCAAACGGCCCATCATCACGGTCGTCGTGATGCTGGCGCTGGTGGTGTTCGGGTTTGCCGCGCTCGCGCGCCTGCAGACCGACGAGTTTCCCGACGTGGATGCGCCGATCGTCGTGGTCGGGATCGCCTATCCCGGCGCGTCGCCGGATCAGGTGGAGCGCGAGGTCATCGACCGCCTCGAAGATCGCATCGCCGGCATCAGTGGGATCGATCAGCTCTATTCCACCAGCAGCGACGGCTTTGGGCAGATCGTTGTCCAGTTCGTCTTCGCCAAGCCCACCGACGAGGCCACGCAGGATGTCCGCGATGCGATCTCGGCGGTGCGCGCGCAGCTGCCGCAGGAGATCATCGAACCGATCGTGCAGCGGTTCGATCCTGGGGCGCAGCCCATTCTCTCACTGGCGCTCACGTCCAACGCGCTGTCGCCGGCGCAGCTGACCGAACTTGCCGACCGGGTGATCGGCAGCGAGATCCGCAGCGTACCGGGCGTGGCGCAGGTGAACATCGCCGGTGCCGACAGCGCGACACTCAACATCATTCTGGATCCGGCTCGGCTCGCGGCCAGCGGCGTTGGTGTCGATCAGGTCGTCAGCGCCGTGCGCGCCCAGAATCTCGCGGCTCCGGTAGGGCGCATCACCGGCGCCGAACGCGAACGGGCCATTCGATTGGCGGGTCGCATCGAGCGACCGGAGGAGTTCGCGCAGTTGAGCGTGGGTGCGCGCAACGGCACGGTCATTCCGCTGGGGCAGGTGGCCACCGTGGAGCGCGGCACCGCCGAGCGTCGCTCGGCCGCGCTCTACAACGGTGCGGAAGCGATCGGGCTCGACATCGTGAAGTCGAAGGGGTACAGCACCACACAGGTCGCGAACGGCGTGACCGACCTGTTGCCGCGCCTGCAGAAGGTGCTCCCCACCGGCGTCACGCTGCAGGTCGTGCGCAACGCCGGTGAGCGCGTGACGCGCAGTGTCGAGGATGTGCAATCCACGCTCGTCGAGGGCGCACTGCTCACGGTGCTCGTGGTGTTTCTCTTCCTCAACTCGTGGCGATCGACCGTCATCACGGGGCTGGCGCTCCCGGTCAGCGCACTCGCGGCCTTCGTGCCCCTCTGGATGGCGGGCTTCACGCTCAACACGATGTCGCTGCTCGGGCTGTCGCTGGCGATCGGCATCCTGATCGACGACGCCATCGTGGTGCGTGAGAACATCGTGCGCCACGTGGAGATGGGGAAAGATCACTACACCGCCGCGCGCGAAGGCACCGACGAGATTGGGCTCGCGGTCGCGGCGACGACATTCTCCATCGTCGCGGTGTTCGTCCCGGTCGGCTTCATGAGCGGGTTTGCCGGCCAGTGGTTCAAGCCGTTCGCCCTGACGATTGCCTTTGCGGTGCTCGTGTCGCTGTTCGTGAGCTTCTCGCTCGACCCGATGCTGTCCGCGTACTGGCCCGATCCGCATGTCGCGCCGGAGAAGCGGGTGTGGATCACGCGACTGCTGGATCGATTCAACGTGTGGTTCGACCGGCAGGCGGAGCGCTATCGCGGCGGCGTCGCGTGGGCGCTCGACCATCGGTACACCATGGTGAGCGTGGCCATCGGTTCGCTGGTGTTGGCCGTGGCCCTGCAGGTCATGTTCGGTGGGGTGGGGTTCACCCCGGATTCCGATCGCAGTGAGCTGTCCATCACCGTGGAACCGCCGGCCGGTTCGAGCCTCGAGTTCACGCGTACGCAAGCCGAGCAGATCGCGGCGCGCGTGCGCGCCCGTCCGGAGGTGCGCTACACCTATGTCACCGTGGGCTCCGCCAGCGGCACCGGCGCCGTCGACGCCGCGCAGATCTACGTGCGGCTCAAGCCCAAGAAGGAGCGGAGCATCGGGCAGAAGGAACTCGGCAACGAGATCCGGCGCGAACTGCGACAGATCGGCACCGTGACGGCGTACCTGCTCGAGGCGGGCGGCCCGATGGGTGGGCAGAAGCCCCTGCAGCTCCTGCTGCAGGGCGACGATCCGCTCGTGCTCTCGGCCTACGCCGACTCGGTGGCCAACGCCATGCGGCAGACGCCGGGCGCCGTGGACGTCGGGCTGTCGAGTCGCGGCACCAAGCCTGAATTGCGGGTGGAGCTCAATCGCGGTCTCGCGGGAACGATGGGTGTGAGCGTGGGCCAGGTCGCGGGGGCGCTGCGCCCGGCGTTCGCTGGCGTGGATGCCGGCAACTGGGTCGATCCCTCCGGGGAAACGCGATACGTGCGCGTGCGCCTGCCCGCGCAGTCTCGCGAGAACGCGGCCGATCTCGCCAACCTGCCGCTCGTGCTGGCGGCGCAGGGGGGCGGCGCGCCGCTCACCGTGCCTCTCTCGCAGATCGCGACGATCACCAGTGACGTGGGGCCAGCGCAGATCCAGCACTATCAACGCGAACGCTCCATCACGATCGGCGCGAATCTTGAACGCTCGCTCGGCAACGTGACGCAGGATCTCAACGCCCGTCTCAAGCAGCTGCGGCTCCCCGACGGCTATCGCATCAGCGAGGGCGGGCAGGTGAAGAGTCAAAGCGAGGTCTTCGGCAGCATCGGCGCCGCCCTCGGCATCGCGGTGCTGCTGATGTATCTCATTCTGGTGGTGCAGTTCGGCAGCTTCCTCGACCCGCTCGCCATTCTGATGTCGCTGCCGCTCTCGCTCATCGGCGTGGTGCTCGCGCTGCTCATCACTCGTGACACGCTCAACATCATGAGCCTCATCGGGGTGATTCTGCTCATGGGCATCGTCGCAAAGAATGCGATCCTCCTGATCGACTTCGCGAAGTGGACGCGCGAAGAGAAGGGGATGTCGTTGCGCGACGCGCTCATCGAAGCCGGCGCCATCCGCTTGCGGCCCATCCTGATGACCACGCTGGCGCTCATCGCGGGCATGATTCCGGTGGCGCTGGGGCTCGGCGAAGGCGCCGATTTCCGGGCGCCGCTCGGCCGCGCGGTCATCGGGGGGACGATCACCTCCACCTTCCTCACGCTGTTCGTGATTCCCACCGTGTACGAGATCCTCGACGGCTGGCGTGAACGGCTGTTCCGGCTGTTCGGCGTCGGCGAGCGCACGGGGGCACATGCCGCCCCCGAGCCCGTGCCTGCCGATTGAAGTCGCACCACACCGCCCGCGCGCTACGTCACCGGAATTTCCGGCTCTTCTTCCTGGGGCAGGGCGTTTCGCTCGTCGGGACGTGGGTCACGCGGATCGCCACGAGTTGGCTGGTGTGGCGCCTCACCCATTCGGAGTGGGATCTCGGGCTGGTGAGCTTCGCGGGGTTGGCGCCCACCCTGCTCTTCGGCCCGCTCGGTGGCGTCTTCGCCGACCGGTTCTCCCGTCATCGCTTGCTGCTGCTCACCCAATGGCTCTCGATGCTGCAATCGGGAGCGCTCGCGCTGCTGGCGTTTCGTGGCGAGGCCACGCTCACGCACCTGCTGTGGCTCCAGACCTTTCAGGGATTCATCGGCGCGCTCGATACACCGGTCCGTCAGGCGTTCGTGGCGGAGATCGTTACCGACCGGGCGGACCTGCCGAACGCCATCGCGCTCAACTCGGCCATGTTCAACGCGAGTCGACTCGTGGGGCCGGCACTCGGCGGCGCCCTGCTCGCGGCGGCGGGCGAGGCCTGGTGCTTCGCGGTCGACACGGTGAGCTATGGCGCGGTGCTGCTGTCGCTCATGCTGATGCGGGTGCCCCACGTGGTCGGCCGTGCACCGCAACGCGGCGACGTGACCCGCGATCTGCGCGAAGGGTTCCGCTACGCCCGGGAACAGCACGCGGTGCGCACGCTGCTGCTGCTCGTGGCGGGCGTGTCGCTGCTTGGGACGCCGTATTCCGTCCTGCTGCCGAGTCTGGCGACGGAGGCGCTCCACGGTGGGGCCAACGCGCTCGGTTGGCTCATGACGGCAGCCGGTGCCGGTGCGCTCGTGTCGACCACCTGGCTGGCGGGGCGCGCGTCGTTGCGCGGCGTATCGAAGGTGATGCTGTCGGCGGCGACGACGTTTGCCGTGGCGCTGATGCTCCTCGCGCTGATGTGCGCGCCGCTCGGGAGTCTGTGGGGAGCTCTCGCCATGCTCCCGCTGATCGGCGGGGGGCTGGTGCTCGTGTCGAGCAGCGCCAACTCGCTGCTGCAGACCGTGGTGCCGGCGGGGCTCCGCGGCCGCGTGATGGCGCTCTATACCACTGCATTCCTGGGAATGGCACCGCTCGGGAGTGTGATCGCCGGGGCGGCGGCCGCGCGCGTCGGCGCACCGTGGGTGGTGGCGGCGAGCGGGGCACTCACGCTGCTGGTCGTGGCCTGGTACGCCCGGGCGCTCCCCTCCATGCGCAGCGAACTGCAGCGCCTCGCCGCCGCGCGGTCGGAGGAGGCCGCGGCGGCCGCCGCCGGATGAACCCGGGCCGGGCACCGGGTTATCTTGCCACATGCTTATTTCAGCGCATCGCTCTCGCCTGATGCCGCTCGCCCTGCTGGCCGCCTCGGCCGCCGGTTGTGCTTCGGCCACCTCCACGCCTGGCTCGTTGCCCAGTCCCGCGTCCAGCCCCGTTGCCACCAGCGTCATGCGCGCGCGCAACCCCGCCGCCGACGAGCGGTGGGCCGATTCCGTGCTCAAGACGCTGACGGTCCGCCAGAAGGCGGCGCAACTGATCTGGGTGTGGACGCTCGGTGACTACACGGCCGTGGATGCACCGTCGTTCACGAACATCGAAAAACTGGTGCGCGAGCAGGAACTCGGCGGTCTCATCGTGTCGGTCGGTGGTCCCACCGACATCGCGGTGAAGATCAATGCGCTGCAGCGCGCCTCGCGCCTGCCGCTGCTCGTTGGCGCCGATCTCGAGACGGGCGCGGCGTTCCGTGCGCGGGGCGGCTGGTTCCTCCCCAACGCGATCGAGCTTGGTGGCGCGACGTCGTTCCCGTATCAGATGGGAATCGGCGCCACGCGTGACACGACGATCGCCTACGAGATGGGACGCGTCACCGCGCAGGAAGGACGCGCGATGGGCATCCACATGGCGTTCGCGCCGGTGCTGGATGTGAACAACAACCCCAAGAATCCGGTCATCAGCGGCCGGTCGTTCGGTGAGGATCCCACGCTCGTGGCCATGATGGGGCGCGCGCTGGTGCGGGGCATCCAGCAGAACGGAATGCTTGCCACCGGCAAGCATTTCCCGGGGCACGGTGACACCGAGCAGAACTCGCATCTGGAGCTCTCCAAGGTGAACGTCTCGCGCGCCCGCCTCGACAGCGTGGAGCTCAAGCCGTTCCAGAGCGCCATCGATGTGGGGCTTCGTGGCATGATGACGTTCCACGGTGACCTGCCGGCGCTCGACAGCTCGCACATCGCGGCGACCCTGAGCCCGAAGGTCATGACCGACCTGCTGCGCCGCGACATGCACTTCAACGGGCTGCTCGTGACCGATGCACTCGACATGAACGGCGTGCTCGCCGGCATGACGATGCAGGAGGCCACCCTGCGGGCGCTCGAAGCGGGCAACGACGTGCTGCTCATGCCGACCGACGCCAAGGTCTCCATCCAGGCGATCACCGACGCGGTAGCGTCGGGGCGCATCACTGAGGCGCGTCTCGACCAGTCGGTGCGCAAGCTGCTGATGGCCAAGCACGAATTCGGCCTCGACCGGAATCGCTTCACCGACGTGGAGGCGATGCGGAGCAGCATCGGGACGCAGCAGAACCAGACGGTCGCGCGACTGGCGGCCGAGAAGGCCATCACGCTCGTGCGCGATTCGAGTGGCCTCGTGCCATTCAAGATGGCGCGCGATGCGCGCGTCGTGTCGATCACAGTGGGTGGTCGGGTGGACATCAGCGCCGGCCGCACCTTCGATGCCGAGCTGCGCAGCGCGTATCCCAAGACGCTGTCCCTGCAACTCACGCCCGAGATCGTCGCCGAGGCCACGGCCGGTGCGGCGTCGGGGAACACCGGCGGCTACACGATCAACCCCGACCCCGCGATCCTTCCGGCTGCCGTGACGAACGCGCTCAATGCGTCGCGCGGCGCGGACGTGGTGATCGTGTCGAGCTACATCGGGGCGGCCACGAACACGGCCAGCATGGTCGCCACGAAGGGTATCCCCGAACTGCTCGATGGCCTGCGCGCCGCCGGCACGAAGGTGGTGCTCGTGAGCTTCAACAACCCGTATCTCCAGCTCGGGCTGCCGCTGACCGATGCGCACCTCATCGCGTGGAGTCCCTGGACGCCGTCGCAGCGGGCTGCGGCCCGCGCGCTGCTGGGCAAGGCGCCCATCACCGGCAAACTTCCCATCACGCTGCCGGGCATCGCCAAGTTCGGCGACGGCCTGACGCGCTGACCGCTCCCCTTCACAGCATCGAGTTCATCATGCGCCGTACGCCGATCATCGCCGCCGTTGTCGCACTCGCGCTTCCCGCCGTCTCACTAGTCGCGCAGCGCATCGCGGTGGACCTCACCGGAAACTGGACCTTTGCCGTCGTCACCGAGAACGGCACGGGTACGCCGGCCGTGACCTTCAAGCAGAAGGGCGACTCGCTCACCGGCACCTACGAGTCGTCGCGCATGGGCGTGCTCAGCTTCAAGGGCACGGTGAAGGGCAACGACATCGCGTTCGACGTGAACACGAGCGGCGGCACCACGCTCGCGTTCAAGGGCGTCATCGTCGATGCGGATCATGTGAAGGGTGAGGTCGACTTCGCGGGGCAGGGAAGCGCCACCTTCACTGGCGAACGCAAGAAGTAGTTGGCGGGCCGGCTATCCGGCCGCCGGTTGGACAGCCGTCAGCGCTCGCGACAGGGCGCTGACGGGCACCTTCTCGATGGGATGTGGCGCACCCGGAACCAGAATGGCGGTGCCGCGCGGCACGAGCCCCGCGATCCGCGCCGTCTGTTCCCAGGAAACGGTGTCGTCGCGCTCGCCCACAAGCAGCTGGACGGGGCACGCGAGGCGCGCGAGCTGATCGGCGGTGAGCGGCGGCGCGTCGCCCAGCGTGCGGAGCAGCGAGGCGGTGCGCGCCAGCATCTGCTCCCAGCCCCCGGCTTCGGCATGGCGCTCGCGCAGTTGCTCGGCGAATGCCGGCACTTTCGCCGTCATCATGGCCGGATCGAGACGCGCGGCGGCGGCGACGGCCACAGCCGGTGTCCAGTCGAACATCGTCCCGTAGGTCACGATGCCGCTGAACGTGCCCGGCGCGTTCGCCTCTGCGACGAGCGCGGCGTACCCACCCATCGAGTAGCCGAAGACGACGGGCGCCGGAGCGCCGGGTTCGCGGATCGCGGTGGCGACCGCGGCCGCACTGGCGGCGAACGCCTCCATCCGGAACTCATCGTCCGTCGCCCGGGTCTGCCCATGACCAGGAAGCTCGACGATGGCCACGCTAGTCTGCAGTTCGGCGCCAAGCGCGTCGGCCAGGGGGGCCAGCTGCCGGCCGCTCCCGAGCGCGCCGTGAACGAGGATCAATGCAGGACGCATACGTGTGACGTGAAAGGTGCGCGTAATGGACTCTCAGGCGGGGCGTCTGGTGCTGACGGTCCCTGCCGTCGCTCTGTAGATTGCAGCTGCTGTCCCGCAGAATGTCCTCCCCCAGATTTCCCGGCCTCCTTCATACATGACCCCCGAACTGACCCGGCTTCTGGCGATCCTTGCCGCCGTCATCGTGGTGGTGGTGCTCGTGGTGTACTGGTGGATGCAGCGGGCGCCGGTGGCCGAACGGGACATGGACGCGCCCCTGCCGCTCTTCGGCGGGATGCAGCCAGGGGAACGATACACCCCGCCCCAGAGTCGGCCGGCCATCAGCGAGGAGGATCCTGCCCGGATGCCTCCCGTCGTTCCGTTCCGCGCCCCCCGCACACCGCCCGGCTCGATGCCCGTGGTCAAGACGGTCGTCACGCCGGAGAGCACGCCCGTCGTTTCGCCCCCCAAGGCTCCGCCGGTGATTCGGGAATTCAGTACCGCGAAGCCTGCCCCCGCACCGGCGCCCGCGAAGGCGCCCCCGGCGGTCGATGCGGCCGTCGTGAATGCCGCTGGCGTGCCCGGTACCATGGTGGAGGGACATGGGCTGCGCTTCAGCGTTCCGGCCGAGGGAACCCTGCAGTTCCTCCCGGGCCGCTTCGAGATCGGCTCGGGACTCGATGCCGGTCGAGAAATCCGCTTCGTGCACGTGCCGGGGCCGAACGGCCTGGAGATCACCTTCGGTCGCTCGGAGGGGGAGCTCTATCGCCACATCCAACTGCGCGACAAGACGGTCAGTCGCCAGCACGCCCGCATGCAACTGCGGGAGGGCACGTGGTATCTCGTGAATCTGTCGAAAACCAATCCGGTCGCCTACAACGGCGCTGAACTCGAAAGCGACCGTGAGCAGCCGCTCGCCGATGGCGATCGCATCGAGATGGGCGAAGTCGCGTTCACCTTCCGCAGTCGCTGATGACCGTACCCTTCGACGACGATCAGGAAGTCGCCGATCTCGAGCGCGATTACACGCTGCTCGGGGAACTCGGGCGTGGGGCCAGCGCCATCGTGTATCGCGGGCGCGATCGGGCACTGCATCGCGATGTTGCGATCAAGGTCGTGCGCCCGCGGTTTGCCGCGAATGCGGAGCAGGCCATCGAGCGCCTCGAGCGTGAAGCGCGCACCGTGGCCAAGCTGCAGCACCCCAACATTGTCAGCATTTTCGCGGTGCGTCGCCTGACCGATGGGGGGCTCGCGCTGGTCATGCAGTTCGTGCCCGGCAAGACGCTCAAGCAGACGATTCTCGACGAAGGGCCCTTCGAGCCCGAGCGTGCCGAGCGGGTGATGCGCGATATCGCCGAGGCGCTCGCGTTCGCGCACAAGATGGGCGTCGTACATCGCGACGTGAAACCGGAGAACATCTTCGTCGACAGTCACACGGGGCGGGCAATGCTCAGTGACTTCGGCATTGCGCACAGCGCCGACGAATCACGCCTCACCATGACCGGCGCCGCCATCGGCACACCGGCGTACATGGCGCCGGAGCAGATCGACGGCGGACCGGCCAACGCGCGTTCAGACCTGTACAGCCTGGGGCTGGTCGCCTGGGAGATGCTCACCGGGCATCGACCGTGGGAAGGCGAAGCGCTGTACAACGTCATCTTCAAGCAGAAGCACGAAGAGCTCGCGGCCATCGATGCCGTGCGCCCCGGCGAAGTGCCGCCGCGCTTGCAGTACATCGTGGAGCGCATGATTCAGAAGAAGCCGGCCGCGCGCTGGGCCGGTGCCGACGG
>JBDHVK010000145.1:0-9701 GCA_039809645.1 Gemmatimonas sp.
GTGGCGCGCGTTCTCGAGCGCGTCGACGTGGCGATTGCCGCGGCGGCGCATCGTGATGATGCGCGGTGCATGACGCACACGCTGGTCCGGCGCGCGCTCGCCTGCCTTCCGGAACCGCCCCGCGTGGTCGAGGCCCATTCGGCCGTTGCAGCCGTAGTACGGGAGCTCCTCGGCGCGGAGGTGTCGGTGAATGACACGCTCTCACCGGGCGCGAGGATTACCGGCGCGGATGGCCGGGTAGTGGTGGACGCGACGCTCACCGCCTTCGTCGCGCCGCAACGTGCCCGCCTGGCCATGCGCGCGTTGACGGCACTGCGCCGCACCGACACGATGGCACACGCCCACGCCGGCGCGACGCGGGAGGCGTCGTGAGCTGGGGCGCGCTCGCCGCACGGGCCCGAGGCCTCACCCCGCATCTGCGCACAGCAGCTGCCGCGCCCACACTGGCCGCACTGCCCTTGCAGACGATCGCCGACGAGCTGGTCGCGAGCGGCGCGCTGCCGGCCGGCACCGCCGCCGATGCCGTCACCATGGACATCGCGGCGACGCGTGTCGCCGCCCGTCGCATGGCCACGCTGGCGCGGTGGGGTGTGGTTACCGATGCCCCGATCGATGCGCTGGTCGGAGCGCTCGAACTCGACATGATCCGCATTCTGCTGCGCGGCGCGGCGTCACTCGCGCCCGCCAGCTGGCGATTGGCAACACTGGTGCCCACGCCAACGCTTCCGCGCCGCCTGCTGGAGCGTGCCGCCCGGCTCGAACGACCCGAGCAGGTGCTCGCGCTGCTCGTCGCGAGTGGCCACTTCGCGGGCGCACCCGCGGTGGCCGCGTGGCAGGCGTCGCAGGCGCGCGCGACCACGGCCGCGCTGTGCGCCACCGAACATGCGCTCGCAGTGGCATGGGGCGTGCGCTTCGCCAGTGCCCGCGCGCGACGCGCCGCCGACGCGCCACTGCGCGCCTGGCTCGAAGACGAAGCGTGGCTGCGCACGCTCTGGAGCGTGCTCGCGGTGTCGGCCGCGCACCTCAGCAGCAGCGAGATCGATGCCTTGCTCACGCCGGTCCCCGGAGCGGAGCAACCGCCGATCGACCTGCGGCGCGTGGCGCACGATGGCGAGGAGGCCATCCACGCCGTACTCGCCCCGCTCGCAGCGCGCCACATCGGCCTGACCGCCGCACTCGCCGCCACGGCGGGCGACGCCGAGCACGCGGCGCGCGATGCGCAGCGGCAGTACTACGCGGCGTGGGCGCGGCGTGCGCCGCTGTCCTCGGCGCCAGTGATCCACGCCGTACTCGCCATCGCGGCCGAGTGCGCGGCGATCCGTCGTCTCGCCTTCAGCCACGCGGGGCCGTCCTCATGAGTGTCCCGAGCACGTCATCTGTGAGCACGCCGTCGGTGAGCGGCGAGGTGCTGGTGCTCGCCTCTCCAGACGTTGCCGTCGGATTCCGTCTTGCGGGGGTGCGCGCCGAATCACCGGCGACGCCGGGTGAGCTCCTCGCCGCGCTGAGCACTCCCTCGCCCAACACCGCGCTGCTGTTGGTCGAAGAGCCGCTGCTCCGCCGTCTCACGGCCGCCGACCGCGAACGCCTCGAGCAGCGCGCCATTCCGGTGCTCGTTCCCTTCCCGGCCGCCCACCACGATGCCGAAAGCGCCACCGGTGGCGTGCTCGAACTGCTGCGACGCGCGATCGGCTATCGCGTGCGCCTGCAATGACGAGGCTTCCATGAGCGCGCACCGATCGTCGAGTGGCGCGACCGACTCGGTCCCCCGTGTGCGCCGCATTGCGGGCGCCATGGTGGAGGTCGAGCCGTTCGCCGGCAGCCTCTTCGAACTCGCCCGGGTGGGCGAGGCCGCACGACTCGCGGAAGTGGTCCGACAGGAGGGCGTGGTCGCCACGCTGCAGGTGTACGAGGAAACGAACGGGCTGGCGGTCGGCGAGCCCGTGCGATCGCTGGGCACCGCGCTGCAGGCTGAGTTGGGCCCCGGGCTGCTCGGCGCGGTGCTCGACGGCATCGGACGTCCGCTCGCGCAGCTGGCCGTCGCTACCGGCGACTGGATTGGCGTCGGAGCGCAGGCCGCGACCCTCGATGCCGACCGACGCTGGGACTTCACGCCGGCGCGCGACGTGGGCGAGGTGCTCCACGGCGGCGACGTCCTCGGCACGGTCCCCGAGGGCGCGCTCACGCATCGCATTCTCGTGCCGCCGGGGCGCTCGGGACGCCTCACAGAAATCCAGCGTGGCGCGTTCACCGTGCACGACCCGATCGCGCGACTCGACGATGACCAGCCGCTGACGCTCGCGCAGGCCTGGCCCGTGCGCATCGCACGCCCGGTGGCCAACCGACTGGCCTCCGACCGACCCTTCGTGACCGGACAACGGGTCTTCGATCTCTTCTTCCCGGTGGCCGAGGGTGGTGCCGTGGCCATGCCCGGCGGATTCGGCACCGGCAAGACCATGCTCGAGCAGTCGCTCGCGCGGCACGCGGACGCCGACGTGGTGGTGTACGTGGGATGCGGCGAGCGCGGAAACGAGATGACCGATGTGCTCACGGAGTTCCCTGAACTCGTGGATCCGCGCACCGGTCGCCCGCTGATGGAGCGCAGCGTGCTGATCGTGAATACCTCCAACATGCCGGTCGCCGCGCGCGAAGCGTCGATCTACCTTGGCGTCACGATCGCCGAGTACTACCGCGACCAGGGGTATCGCGTGGCTCTCATGGTCGATTCGGCGTCGCGATGGGCCGAGGCGCTGCGCGAGTTGGCCGCGAGACTGCAGGAGATGCCGGGCGAGGAGGGCTATCCCACCTCCCTCGCGAGCCGCTTCGGCGCGTTTCTCGAACGGGCCGGTCGCGTGCACTGCCTGGGTGTGCCGTCGCGCGATGGCGCCGTCACCACGATCGCCGCCATCTCGCCGCCCGGCGGCGACTTCTCGGAACCCGTCACGCAGGCCGCGCTCCGGGTTGCGAGCGCGCTCTGGGCGTTGGACCCCGCGCTCGCGAGTCAGCGCCACTATCCGGCGGTCGACTGGGACACCTCGTTCAGCCTCGATGCGGAGCGCGTGGCGCCGTGGTTCGCTGCCGAAGCCGGTGCGGCGTGGAGCGTACGACGGGCGCGCCTGCTGGCCTTGCTCGAACGGGAGCGCGCGCTGCGTGACGTGGCCACGCTCGTTGGGCCGGAGGCGCTCGAAGACGCCGATCGACTGACGCTGGCCGTGACCGGCATCATTCGCGAAATGCTGCTGCGACAGAGCGCGCTGGACCCCATCGATGCCAGCTGCTCTCCGCGCAAGGCGTTTGCCATGGCGACCGGCATGTTGTGGCTTGCCGACGCCGGTGCCGCGGCGCTCGCGGCCGGACGCCGGTGGCCTGAACTCGATCTGCGCCAGCTGCTGCAGGGGCTCACCCAGTTGCGCGGCGCCGACGACGCCGCGGTTCCGACGGCGCTCGATGTGGTGCGCCGGGCCGCCGAACAGCTCGCCGGCCATCCGCTGGACGGAGGATCCGCATGACCACGCCGCTGCTGCCTCCCGAGCGGGTGCCGCTCGCGCGCACCATGCATGGCGCCACCGGTGCGGGTGGCCCGCTGCTCTTTCTCGCCGAGACGCCTGGCGCCGTGCTGGGTGAGTGGGTGCGTGTGCGCGTGCCGGGCCAGCCGGAGCGTCGGGGCCGTGTGATCGATGCCGGCACGCGCGTTACGGTGGTTCAACTGCTCGATGAAGTGGTCGGGCTATCGCCGTCGCGGGCCGAGATCGAACTGACGGGGAGCGTGGCGACGACCATCGTGGGTCGTGAGCTGCTGGGACGCGCCTTCGACGGGCATGGCGATCCGGTGGACGGGTTGCCGGCACCGATCGGCGAGGACGAGCGTCCCGTTGATGGCCTGCCGCTCAACCCCGTGCGGCGGGCTCCTCCGCGTGACGTCATCGAGACGGGTCTCTCCGTCGTCGATGGCCTGAACACGCTCATCCGCGGGCAGAAACTGCCCGTGTTCGGAGGGCCCGGTCTGCCGGCTCTCGCGCTGGCCTCGCGGATCGTGGAGTGGGCACGCCCGTCGGGCAACGAACCGTTCGCGGTGGTGTTCGCGGCGATCGGCATCACCGCGCGTGAGGTACGCGAGGTGCGCGAGCGGCTGGCGCGGAGCGGGGCGCAGTCGCGCACGGTGCTCTATCTGAACGGAGCGTCGCATCCGGCGGTGGAGCGCCTGCTGGCGCCACGTCTCGCGCTGACCGCCGCCGAGTGGCTCGCGTTCGAAGCCGGGTATCAGGTGCTGGTCGTGATGGCCGACCTCACGCACTACTGCGAGGCGCTACGTGAAGTAGCGACTGCGCGTGAGGAAGTGCCGGGCCGCCGCGGATTCCCCGGGTACATGTACACTGACCTCGCCTCGCTGTACGAGCGGGCCGGGGTGGTGCACGGACGGCCGGGATCGGTGACGCAGGTCCCCGTGCTCACCATGCCTGACGACGACATCACGCACCCCATTCCCGATCTCACCGGCTACATCACCGAGGGGCAGCTCGTGCTCAGTCGCGAGCTGCACCGGCAGGGCGTCATGCCGCCCATCGATCCCCTCCCCTCGCTCTCGCGCCTGATGGGCAAGGGGATCGGCCGCGGGCGCACGCGCCCCGATCATCGTGAGTGGTCCGACCAGCTCTATGCGCTCTACGCGCGTGGTCGCGATGCCCGGCCACTTGCCGCGATCGTGGGAGTGAATGGCTTGTCGCCCGCCGACCGGCGCGCGCTCGACTTCGCCGAGCAGTTCGAGTCTCGCTTCCTCAATCAGGGCGAGGTGCGCCGTACTCTCGACGAGACCTTTGCCGCAGGGTGGTCGCTGATCGAGTCGATGCCCCGCGAGGATCTGCTGCGCATCAGTGCCGCCACCTGGGCGTCGCGCGATGCAGTCGCTGGCGCGATCGCAGCCGGAGCCGGAGCCGGAGCGGAGGGCTGATGGCCTCGCGCACGGCCGCCACCCGCGCCGAGTTGCTGCGCACGCGCCGTCAGCTGGTGCGCGTCGAACAGGGCATTGCCCTGACCCGTCGCAAGCGCGAGGCGCTGGTGGCCGAACTCTTTCGTGCCGCCGCGCCAGCCATGGCGCGCCGCGAGCGCTTGGCGCGCGAGGCCGACGCCGCCGCCGACGCCGTGCGGCAGGCCTTGATGGACCGCGGCCTGCACACGCTCGACGCCATCGCGCGCCCGCTCCGCACGCCGACGGTCATGCTCACGCCGACCTGGCTCTGGGGCATGCCGTACACGGACCTGCATGCGGTGGAGGCCCCCGACGGATCGCTGGTGGCGCGCGATCGGGCGCCGGCCATGGCCGGTCCGGCGGTGGATCTGGCTGCCCGGCGCTATGCGGCCTTTGCGGCGCAGCTCGTGGAGACAGCGCCGCTGGAGCAGCGACTGCGCCGGCTAGCCGACGCTGTGGCCGAGACCAACCGACGGTTGCGGGCGCTCGAGCAGCGCCTCGCGCCGTCGCTCACCGCCCAGACCCGGCGCATCCGCGCGGCGCTCGACGAACGCGAGCGAGAGGAGCATGTGCGCCTTCGGCACGTGCGGGATACGTTGCAGCGTCGCCGTCAGGCGGAGCACTAGCGCCGACCGCCGCGCGCGTCGCGTGGAGGTGGATCAGCTGCCCGGCCGATACGTCTCGCGCACGATCTCCCAGCCAATCGTGCCCAGGCGCCATTCGGCCTCGTAGCTGCCACGCTGCTCCTGCGTGCGCCCGCCGGCGCGCCAGCGTCCGACCCAGGTGCCGTGCTCGATGCCGCGTGGCGGCTCGCCGGCGATGATCACCTGCTGTGGCACGCGGGTATACCCGCCGAATCCGGGGGTGCGCATCTGGGCGGCAAAGGCATCGCGGTTGGCGAGGCGCCCACGGAGCACCTCGCCGCCGGCGATCTCCACGACGACGTCCTCGGCCATGAAGGACGCTACGTAGTCCGGATCGAGCGCGTCGATCGCTTCGTTGGAGTGGCGTCGGAGCGCGCGGATGGTGGCGGCATGATCAGGCATGACGGGAAGCTACACGGCCGCCGGACAAACGAAACGCGCCGAGCATGCATGCTCGGCGCGTATGCCGCGTTACGGTGGGGAGAGCGTGGCCGGTGCGAGCCGCACCGTGAGGACGGCGCTCGGCGTCAGCGCGTAGCTGCACGAGAAGTTGGGGTGCAACGGCTCGGGGCGCAGATCCTTGCTGAAGTAGTCGTAGCTCCAGCCGCCCAATGCCGTCGCAGCCGCCGCCCCGCGTAGCGTGCCGCTGATCGACTTGCCATCCGGGGCGGGCAGCATCGGCAGATGCGCGATGGGCACGACCGCGCTCCACGCGCCCGAGTCCGTCGTGGCCCACGCCTTGACGCCCGCATTGATCGCCGCGAGCCGCGTGTTCACGCGCAAATCCGAGCGCTCCAACCGTCCATCGAACCAGAGCGTATCACCGCGCCCTGCCACGACGGTACCGTTCGCCACCACGCGTTCGGAGCCGTAGTCCTGCTCCGAGGCCTGATTCACGGCCCACGGCTGGACGAAGTCGAGGGCGAAGCGGCTCGATGTCCAGGCGAGCGGTGGCATCGCGTAGCCCTGAAGGTCCTTGCGATTCACGACCCCGTCCACGGTCAGCGCCGAGCTGCAACTCGCGCTGCCCGCGCGATTGGTCGCGGCAATGCCCTGCAGGGTGACCGAGAAGGTCGTCAACCCCGACAGGTTGATCGGCAGCTTCAGGAGACCGAGCGTCACGACCGTGGGAGTGGCTGCTCCCCAGTCGGCGGTCACCGTCGTGATATCCACGGAGTCGGTGGCCTTCGGCCCGTACGCGCGCAGAATGGATTTACCGGGGAAGACGCGCGGCAGCGTGAAGGACCCGTTTGGACCGGTCGCCGCTGGGGCGCGCTGCACGTAGTCGACACCTTCGACGCGCACGACGCTCGCCAGCGTGATGCCGGACAGCTGCGTTCCAGCCGCATCAACGAGCGTGCCGGTGGCGCGATAGCTCCAACCGAGCGGTTCCAGCATGGCCGCCAGCTTCTCATCACTGCCCGCCAGCGGTGCGAGGGCGACTCGCAGCTCGTCCGGCGTCTTCGGTCCCTTCGCCAGGATTTCCAGCAGCGTCGTGGTTGGCGTGGTCGCGGTGGGGACGCGGGTGGTCGAGGCCGAGCCGAACACGTCGTAGATCACGGTTTGCGACGGCGTTCGGGTGAACGCCGCGAGCATCAAGGCTCCGAAGCCTTCAATCGACGGGTAGTCGATCCGATCCGGGCCCGGATCGTTCAAGAAGCTGTTGCGCACAAACTGCGCCCCATTGTTCAGCGCGCGCACGCTCCGGAGCTCGAATTGCGTCACCTCGCCGTGCATGAGGAATTCCGCAAAGTGCGCGTACTCCTCGATCAGCGAGTTGCGGAAGCCGAGGGCCAGCGCCCCGGGCATGTGTCCTTGCGGCGGCACGTTGGCCTCGAGATCACCGAAATAACGCGCGTCGCCAACGAGCAAGTGGGTGACGTAGTGCGACGGCTCGTGCGCCGTGATGTGCAGCGAGTCGAAGAGCTTCTCCGCCGGGTACTGAATCATCGGCATGCATGCGCTTCCGGAACTTTGGGCGCACCGATAGAAGGCGTCATTGTCGCTGCTCCACCCGGACTTCCCGAAGGCAGAGACCTGCAGCCGATCCTCGGCGCCGGCCAGCCTGGCGGCGGTCGTCGGCGTCAGGTTGGATCGCCACCACTGGATGGACTTTCGGGAGAGGGCCTCGAAGCGAGATTGTTCGAAGACATAGAGCGGCTTGCGAGCCACCGCGAGGTCCTGCCGGGCCCACTCATCCCGGAACGCGGCGCCTCTGAACGGTGCCCACAGCCGAACGCTGCCGGTGGCGATCTTGGGCAGCTGGTACCACGCGGTATCCGCCGAGACTGCGGTCCGCGGTAGTGCCCACCAGTGCGTCGTGCTGGGGTGCGTGATCACCCCAAACCGATCGTCACCGTACACGTAGGCGATCGCGGGAGCGCCGTTTGCCCCGACGGTGCGCACCTCGACGCGGGGAACCCCCGAGAACCCGACGACGAGACGTGTGGCACCCTCCACAGGCAGAACGGGACCGCTCACCGCGCTGGCCACGGTGATGCTTCCGATCCCGCCACCAGGTACACGGAACTGTACGCCGGTTACGCTATCGGTAATGATCGGCGTATTGCCGGCCGGTATGGAGTAGTTGCGCGCCGGCATGGTGACCGTCCCGCCGACGGGTACGGCCACTGCGGTGAGCGTCACCGCCGGTTGCACGAAGACATCCGCGTCGGTGCATTCGACGCGCAGGGACTGCGCCCCGACGGCGCCCAACCCCCAGCTGCCCGTCGCGGCGCGCCCGGTGGCATCCGTCGTAACGCTTGTCGGCTGGACGGATCCTCCGCCGCCGGTCACGGTGAACGTGAGATGCGCACCCGCGATGGGTGCGCCGGTGCTGTCGAGCAGCTGCACGCTGGGCGCGACGAGCACGACGCGCCCCGTTTCGGCCTGCTGGTCGTCGCCATCGAGAATGCGCACCGTGGCCCGCAGCGCCGGATCGGCGGTGGCGGCGACCGTCACGCTGGCGCTGGTGCCGGATGCGGACACGGTGAGCACCTGCGCGCCCGGCGTGGGGCCAAGCGTCCACTGCACCGTGGCTTCCCCACTGCTGTTTGTCGTGGCCGAGGCGGGCTGCACGGCTCCACCGTTGGCCGCGGTGAACTGGAGTGACGCACCGGTGACCGGTGCGCCGGCCGCGGTGACGGCGCGAATCACCACCGCCTGCGGAAGGGTCCGGGTGATGCGGGCGCGCTGGCTCCCACCGCTCGAGACCAAGAGCGAGGAGACCGTGGGTGCAGGTGGGACCGTGATACCGTGGTCTCCAGTATCACCGCCACCGCCGCAAGCGGCGGCGAGCAGAGCGAGCGCGGCGAGTGAGTGGCCGCGAACGAGGCGGGTGGCGAGTAGCGGTCGGACACGCGGCGTGAGTGCATAACAAAGCATGAGCACCTCCGAGCGATCACGATGAACATCGCGTCATCAGTGTACCTCGTCGTGGTCCGCGGGGTGTCGGCGTTTCCCTCAGCGTGATGTTGGTGGCCCACGGTGTCACCGGCGCATGCGCGACGACTCATGGTGCATCACACACGAAACGCGCCGAGCATGCATGCTCGGCGCGTTTCTGTGTCGTCCCCGGAGGGTCTTAGCGACATCTTGTGTCGCGGGAGAATCCAGCGGCTCCCTGAGTCCGGGTCGGCACCCGATTGGACATGGCTCGAGACCGTGGCCAACGGTGCAATCCACTCTGCGGTGGAATGTTGCAGCGGGTCGGCGCTCGCGACACCTTCGCGCTTCGCCCTCATCCCACCTCGAGGGAACCGGGATCGATGCCCAGCCCGCTTGGGGTATCGTGGAGGCGCTGCCCTCACTCTGCGAGAGTACAGTGGGATTTTTCGGAAGATTTCGCCATACAGGAAACCCTGACAAGCTGCAACAACCCATAACCCACGACCAAGAACCCGACACACAGAACTGATCAGTTAAGTGTTTCGGGTTCTTGGTCATGAGTTATGGGTGGTTTGGGGTTTATCCCCCCGTCCCGAACTGCCGCGTGTACTTCAAGAACACACTCCGCTGCAGCGGCTGCTCCCAATTGAAGAACCCGCTCGCGGTGCGCCCTTCGTTGAACACCAGGAAGAGCCCGGTACCGGCCG
>JBDHVK010000146.1:0-9643 GCA_039809645.1 Gemmatimonas sp.
AGAAGTGGGGCGCATACGTGGGGCGCATACGTGGGGCGCATACGTGGGGCGCATACGTGGGGCGCATACGTGGGGCGCATACGTGGGGCGCATACGTACGGCGCATACGTACGGCGCATACGTACGGCGCATACGTACGGCGCACACGTGCCGCGCCAAACCGCGGTAGCGCTTCACGTATGCGCCAGCTGTATGCGCTCCATGTATGCGCCGTACGTATGCGCCGTTCACTTTTCAATCCGACCTCCGATGCGTCACGCCCTTCTGACCCTCGCGCTCGTTACCTCGACGGCAGCCGCGCAGCGCGGGCCGACCGGTACGCTCGTCGCGTCGAACATGGACGCGCACACCGTTTCGCTGGTGGATATCGCGAGTAGTCGTACACTCGCGACGACGCCAGTGGGCACCGGGCCGCACGAGGTGGCGGTCTCGCCTGACGGCAAGCAGGCCGTGGTGGCGATCTACGGCAATCGCGAGTCGGTGGGCAGTTCGCTCGCGGTGTTCGATCTCACGAGGCCGACCTCGGCGCCGCGCGTGGTGGAGCTTGGCGCGGGCAACCAACGCCCGCACGGACTCGCCTACCTCCCCGACGGCCACTCGTTGCTGGTGACCGGTGAGCGCGCCCAGCGCGTGCTCGTGGTGGACCTCCGCACCGGCGGCGTCGACACGTCGATGAGCACCAGGCAGGCCACGACGCACATGGTGATGCTCAGCAGGGACGGGCGCCGTGCGTTCACCACGAACATCGCGGCAATGAGCGTGAGTGCGATCGATGTGCCGTCACGTGTGGTGAGCGCGCCGTTCGCGGTGGGCGCGCGCATCGAGGGGATTGCCGTCACGCCGGACGGCCGCGAGGTGTGGGTCGGCGGCAACGAGTCGCATCAGGTGTACGTGCTCGATGGAGCCAGCGGCGCGAAGCGCGCGACGCTCGAGGGCTTCGGCATGGCGTATCGTCTCGCGATCACGCCCGATGGCCGGACGGCCGTCGTGTCCGATCCGGGAAGCGAGCAGATCCATCTCGTGGACGTGGCGTCGCGCACGATTCGCACGACCATCAACGTGCCCGCGGTGCTCCCGGCCGACGGCGCGCATCCCTCGCCGCAGGGCATCGCCCTCTCGCGCGATGGGGCGTATGCGTATGTGACGCTCAAGGCGGTGGCGAAGGTCGCGGTGGTGGATACGCAAACCGGCAGCATCGTGAAGACGCTGCCGGTGGGTGCGGGATCCGACGGGGTTGGGGTGTCGCCGCTTATCGCGAAATAGGGCGGCTCGGTGGCGCGGCGATGGGCGTCTCGACGCTCGGTGCGCCGCCGGCCGGAATCAGCTGGACGGACAGGCGCCCGGCGTGATACGCCTCACGATCCGCTTCGGTGAGCGGCATCGTTCCCTGATGGGTGGTCTCGGTGGGTCCGAGCAACCGGGCTACCACCCGCGTCGCCTGATCATCAATCGTGATGCGCGCGAGCGCCGGGGCGCTGCCGCTCGTGCTCGACGCGGGGCCGGTGAGCGTCCCCCCGCCGCGGCGCCGCAGCACCACGGCCGACCACGCGTCGGGGCGAGTCGACCGCACGGTGCTGGTCCAGCGCAGTTCGTGGCGGATCTCATCGATGGTGATCACGGTCGTCGCCTGGACGCCGGCGCTCCCCATCGTCACGCGAATGTCCGGCGCCACCGGCGCCGCGCCATTCACCAGTGCTGGCGTGGTGGTGGGAGCGCGCCGGCGCGCACCCGTCTGTTCATACGCATACGCGAGTGCGACCAGCCGCACATCGCTGAAGCCCTTGCCCAGGAGCTCCACGCTCACCGGCAGGCCATCGGCGGTGAATCCCGCGGGCATCGCAATCGACGGCAGACCACTCTGCGCACCCAGCGGGCAGGTGCTCCCGCCCTGCACCTGCCCCGGAAAGACGGGCTTCTGCCGCACGGTCGGGTACACCAGCGCATCCAGTTTGAGTGAGTCGAGCAGAAACTCCACGCGCGCGCGCAACGCGCCTTGCCGCGCGAGTGTGGTGCGATGCGCCGGGTTGGGAAGCGCTGGAAAGGTGTCGACGGTGCGGAAGCGCACCTCGAGTTCCTTGTCGAACGCCCCCTTCGCCAGGATCTCGCCCATGCTCCGTACTGGCGCGTTCGGCACGCCGGCGAGATAGGCGGCGATGTCTCCCTTCATCTCCATGTTGATCACGCTCGTGTTGGCCAGGAGCGTATCGAACTCCGGCATGGCCACCTCCATCACCACGGCACCCTGCGCCCGCATGGTGGCAATCGCGGCGCGCACGGTATCGGCAATCTCGGCGTCGGTGTCGCGAAAGTAGGGGAGCAGCACACCCAGTCGCGCGCCCTTGAGTGCGTTCCGGTCGAGGGCCGCCTGAAAGCGCGGGCGCTGGTCGCGAATGGCCCGCGTGGTCTCGTCGTGCTCGTCGTAGCCGACGGTGGCATCGAGCGCGATGGCGAGATCAGTCACGGTGCGCGCGAGCGGGCCACCGATATCCTGCGAGTGCGAGAGCGGCACGATGCCGGTGCGACTGACCAGGCCGATCGTGGGGCGCAGGCCGAAGAGCGCGCCGAACGCACTGGGAATGCGAATCGAGCCGCAGGTATCCGAGCCCCAGCCCACGGCGGCGAAGCTCGCCGCGATCGCCGCGCCCGTCCCACCGCTCGATCCGCCGGGGCAGCGTGCGGGATCGTACGGATTGCGCGTCTGGCCGCCGATGGAGCTGATGCTGGTGATACCGGCAGCAAGTTCGTGCATGTTCGACTTGGCCAACACGATCGCGCCGGCCACGCGGAGCTGCTGAACGACGAACCCGTCCTTGGCGGGTTGGCTGTTCGCCAGCGCGAGTGATCCCGCGGTGGTCGGCATGTCGCCGGTGTCGTAGTTGTCCTTGAGAATGATGGGAATGCCGTGCAACGGCCCGCGTACCGTCCCCGCCCGCCGCTCCGCATCGAGCGCCGCCGCCTCGGCGCGCGCCTTCGCGTTCACGCGAATGATCGCGTTGAGCGCGGGCCCCGCATGATCGTACGCGCGAATGCGCGCGAGATACTGATCGACCAGCGCGACACTCGTGGTACGCCTGGCGGTGAGCGCGGCCTGCAGATCGGGGATGCTCGCTTCGGTCACCTCCACGGGCCCCGGCTGGGCGTGGGCAACGGTGCTGAGTGCGAGGACGAATACGAGCGTTGGGAGTCGGCGCATGGGACGGGCGTCGGTGTTTCGTTGAGTTCGTGGACCAGCGGTTGACGGTCTGTCAATCCGCGCGAGAAGCCGACGGCGCCGAGGGTCGCTCGAGCATTTCAAAGCCGAGTGGCCCCGGGAAGTGCGCGTGCAGTTTCACGCTGCGTCGAGGCTCAGCCATCATGGGCTCCACGGTATCGCGCCACCGGGCATAGTGAGCCGTCTCCTTGTGCTTGGCGGGTGCATCGTCGGTGCGGTAGACCTCGATGAGCATGAAGCGTGCGGGATCGTCGAGCTGCTGCAGGACGTCGAATCGGGCGACGCCGGGTTCCTGTACGCTGTGCTGGGCATTGTCGAGGCTGGCCATCCGGAAGGCGTCGATGAACTCGGGACGCACGTGAACGTGCACATGAACGATCAGCATGATGAGGCGAGGGATGGAGGATCAGGGGATCACGAAGCGCAGGAGTCCACCGGTCGGACCGGGTGCGGAGCGAACATAGGTGCGTGACAGATATGCCGCGTGCGCCCAGGCGTTCTCCGCGTATGCGCTCCACGTGCCGGCAACGTCGAGCAGGGCGCGATCATACTGCACGAAGATGAACGCCTTCCAGGCCGCCTCGACGGCCCGCAGGTTGTCGGCCCGACGGACATTGGTGTAGCCGCTGTAGAGCAGCGTCTGCGCATGGAGTGCCTGGGCGGCAGCGATCGCCGCCGCTCCCGCGACGCGATGATCCGTGTGGTCGAGCGGATTCACCATCGGATCGGGATCATGCGTGTGCACGCGCAGCGCGTACCCCGGACGGTGCGCAGCACTCAGGATGCGCTCGATCGTGCGAATGAGATCCTCCAGCGACCGATAGCGCGTCTGCCCGTCCAGGCTCTCGAGTTGAGGGATGGTGGCGTGCTGCAGCTTGAGCAGTGACTGTGCGCCGTGCGTGGGAAATCCGGTGCCATCGGGACGCCCATCGGGCAGTCGGAGAAAGACGGTGGCGGCATCGCCCGTCCAACAGCGGCGGACCAGGTGCTCGGCGTCGAGCCGCCAGTCCTCGCAGCGGTGGCCTTCTGGCGCCTGTCCGGCCAAGGCTCGCGCTGCCGCCATCGAGGCCAGGGCGCCCCGCTCGCGCGCCTGCCAAAAGGCCGTGGCGCGGCCGGCGTCACCCGCGCTGAGGATCACGACCAGCGTCGGCGCACCGGCGAGGCGCGCCCGCACCATCACGTCACCCATGAACAGCTGCCAGTCGTCAGCATGCGCTACCACAAACGCGTCCACGGCGCGCGTTGGCGCCGGCTGCGCGCGGAGCGGTGCACCCGCCAGCAGCAGCAGTCCGAGTCGCAGAAATGGCCATGCCTGAGGCATGCATGGAACGTACGGGCTGCGGTCGTCGCCCGTGAGCTTGCCAGTGGGCACTCGCCGACGCAGGCTATCGGATGCGCTCTCTAGCTTTGCTGATTATCGGCGCCGCGACCGCGCTCCCGGCCCAACCGCCCGACGTGATCTACATCAACGGGCGCATCTGGACTGGCGACCGCGCCCAGCCCGAGGCGGCGGCGCTGGCGGTGCGTCGGGATCGCCTCGTGCTGGTGGGCACCGACAGTGCCGCGCGAGCCCTCGCGACCGCGACGACCCGTGTGGTCGATCTGGGTGGGCAGCGCGTGGTGCCCGGCTTCATCGACAGTCACTGGCATCTCTCCACCACGGCGGCGGTCGACCTCACCGATGCCGGTTCAGCCGACTCGATCGTTGCGCGTCTCCGTCGCGCGGCGCGCGGACGCCCCGCCGGCCAATGGCTTCGCGGGCGAGGCTGGACGCCCACGGACTTTCCCGACAACGCGGCGCACAAGCGGTATCTCGATGCCGCCTTTCCCGATCGGCCGATCTACCTCACCGATCGGGATGGGCATCAGGCCCTGGTGAACAGTGCCGCGCTCCGCCGCGCGGCACTCACGCGCACCACTGCGGATCCGCCACGCGGCGTGATCGAGCGTGACGCGCGCGGCGAACCCACCGGGCTGCTCAAGGAGGGGGCCACCTCGCTGGTCAGTCGCATCATCCCGCCGCCCACCCGGGCCGACATGGCGCGACGAATCGATGAGGAGAGCCGCAAGGCAGCGGCGCTGGGGATCACCTTCGTGCAGGAGGCGAGCCCGCGCGAACCGGGCGATGTGGTGGTGGCGCTGCTCACCGCCGCCGCCCGCGCGGACACGCTGCGCCTGCGCTGGCGACAGGCGCTGCCGTTCAAGCCCGCAGCAACCGACGCGGAGCTGCGCCGCTACAAGGCGCTGTCGGACAGCGCGCAGGGGCCGTGGCTGCGCTTCGGTATCGTGAAGGGGATGCTCGACGGCACCGTCGATGCGAAGACGGCGGCCATGCTCGAGCCCTACGCGGGCACCGATGCCACCGGCCTCCCGTTCTGGCCTGCCGCCACGGTGAACGGCGCCGTGGCGCGCTACGATCGCGCCGGCCTGCAGGTGGAGCTGCACGCCATCGGCGACAAGGCCGTGCGGATGGCGCTCGACGCCTATCAGGCGGCTGCGACGAAAAACGGCACCAGCGGTCGGCGGCATCGCGTGGAGCATATCGAGGTCCCCGATCCGCGCGACCTGCCGCGCTTCAAGCAGCTCGGCGTGATCGCCAGCACGCAGGCGATCTTCGCCACGCCCGATGTCACGACGCTCACCAACTACGCCCCACTCCTCGGCCCGACTCGCGCGGCGCGCTCGAACAACTTTCGCCAGTTCGATGCGGCGGGCGCGGTGCAGGCGTTCGGCAGCGACTACCCTGTGTTCCCGATGGATCCGATCCTCGGCATCTACACGGCGGTGACACGCATGACGCCTCAGGGCACACCGGCCGGTGGGTGGTATCCGGCCGGCCGCATCAGTGTGGAGGCGGCGCTGCAGCACTACACTCGCGACGCTGCGTTTGCCGCGTTCCGCGACACAGACCTCGGCATGTTGCGCGCAGGAATGCTGGCCGACTTCGTGGTGCTCTCGGCCGATATTCTGACGCTGCCTCCTGCCAAGCTGCTCAGCGCCCGGGTCGTCCAGACTGTGGTGGGCGGGCGCGTCAGCGCCGGGGCACCGGCGCGTTAGCTCTGGGCTTCGCACGTTCGACGATGACGCGCTGCGCCACATGCCAGCCACCATCGTCGGCCAGTACATCCAGCACCCACTCGCCGGGTGCCGAGGGCGTGAACGTGAAGTCGGCGGTTTGCCCAGGTCCCATGCGTGTCTGGGCGAGCAGGGGGATACGCAGGGCCGCCGGCAGATCGGCGCCGTCCTTTGCGATCGGTGTCCACCGCCCCGTGCTCGACCCGGTCGGTGTCTCGCTCCGCAATCGCACGGTGACCGTCCAGTCCGGGTGGAGCATGACCACCCGCAGCCGATGCGCCTCCCCCGCCGTGAGGGTGAGCGGCTCCGGCACCGGACTGCCATTGACCACCCCGTACGGACTTTCGTAGAAGCGTTCGACCCACGGACCGGCGCCCCCGATCACCACGAGATGATCGTGCGCGAGATCGCGCGGTCCATCGGTGACCAGCAACGCCCCGTACAATCCGGCCAGCATCTGGCCGCGGTCGTTGAAGTGGGTGTGATAGGGGTACGTTCCGGCGCGCGGCGGTGTGAACTCGGCGGCGAAGGAGTCACGAGGCGCGACCGACGTGAAGATCCGCGCGCCGTACCCGCTGAAGTTCGGCACGCCGTCGGGGAAGCTTTCGATCTCGAGCCCGTGCCAGTGCACCGCGGTGGGCTCGCGCAGGTTGTTGTGCACCATGATGCGCACCGGCTTGCCGCGCTCGAGCTCGATCACCGAGCTCGGAAGCACCACCGAATCGGGCGCCGGCGGTTTCGGGCCCTGCTGCAGCACGTAGCTCTGCAGCGTGCCCCCCGCGTACAGCAGCCCCGCCTTCTCCTGCGCGAAGAGATGCAGCGTGCGCGCGCCCAGCATGGACGGCTCCACATAGTCCGGGCGCGGCTTCACGGTGAAGCCGAGCACGAGCCCGCGCATGTGTTCGTCGCTCGACGCCATCGCGTCGTGATCGTGCGCGGACGGCGCTGGCGACTCACCCTGGAACGTCGCGCCCGCGAGCGATGCGCTTTCGTCGATGTGAAACGCGAAGTGACAGTGATAGAGCCAGTTCCCCGGGCGCGAGGCGACAAAGCGCAACGTGTAGGTGCCGAGGGCCGGGATCAGATCGGTATTGGAGAGCACCTGCCGTGAAGCCGGAATGGGCGTATCGGTTCGCCCATCGCCCTGGGACTCGAGGCGATAGTAGAAACCGTGCAGATGCATCGGATGATTGAAGCCGATGGTGTTGATCACGCGGAAGCGCACCGTGTCGCCCTGCATGAACTCCAGGCGCGGCGTGTGCGGCCAGCCTTTGCCATTGATCACGGTCACGGCCTCGGCATCGCGCGAGTTGGCACGCGGATAGAACCACTCCGACATCAGCAGGATGTGGTCATCGGTGCGCGCGCCCGGCGGATCGACCACGATCGCGCCGTTGAGCTGGCCGTCCTTGAACACGCGCGCGTCATGGCCTTCGAAGGCGCCGCTATAGTAGAAGGTCCCGGGAGCAGTGAAGCGCACGTCCACCTCGCGCGTGCCGCCGGCCGCAATGCGCACCGTATCGCTGGCGGACTGCATGCCCGCGCCGCCGCCGGGACGGAGACCGCGGATCACGAGCGCGCTGTCGGTACGATTGCGCAGTGTGAGCCGCATCGTGGTCCCCAGCGGCACGCGAATGAGCGGGCCGGGCACACTGGGGGCTTTCCCCACCTCGGCGAAGGCGAGCACCGGCACTTCCGGGTCCGTCTCCCCCTCGGGGCGCCATGCGCTTTCGACGATCTCGAGACCGACCGTGAGCCGATTGCCAACCCGCGTGCCGGCCGCGACCCGGTTGTCATTCGCGGTGGCGCGCACCGCCGTGGGGGCCGGCCGGGGGAGTGGTACGCGCGGGGCGTGCTGCTGCACCGCGCCCTGCATCTGAGCCAACACCACCACGTGAAGGAGCGCAGCAGTCAGCATCGGGACCTCGGTCCAGGGGATGGCGGTGGGGTGCCCACCGGCGGCGCAGACGGGCCGCGCGTCGAGCGTTCGGCGGCCTCACGCGTTAATCTCGGGTAGATCTCTCCTCGCCGCTCAGTCCGAGCGGTTAGGCGTTGTTCACCCTCACGCATCCACCCGTGCGTTCCCATCGCATTCTTTCAGCGGCCTCGGCCGTAGCACTCGCGGCCGCGGCGACGGCCCTCCCTGCGCAGGGGCGCGGAGGCCGAGGTGGCGGGCAAGGACCTGCTGCCGACACGAGCTTCGGCGTCTCCTGGCGCAACATCGGCCCCAACCAGGCCGGTCGCATGGTGGCTGTCGCCGGCTCCACGGCGCGCCCCGACGAGTGGTACATGGGCACCACTGGTGGTGGTGTCTTCAAGAGCACGGATGGCGGCAAGACCGCGTTTCCGGTGACCGACGCCTATTTCGGCGGCACGATCGGCGCGCTTGCGGTTCAGCAGAGCAACCCGGATGTCGTCTGGGCCGGTGGCGGTGAGACGCCCATTCGCGGCAACGTGTCGCACGGTGATGGCGTGTGGAAGAGCACCGACGCCGGCAAGACGTGGCAGTACATGGGGCTCAAGGAGACGCAGTACATCTCGCGCATCCGCATTCACCCCGACAATCCCGACGTGGTGTACGTCGGCGCCCTGGGTCACGTGTTCGGCCCGAACAAGGAGCGCGGCGTCTATCGCACGACCGACGGGGGCAAGACGTGGAAGAACATTCTCTTCCGCAACGATTCCACGGGTGTGGCGGACATGATCATGGATCCGTCGAACCCCAAGATCATCTACGTCACCTTCTGGCAGGCCGGCCGCAAGCCGTGGATGCTCGTGTCCGGTGGCGCGCACAGCGGCATCTTCAAGACCACCGATGGTGGCGACACGTGGACCGAGATCACGCGCAATCCGGGGCTCCCCAAGAGCGGCCCGCTGGGCGCGATCGGTATCACGGTGAGCCCGGCCAAGCCGAGCCGCCTGTGGGCGATCGTGGAGCACGAGCCGAATGGCGGCGTGTATCGCAGCGATGACGCCGGCGCGACGTGGACGTTCATGACGGGCGATCGCAATCTCCGTCAGCGCTCCTGGTACTACTCCAAGCTCTACGCCGATCCGAAGGACACCAACGTGGTCTACGCGCCGCAGGTGAGCCCGATGATCTCGAAGGACGGCGGCAAGACGTTCACGCGCGGCTTCGGTGGTGGTGACAACCACGACATGTGGATCGATCCGACCGATCCGAAGCGTATCGCGGTAGCGCACGACAACGGCCTGATCGTCACGAAGGACGGCGGTACGAACGCCAATCGCGTGGCGGCGCCGACGGGGCAGTACTACCACGTCCACCTGACGAACCACTTCCCGTACCATGTGTGCGGCGCGAAGCAGGACGCCGGCTCGAGCTGCGGCCCGGTG
>JBDHVK010000147.1:0-9524 GCA_039809645.1 Gemmatimonas sp.
TGGATCCTCGGTCCGGCGGCCGGCGCCCAGACGCTCGTCGCGCGCGTGAACAACCTCCCGGACGTGGTCTTCACGGCCACGGCGGTTCCGGGTGCCGCGTCGGTCATCACCGCCATCAGCACGCCGAACCTCGGCAGCCTGGTGGTCGCCAACGCGCAGGCCGCGCCGAGCACGCCGCAGGTCCGCGTGACCGACAGCCAGGGCAATCCGATTCAGGGCGTGACCGTGACCTTCGAGCTTGGCAACGCCAACTCGGGCACGATCACCGGTGAGACGCAGACCACGAACGCCAACGGCATCGCGACGCTCGGCTCGTGGACGCTGCCCACCACGGCGGGCATCGCGTCGGTCGTGGCCACGATTCCGAACGTGACGGGCGTGACGTTCACCGCCACGATGGTGCCGGCGGCGGCGACCAAGCTCGCGCTTTACAACTCCACGATTCCGTCGAACGGCGCCGCGGCGTCGACGGTGTCGGTGGGTGTGCGCCTGACCGACACGTTCGGCAACAACGTGAGCACGTCGGGTGTGGTCGTGACCTTCACGACCTCGTCCACCGGTGCCGGTACGACGGGCTCGGTGGCCCCGCTCACGCTGACGACCGATGCCAGCGGTATCGCGTCGGCGACGACGTGGACGTTGGGCACGGCGGCCCTGCAGACGCTCACCATCACGGCGCCGGGCATGACCGGTCTGACGTACAACGTCACGGTGCCGTAAGCCCTACCGCGTCCGGAACGACAAACGCCCCGCAGCCTGGCTGCGGGGCGTTTGCTTTTGTCGAATCAGCTTCGACGAAGACGTCGATCGCGGCGTTCGTCGTGATGGCGCCAGGGCGCCTCAGTTCCGCTCAGTTCCCCTTGGCGGCGCGCGCCATGGAGTCCAGGTGCTCCTTGTCGCGATACGGATTGGGCAGCCCGACCTCGGTCGCCGTCTTGTCGAAGAACGACCACCCCTTGCCGATGACTTCATCGCCGCGCAAGACGATGGGCGACTCCTTTTCGCGCACGATCGCGTCCTCGATCGAGCCCGGTTCATCGCGGACCCACACCACGCGATACGACTGCCCCTTGGCCATGAACACCTGCGTGCGATAGCCATGGAAGAGACGCAGCGAGTCGCCCGGCTGCATTGCCGTCAGGGGGCCGGTGCCGATAAGGGCCGGCAGTTCGGTGAGCTTCGCGCCTTCCTTGACCTTCTCGAGCTTGGCCTTGCCGACGACATCGGATGGACCGCAGGCGGCAAGCACCAGGAGCACGCTGGCGCCAAGCACGGCGCCGAAACGGACAAAGACAGGTTTCATAAGGGGTGGGGCTGAGGGAACGACTGAATATCGAGATGCCGCCACGGGGCGGCACTGATGACGTAGACCGCAATACACGTACAGCCCCTAAATGTACCAGCCCCGGGATGGGCCGTGTAGCGGCTCGGGATCCCCTGGCGGCTACGAGCGTGTCTCGAGGTCGAAGGCGGCCGCAAAGCCACGAATGACGGCATCCGTCACCTGCTCGAACGAGGGGATCGCCACCCCAGCTCGGGCGCATTCTCCGGCCACGGTCGTCATGGTGACCCCGTCGATGCCGCAGGGTACCGTATGACGGAAGGTGGCAAGATCGTTCTCCACGTTGAGCGCCACACCGTGCCACGTAACCCAATCCTTGGCGTGGACACCGATGCTGGCCAGCTTGCGCGGTGCCGCCGGCTCGCCGATCCACACGCCCGTCAGCCCCTCGACCCGCCCGGTGTCGAGTCCGACGTGGCGAAGGGCCAGGATGATCGCCTCTTCGACCTGCCGCAGATACCAGTGCAGGTCGCGGCGATGCTGCTTGAGGTCGATGATCGGATACGCAACGAGCTGCCCCGGTTCATGCACGGTGACATCACCGCCTCGCTCCACGTCCCGCAGCTGGATGCCGACCGCCTCCAGCATTTCGGGCGTGGCGAGCAGGTGGCCCGCCTTCGTGCTCCGTCCCAGTGTGACGACCGGCGGATGCTGCACGAGCAGGAGGACGTCGCACGGTTCCTCACCGCTGATGCGCTGGCGCGCGACCTCCCGCTGCAATTGCCAGGCATCGTCGTAGGCCATCAGCCCGAGCGGTCGCACCCGCAGCCATCGTTCACCCATGGGGACGAATCTAATCGGAGGGCATGTCGAAGATGTGACAGGACGGTCGTTCGTGCATGGCGCCTTCGCACACACTTGCTCATCTTACGCTGGATTTCGGCATCTCAGTCCACTCGAAGGAGTACTCGATGACCAGTGTGATTTCCCGACTGCTGTCTGCGGCGACGATATCGACGATGTTGGCGCCGTTCGCGCTCAGCGCGCAGACCGCCGCCCCGACGACCACGGCGGCGGCGTCCGCGAAAGCCGCGCCGGCGCGCGAAGGCAAGTTCATGGTGCAGGTGCGCGGCTTTGGTCTCATCACCGCGGACAAGTCGGATGCGGTGCCGACGCTGTCGCTGCCGGCCGATCGCATCAGCACGAGTGATGTCGCATTCGGAGAACTCGACGTGTCGTACTTCGCCACGTCGTCGATCGCGCTATCGGTGAGCGGGTCGTATCCGATCTCGCACGATGCGTTCATCAACGGCACGAAGGTGGGCACCTTCAAGCAGACGCCGCTCACGGCGCGCCTGCAGTATCACCTGATGCCCACGTCGCGTTTCCGCCCGTATCTGGGCGCCGGCATTCTCGTGGCGCCGGTGTCGAACGTCGATCTCGTCGCCGACGGGCTTGGTCGCTTCGATCTCGATTCGCCGGCCGTGGGGCCGATCGGCCAGCTGGGCGCGAACTACAAGGTCGCGAATCACTGGTTCCTCAACGCCGATGTGCGCTACGCGCTGCTCAAGACCACGATGACGATCGGGGTGAACCCGGTCTCGGAGCTGGGGCTCAATCCGCTGATGTTTGGCGGGGGGATTGGCTACCGCTTCTGAGGCACCCACGACCCACAACCAAAAGCCCGGAACCCTAAACCGATCAGTTTAGGGTTCCGGGCTTTTGGTTGTGGGTCGTGGGTTGGCTCTGCGTCGCGGGTTGCTTACGCGTGCAGCATCTTCCCCAGCGAATCCAGCACCGCTTCGCCGATCGCTTCCGACAGCGTGGGATGCGCGTGTACGGCGAGATCGATCTCTTCCACCGTGAACTCGTTCTCGCGGGCGACCACGAGTTCGTGGATCATCTCGGTCGCGTGCGCGCCGACGATGTGGGCGCCGAGAATCTCGCCGTACTGGGCACCGCGAATGATCTTCACGAAGCCATCCGTCTCACCGCTCGTGCGCGCGCGGCCGTTGGCGCTGAAGGGAAACTTGCCGACCTTGTAGTCGAGCTTCTGATCCTTGCACGCCTGCTCGGTGAGGCCGATGCTCGCCACTTCGGGGTGGCAGTAGGTGCAGCTCGGAATGTTCTTGTAGTTCACCGGGTGCGCATGCTGGCCGTCCAGCATGTCGGCCAGCACATGCCCTTCGCGCGAGCCCTTGTGCGCGAGCATCTGATTGCCGGCCACATCCCCGATGGCGTAGTAGCCGGGTACGCTCGTTTCGAACTTCTCGTTGATCTTCACGAAGCCGCGTTCGGTCTTGGCGATGCCCACCGCCTCGAGACCGATCTTCTCGACGTTCGGCGCACGGCCCGCGGCCACGAGCACCTTCTCCACCTCGAGCTGCTGCGTCTGACCACCCGCTTCCACGGTCATGGAGGCGCCGGTCTTGCCGACCTTCACGTTCGAGATCTTGGCACCGGTGAGCACGTCGATCTTGCGCTTCTTGAAGGCCTTCGCGAGCTCGGCGCTGCAATCGGCGTCCTCGATGGGCAGGATATTCGGGAGCACTTCGATGAGCGACACCTTGGTGCCGAAGGCGCTGAACACGTCCGCGAACTCGCAGCCCACCGCGCCCGCGCCGATCACGGCCATCGTGGCCGGCGCCTTCTCGGCGACCAGCACATCATCGCTCGAGAGCACGACGTGCTTGTCGAGCTCGAGGCCGATCTGCGGCAGCCCCTTCACGCGGGAGCCGGTGGCGATCACGACCGCCTTCCTGGCCTCGTGCGTTTCCTTCTTGCCGTCGGCGCCGGTCACCGTGACCTTCTTGCCCTTCTCGATGATGCCTTCGCCCTTGATGTGCTGGACCTTGTGCTTCTTGAACAGAAACTCGACGCCCTTCGAGTTCTGCGAACTCACCGAGCGCGAGCGCTTCATGGCCGGCCCGAAGTCGAGCGTGATGCCATCGATGGTGATGCCATGCTCGCTGGCCTTGGTGAGCTTCTGCGCGAGTCCTGCGCTCTCGAGCAGGGACTTGGCGGGGATGCACCCCCAGAGCACGCAGGTGCCGCCGAGCGCTTCGCGCTCGATGACGGCAGTCTGCAGCCCCAGCTGGGCGCAGCGAATGGCACACACGTAACCGGCGGGACCACCGCCGAGGACGATGACGTCGAAAGCAGCCATGGATCGGGATTGGTTGGTGGAAGCGGAAATCTAACCGCTGTACCAACCAACCCCCATCCTGACGTCCGGATGGTGCCGCTTCGCGGACGCCCTGGCAGATGCCTCGGCAGACGCCTCGGCAGACGCCTTAGCGAACGCTCTTCACGGCGCTGCGCACGCCGTCGGAGAAGACCACCTCGACGCGTCGGCCACCGGTCTGTACGGCGGCTCCCGGTCGGCGCACGTAGCCGAGGATCTGGCCCGTGACGGCGTCGCGCACCATCGCCATGCCGTATGTCGCGTTGCGCCAGGAGACGCGCACGCGCGGGCCGTCGTTCACGACCGATTCGCCCGGCTCGCTATCCACGGCCGCGGCGCGCACCCGATTCTCGCGGATCAGGGCGGGGGATGGCAGCGCGGCCCGCCGGGCCATGGACCGCAGCGGTGCCCGCTGATCGGCCACGCGGATCTGCTCCAGACGATCCGCCACAGCCGCCGAGTAGGGCACCACGACGGCGAACTGGCGCTCTTCACGTCCCTCCACGTGATCGACGAGCGCGGCTTCGATGGGCAGCTGGAGCAGCGCGTTCCCGGCGGCGTCCAGCAAGTCCAGCCGATGCGTGGGCCGCGCGGCGGCGGGGGTGATCGGCGCCGTGACGCGGAAGGCCGGTTCGAGCTGAATGCTGCCATTCACCACGCGCCCCCAGACCAGGAGGCCATCCTGCGGGCCGTTGTTCCCGTTGCCGGCCTGCAGCGCCGAGGTCTGCAACCCGCTGGTCGCGCGGTAATTCATGACCGCGGTCCAGTTGTAGTCACTCACCCAGTTGTTGCTGCAGTAGCTCATGAGGTCGGTCGCGTTCGGCGACACGAGGGTGTTCGACGCGCTGTTCCATCCCCAGAAGTTGGTGATGGCATTGGGATAGGGATAGCTGGGATCGCCTGAGACGCCGCACGGCGCGTGCGGACGCGAGAAGTTGTGCCCCCACTCATGGGCGGCCACACCATCGCCGCTGGGCAGGTAGTCCCATCCGATCGCGGCGCGACCGGGCTGGTAACCGTAGCCGGCGATGCCGCTGCTGTACGACACCTTGACCACGCCGTAGTAGTGCGTGGTGGACGGCGCGCCGTCGGTGCTGCGCAGCGTGTTCATCTCACTCAGCACGGTGAGCCACTGATTGTTCGCGTCGCCCGACTGCAACTCGGTGGCCGACGACGTGAATGGCGCGCGCACGTCGGACACGACGTTCTGCAGCGGCCACACCCGCCGCGTCGTGGCGAGAAACGCGTCCTTGTTGGCCGCACTCACATTCCCGGTCAGCGCGCCGACGACGACGGGTACGAAGCGCACGGTGAAGGTCGGCACGCTGTTCACCGTGATTGGCTGCGGCGCGCCGCTGCTCGGCCAGGTGTTGTCGGTGCGGTCGGCATCGGCGATGGCCTGCGCGGGATCCAGGTCGACCAGGACGCGCAACGTGGTCCGCATGTTCGCCGCCGGCACCAGCAGATTCCAGGTGGACGTCAGTGTGCCTTCGGCCGTGCTCGTGCGGACGCTCGCCTCGGGGGCGGTGACGGTGCTGGTCTGCAGCAGCGTTGCGCCGTCGTAGAGGCGCACACGCACATCGGGGCGTGCGGTGTTCGCCGCGCTGGCCACCACGAACACGCGGAGCAGCGCATCACGGTTGGCGACGAGCGCCACCGAGCCGTCGGGCTTCTGAATCGCCTGCGTGAGGTACACGCCGCTGATGGAGTAGTTGGTGCCGCCACCACCTCCACCACCACCGCCTCCTCCGCCACCTTGCGCCGTATAGGTGACTGTGGCGGTCGCCGTGAGCGACGCGCTCACGTTGACCGTCTGCGACGTCGGCGTGGGGGCGTAGGTGGTCGTGCCGGCCACGATGCTCGCGGCGGTGACGGTATAGCTGCCGGGCGTCAACGCGGTGAGCGCCGTGGTGGCAGTGAGGTTGCGCGTGTACGCATTGGGGCCAGTCACGGTGACGGCGCCGTTGGCGCCACCCGGCACGCCGTTCACGGTGACCGTGAGCGCCCCGAGTGAGGTGGCGTAGGTGACGGTGGCCGGTGCGGCGGTACTCGAGGTGGTGACGAAGACCGTCTGCGTGGCGGGTGCGGCCACGTAGGTCGTGCCGCCGACCGAGACGTTGCTCGCGCTGACGGTGTAGCTCCCGGGGACCAGCCCGGTGAGCGTGGTGGTGCCGACGAGACTTCGACTGAAGCTCCCCGGGCCGGTGATCGTGACGACGCCGGTCGCGCCGCCGGGCAGGCCAAGCACGGCGAGCGCCAAGGAGCCGGTGGACTGCGAGTAGGTGACGCTGGCCGTGGCGGTGCTGCCGGCCGAGACGACGATGACCGATTGCGATGCCGGGCTGCCGACGAAACTGTTGCCGCCACTCGTGATCGCGGCGGCCGTGACCGTGTAGCTCCCGACCGGAACGGCGGTGATCGTGCCGCTCGCGGTGAGCGTCCGCGTGAACCCGTTCGCGCCCGTAACCGACACGGCAGCGGCGCTACCGCCCGGCACCCCATTGACCGACACCGCAATGGCGCCGGTACCCAGGGAGTAGGTGACGGTTGCCGGCGTTGCAACCAGCGACGCGGCAACGGTGACGGTTTGCGTAGCGGGGAGTGGCACATACGTCGTGCCGTTGGCGACCAGCGACGTTGCGCTGACGGTGTAGCTCCCCGGCGCGAGTGCGGTGAGTGTGGCGGTCGCATTCACGCTCCGCACAAATCCATTGGGACCGGTCACGGTCACGTTACCGGCGGCGCCGTCGGGAATGCCCGCCACCACCAGCGCGAGCGAACCGGTGGCAATCGTGTAGTCGACGGGGAGACTCAGGGTCTCACCGGGAATGACGGTGCGCGACCACGTGGTGGGCGTGGGCTGGTAGATGGCGCTGCCGGTGTTCACCGGCGACGCGGTCAGGCGCCACAGTCCAGCGGCCGCCGGTGCAATGCGCGTCGAGCCGGTGATGCCGCTCGAGGTTCCGTTCGGTGACACCACGGTGATGGCCGCGGCCACGCCGGATGGGAGACCGGTGACGGTGATGTCGACCGTGGCCGGAACGAGCGCGTAGCGCACACTGGCACTGGTGGACGCGCCGGTGTTGATGGTGATGACTTGTGAGGCCGCTGCGGCGGCGAAGCGCTCCCCATTCGCGATGACGTCGGCGGCGGTGATGGTGTAGCTGCCGATCGGGAGCGAGTCGACGCCGACGGTGCGCGTGATGGCGCGCGATCCACCGGCGCCGCTCAGGGTGATCAAGCCCTCGACGCCACTGGGCAGGCCGCTCACGTCGAGCTCGAGGCGGCCAACCTGCGCGACATAGGTGACGCTGGCGGGAGCGGCGACGAGCGAGAGCGCAACGTCGGCGATAATTGTGTCGGGTTGCGCGCGCCACGTGATGCCGGCGCGTGAGACGGGGCGCGCCACCACGCGATAGCGGCCGGCCGCGAGGCCGGTGAGCGTTTGCGTGGCGCTCAGGGTCTGCTGCGTGCCGTCGGGGGCGATGACAACGACGGCGCCGTCGAGGCCGGCGGGGAGGCCGCCAACCGCGACCGCGAGAGCGCCGCTGCCAACGGTATACCGCACGCTCACGCGCGCCGTGTCGCCGAAGCGCAGCGTGGTGTCGATGGATGCCGGAACCGGGAGGAAGCGCGTGCCGCCGGCGCTGATCTCCCGCGCGTCCACCTTCCACGTTTCGGCGGCGGGTGCGATGGCCGCCGGCGGCGGCGACGTGAGCAGCCCTGACGCGGTAACCGCCATCGCTCCCCCACCGGGAGGCGTGACGGTGACCGCGGGCGTGGCACCGGCCGGCACATCGAGCAACTCGAGGGCGATCGCTGAAGGCGCCGCGCGATAGGACAGGGCCACCGACGCGAGGTTCGCGGCGACGACGTCCACGGTCTGCGTGGCGGGTGCCCCCACGAACGTTCCCGTGGCGGTGCGCACGGGCTTGAGGGTGATCGTATAGCGCCCAGGGGGCACATCCACCCACGACGTGGCGCCGGTGGCCACGCGCGAGAAACTGGACGGTGCGGTTCCCGTCACCACGATATCGGCCGCCTGTCCGTCGGGGAGCCCCGTCAGGCCAAGGCTCAGGATCCCCGGCGTGACCGGCGCCGGAGCGATGGGCGGCGCCGTTGGCGTCGGCCCGGAGTTGCCGCCTCCCCCGTCGCCACCGCAGGCGCTGAGCGCAGCAAGACCGAGGATCGTGATTGCGCGCAGAGCGCGGGATCCAACAGGGAATGGGAGGCGCGCGACGAGAGACATTGGCAAACCGAAAAGGAGTCTCTCGAAGACGAATCGGCGAGCGGAAACGCCACGCGTTTTCGCTCGCCGATTGCCAGGTTCGTCACATTTTCCGACGGTCGTGTGCCCGACCGGCCGGGAATGTCCGGGTCCGACCTAGAAGAGCATCATCATCGGCGCTTCCAGCAGCTGCCGCAGCGTCTGCAGGAACCTGGCGCCCACCGCCCCGTCGATCACGCGGTGATCGCAGCTCAACGTGACGCGCATGCGCTGGCGCGGCACGAACTGACCGTTCTCCCACACTGGCTTGGTTTCCGTCGCCCCAACGGCGAGGATGGCCGCCTCGGGAGGATTGATGATCGCGGTGAACTGATCGATCCCGAACATGCCGAGGTTGGACACGGAGAAGGTGCCACCGGTGAACTCGGCCGGCTGCAGCTTCCGCTCGCGTGCGCGCTTCGCGAGCTCGCGCGCTTCCTTGCCGATGGCGCCGAGTCCCTTCGTGTGCGCATCGCGGATGACCGGCACGATGAGCCCGTCATCCGTGGCGACCGCCATCCCGACATGCGCTGCACTGAAGTAGCGAATGTGATCGTTCAGCCAGTGCGCGTTCACCTCGGGGTGGCGCGTGAGTGCAATCGCCACCGCTTTGATGATGATGTCGTTGACGGACACCTTGAACTGATCGCCGGCGGCCACCATCTGCTCGCGCAGCTTGGCCACGTTCGTCATGTCGATCTCCGACGTGAGGTAGAACGTGGGGATGGGGCCGATGGACTCGCTCAGGCGGCGCGCAATCGTCTTGCGCATCTGCGTGAGGGCGACGTCCT
>JBDHVK010000148.1:0-9454 GCA_039809645.1 Gemmatimonas sp.
TGGATGCAGACGATGGCGGTGGGATGGCTCTCCCTGCAGCTGTCGAACAGCGCCTTCATCGTGGGGCTGGTGGCCTCGGTCGGGGCCTTGCCGGTGGTGCTCTTCAGCATGCATGCCGGGGCGCTTGTGGACCACGGCAACAAGCTCCGGATCGCCAAGATCACCCAATCGGTGTTCCTGCTGCAGGCGGCCGCGCTCTGGCTGCTGACCCTGTCGGGGCATGTGTCGGTCCCGATCCTCCTCACGCTGAGCCTGGTGCAGGGGCTGTGCAGCGCCGTCGAGGTCCCCGCTCGGCAAAGCATGATCATCGAGTTGGTCGGGCGCGAGGATCTGCCGCCGGCCATCGCCCTCAATTCCAGCGGCTTCAACCTCGCCCGCGTGGTGGGGCCCGCGCTGGGAGGCGTGGTGATCAGCCGGCTCGGGATCGCGTGGTGCTTCGGCCTGAATGCGTTCTCGTTCGTGGCGGTGCTCTGGGGGTTGTTTCTCATCGATCTGCCGGCCTCCACCGTGTCGAGCACGGTGACGGGCTTCCGGCAGCAGGTGGCCGCCAGTACGGCCGGGGCCATCGATGGGCTCCGCTTCCTGTCGCGCCCGGGGCCGGTCCGGGATCTGCTCACGCTCGTGACCATCGGGGCAATCTTCGGTGGGCCGTTCCTGACGCTGATGCCGGTCGTCGCCCGTGATCAGCTCAACCTTGGGGCCGGTGGCTATGGCGCCCTCCTGGCCGTGCTGGGGGTGGGCGGGTTGCTGGGGGCGCTGATGGTGGCGGGGCCGTTGTCACATCGGCCCCATAAAGGTCGTCTGATCATGACGGCGGCGGTGGCGTTCCCGGCGCTGGTCATGGCGTTCGCCTTCACGACCAGTGTGCACATCGCCTACGCGCTGCTGTTCGCCACGGGCGTGGCCATGATCGCCTTCAACGCCATGTCCAATGGTGTGCTGCAACTGCTGGTGGACGAGCGCTATCGCGGGCGGTTGATGGGGTTCTACAGCCTCGTGTTCGTTGGGTTGTCGCAAGCGGTCGGGGCGTTCGTGCTCGGCGCGCTGGCGAAGCTGCTGGGTGCGGGTCCGGCGATTGCGATGTCGGCGACGGTGCTGATGGGCGCGTCGCTCATTGCGCTGCGGCGCTCGAACTTCTGGCGACTGGTCTGATTCACATCGTATCGTAGGCGACATGAAATCTCTTCTGGTCACCGGCGGCGCCGGCTTCATCGGCGGCAACTTCGTCCATCACTGGGTTCGTACGCATCCCGGCGATCGGCTCGTCGTGCTGGACGCGCTGACCTACGCGGGCAACGTGGCCACCTTGCAGGCGCTGATCGATGCCCACGCCATCACCTTCGTGCACGGTGACATCACCGACGGCGCGCTCGTCGACCGTCTCCTTCGGGAGCATGCGATCGACACGCTGGTGCATTTCGCCGCCGAGTCGCATGTGGACCGGTCCATCGCGGCGCCCGACGCCTTTGTACGGACCAACGTGATGGGCACGCTGGCGCTGCTCAACGCCGCGCGCGGCGCGTGGTACGTCAACGGGAGCTGGCAGCCTGGCGTGCGCTTTCACCACGTCTCCACCGACGAGGTGTACGGAACCCTCGCCGCTGACGATCCGCCGTTCTCCGAAACCACGCCGTACGCACCGAACTCTCCGTACGCGGCCAGCAAGGCGGGATCGGATCATCTCGTCCGCGCGTGGGTGCACACCTACGGGCTCCCGGCCACGATCAGCAACTGCTCGAACAACTACGGGCCGTATCACTTCCCCGAGAAGCTGATCCCGCTGATGATCGTGAACGCGCTGCACGGCAAACCGCTCCCCGTGTACGGCGACGGGCGGCAGATCCGCGACTGGCTGTTCGTGGAAGATCACTGCCGCGCCATTGCGATGATCCTCGAGGCCGACGTGGCCGGCCAGACCTTCAACGTGGGCGGGCGCGCGGAGCACGTGAACATCGACATCGTGCAGCAGGTGTGCGCGCTGGTGGATGAGCGGTTCGCGCGTGATCGCACGCTGGCCACGCGTTTCCCGCAGTGCCCGGCTGCTGCGCAGCAGCCGTGTGCGACGCTCATCACCTACGTCACCGACCGCCCGGGACACGATCGGCGATACGCCATCGATCCGTCCAGGATTGCGCGCGTACTCGCGTTCGAACCCACCGAATCACTGGCGTCGGGGCTTGCTCGCACCATCGATTGGTATCTCGCGAACGAAGCCTGGTGGCGCGGCGTGATGGACGGCAGCTATCGCGAGTGGATCGCGGAGCATTATGGCGGTACAGGGGGCGGGGCGGTTTGACAACTGCTAACTGCGGAAGCTGTAACGGCGGAAGCACAAACGCGGCAAAATGAACAGCGGGTACTACGGGGACCGCGGTCGCCGTTGTACCCGCTGGTCATTTTGCCATCGTCTTGCTTCCGCCGTCCAGCTTCCGCTTCACCGAACCGCGCGCATCAGCGAGTCCGCGCGCGCCCTCTCCACGACGCGGTACGCCGGCCGATACGCCGCCTCGTACGCCGCGCTGTGATGCACCGCGCCGAAGCCACTGACGCGCTGCGCCTCGAAGGTCTCGCGGGCGGCGACCGGCAGGGACTCCAGTGCGCACACCAGCTGTGCTGTATCGCCACGGCCAGCATTCGCTGTCGCGATGAACGCGTTCACCAGCGCGTCGGTCGACAGGCCACGCGCCACATAGGGACGCAGATGCACGCGCACATAGCGGCCGTCGGGCGGCAGCGGCTCGAGCAGCGGCTCCATCACGCCTGCCGGGGCGGGCGCGAGCGACGCGAGCTCCTGCTGCATCCACGCGCGCGCCGCATCGCCGGTACCGACGGCGTGCTCGCTCCCCATGACGCCCTGATGCACGAGCTTGTAGAAATCCTGCGCCGTGGCGGCAGGGCGATCGTGCTTGAACTCGGCGTGGCGCTGCTGCCACTGGGATGGGCGGCAGGGGGCGACGGCGAGGAGGCTCAAGAGCAGAGGGAACATCGGGAGGGCGGAAGCTGAACGGCGGAAGCTGTGACTGCGGTAAAATGGACAGCGGGTACAACGGGGACCGCGGTCGCCGTTGTACCCGCTCTTCATTTTACCACTGTAGTGCTTCCGCCCCTACAGCTTCCGCAGTCAGCCGTTCCCCTCAGCGGCGCACCACCGAAAAGCTCACCGTCACGGCGCGCGGCATCCCCGGCTCATACGCCAGCGGCTTGCCACTCACCACATCGGGGTTGAGGAACGCCGATCCGATGAAGGCGCGGTCGCCGAGGTTCTCGACGGTGACGAATCCCTTGAGCGTCACGTCGCGCGCCTGCACGAGCCGGTCCGCGCGCAGTGTGGCGTTGAGCAGATGCGCCTGCGGAATCTTCACGGTGTTGGCGTCGTCGGCGAAGTAGTCGCCGACACCCTGGATGCCGACCGACCAGCCGAGGCCGAGCGGGGCCTTCGCGTCCGACCAGACGAGGGCGGAGCTGTAGAACCACTTGGGCACGCCGACGACGAGATTGCCGCTGTAGTCGGCCTTGGCGCCGGGCTTGCCGTAGTGGACGGAGTCGACCACGTACTGCTCGTACGTGTTCTTGCTCAGCGTCAACGCGTTGTCGAGGCGGAAGCCATGCTTGGCCTGCGCGCTCAGGGAGAGCTCCACGCCCGTGCGACGCGCCTCACCGGCGGTGAAGTAGAAGCGGCCGCCGCGATACGGGACGATCTCGTTCTTCACGTTCGTCAGGTACGCGGCGACATCGTAGCTCACGCCGGTGATGAGGCCGCCGTTCACCGCCGCCACGTGCTTGGTGCCCACTTCATACGTGTATGAGCGAATGGGCTCGAGCAGCGGGTTGAGCGCGGTGACGGTGTCCTGGCCGAAGGTGCTCGCCGGATCGGTCTCGTTGCCGGCCGGTGCTTCGACGCCGCCGCCGACGTTTGCGTAGAACTGGTGCGTCGGCGTGAGGCGGTACGACAGTCCCAGCTTGGGGGTGACCTGCGAGAAGGTGCGGCTCGCGTCGGTCTTGGGGCGGATGAAGCTCTTGTAGTAGTACGAGATGCCGTCGGCACGCGCGCCGATGGACACGGCCACTTTCTCGTTGAGCACCAGTTCGTCTTCGACAAAGACGCCGTTGTTGTAGGCGCCCTCCTTCTTGTTGTCGGAGAGTGTCGTGCCTCGGCCGGCGGTCGCGCTCAGCGAGTAGAACAGAATCGCGCCGTCCTGATACGCCTGGTCGAGCCCCAGCGTGAAGCGGTTCTTCACGGTGGAGCTCACGGTATCCATGCGGTTGTACGAGAGATTGCCGCCGCCATGGTAGCGCGTGAAGTCGCGGAACGTGCCGCGCTCGGACCGCTGCAGGTACTTGGGATTGATGTACGCCATCGCCGACACGGTCGCCCGCGGCGAGATCTGCTGCTCCACACTGGCGCCGAGGCGCGCGAGGCGGTTGTAGCGGCGTTCATCCCGCGTGTTGTAGGTGGCGTTGGCCTGTTTGGGGTCGGTCGCCACCTGCACGTCGTTGAGCGGGCCGGGCACGTGGAAGAGGTTGTTCGCCCCGGTCAGATGCACGCGCACCTTGGTCTTGTCGCCCACCGGCGCCACGATGCCGGTATTCACGAGCACGCGCCGCGCGTCGGAATTCACGCGCCAGCCGTCGAAGGTGGTGTTCACGAAGGTGGCGTACGCCACGCCCCCATTGCCGATCGGCGCGCCGGTTTGCGCGATGTAGCGCTGCAGGCCGAACGAGCCGCTCTGTACGGTGGCCGCCGCAAACGGACGGTCGATCACCGGCACGGTGCTGATGTTCACCACGCCGCCAGCCGCATTGCCCCAGAGGGCACTCGCGTTGGAGCGAATCACGTCGATGCCTTCGACTGCGGCCAGATCGACATTGTCAAACGCCGTGCGGCCATCGGGCTCCGTCTCGGGCATGCCATCGAGCAGCACGCGAATGCCGCGTGACGTGCCGGCATTGCTGCGGTCGCCGGCGCCGCGGGCGCCAAAGCCGCGAATGGTGATGCGGACGTCGCTCGTGCCGTAACGCGACTGCACCAGCGCACCGGGAACACCGGCCATCGCGTCATTCAGGCCAAAGCCCGTCTTGGCGTCGAACTTGTCCTTGCCGATACGCGTGATGGCGAGCGGGGAGGCGAACGGACTGGCCTCGCTGCGCGTGGCGCGAATGCTGTAGGGGGTGAGGCGCTGGGCCAGGCTATCGCGCTTGGCGGAGTCTGCCGGTGATACCTGCGACGCGAGCGGACTGGCGATCGCGCCGAGCGCGACCGCCGCAGACAGGATACGGCTTTTCATGAAGGGGCGGGGTTAGGGACCAGTTGAAGCTGGTCTCCGCCACCTTAATGGGGTGTTAATTGCGACTACTGCGGAAGCTGGACGGCGGAAGCTGTAACGGCGGTAACATCAACGGCGGGTACTACGGGGACCTCGGTCGCCGTCGTACCCGCCGTCCATCTTACCGCGGTGTGTGCTTCCGCCGTCCAGCTTCCGCGGTCAGCCGTTCCCCAACGCGTCGCGCTTACCCATAGAAGTCCGACCCCGGCTTTCGGCGCGATTCCCGCTCCGCCCGCCCATACGATCCCGCGTCGGTCCGCGAAATCTTGCGTCGCGCCACGAGCGCCTCGAGCACCAGTTCGCACGCCACCACGATCATCGCGTCGTCGCCCTTCCTGGCGAGACCCAATGCGGTCACGGTCTCGACGAGACCCGGCACGAGGTCGAAGCCTTTGCGTACCACTGACAGCGCCGTGTCGTCGGACACCTGCAGCGCGCTGCCCTGGTCGAACCACATGACGATGTCGTCGGTGTCCAGATCACCGGCTCGGGCACGCAACGTCTGCTCGCAGGCGCGGCGAATGAGCTCCCTCGCGATATTCGCGCCGCCAACGAGTTCGCCTTCGTACTCGAGTTCGATCTTGCCGGTGATCGCCGGCAGCGCGGCGTACACGTCGGCGATGCGCGGCACGGCCTCCCCGTCCCCGTTGCGCAGCGCGCGCTGTTCGGCGTTGCTCACCACGTTCTCCATCGCGGTGATGGGCATACGCTGGCTGACGCCGGAGCGCTTGTCGATGCGCTTGTCCTCGCGCGCTTCGAAGGCGATGCGTTCCACCACCTCTTCGATGAGCTCCGGGACGCGAATCTCCACGCCGTGATCACGCCGGGTCCATGCTTCCTGACGGGTGATGCTCACGCCGAGTTCGACGCTTTCGGGGTAGTGGGTGATGATCTCGCTGCCGATACGGTCCTTGAGCGGCGTGATGATCTTGCCGCGCGCCGTGTAGTCTTCGGGATTGGCGGTGAAGCAGAGGAGCACATCCAGCGCGAGGCGCACCGGATAGCCTTTGATCTGCACATCGCCTTCCTGCATGATGTTGAACAGACCGACCTGCACCTTGCCGGCGAGATCGGGGAGTTCATTGAGCGCGAAGATGCCGCGATTGGCGCGCGGCAGCATGCCGTAGTGAATCGTGAGCTCGTCGCTCAGCAGATGCCCACCGCGCGCGGCCTTGATGGGGTCCACATCGCCGATGATGTCGGCCACGGTCACGTCGGGCGTGGCGAGCTTCTCGACGTAGCGCTGATCGCGCGACACCCAGGCAATGGGCGTCTCGTCGCCGTGCTCGTTGATGAGCTGACGCGCGTACTTGGAGATGGGGTTGAACGGATCGTCGTTCACCTCGCTGCCGGCCACCACGGGCATCACCTCGTCGAGCAAAGAGGCGAGGGCGCGCAGAATGCGGCTCTTCGCCTGCCCCCGCAGACCGAGCAGGATGAAGTTGTGGCGGGCGAGCAGGGCGTTGACGATCTGCGGCATGACCGTCTCTTCGTAACCGAGCACGCCGCGAAAGAGCGGCCCACCATCCTGCAGGCGGGCGATCAGATTGCGGCGAATCTCGTCCTTGACGTTCTTCGGACGATTGGTGACGTAGCCGGAGCGGCGGAGCGCGCCGAGGGTGTCGGGGAGTCGGGACACGGGAACGGAGTGGAGACGGGTCGGGTCCGGACCGGGGGTCGAACCGGACGATACCGAGGGTGCTGTCGCGAGCGCTGGAAGTACAGCGCACGAGCCGTGCGAGATGTGCCAACGGTCTCGAATGGCGAGCTCATCAATTTGGCATTTCGGCGCAGGTCGAAAACCTTTACAGGGCAATCGCTTGCGAGCAGAACCGGTGCCGTAAGCTCAGGCTTGACACTAGGGGCCCCGTCCATACATTTCCGCTGCTCGTTAGTTCCCCGTCGGCAATTCTGCCGGGGGGGCCGTGCGCTTTATCAGGACGCACGGCGCACACACCGCACCGTATGGAGTCCGCCCCATGAAGCGCATCGCTTTTGTCGCCGCCGCCCTCGTGCTCGCCGCCTGCTCCGCCGAAGAGAAGGCCCCCGCCGCTGACTCGGCTGCCGCCCCGGCTGCTGCCGCCCCGGCGCCTGAAGCGGCCCCGATGGCCGACACAACCAAGAAGGACTCGGCGGCCGCTCCGGCTGCTGCCCCGGCCGACACGACCAAGAAGTAAGCTGGTCGATCAGGAACAGGGGGAGCGCTTCGGCGCTCCCCCTGTTTTCGTTTCAGCCCGGAAACGGGAGGGATTCGACACGCGCCGCGATCCCGTCCACCGTGACCGTGGCGCCCGGCGCGACCTCGCGGCGGACCATCGCCATCGCGATCGGCCCGAGGCGCGGCGAGATCACCGTGGTGCGCACATCACCCACGTCCTTGCCGGTTTCGTCCAGCACGCGGCCGTGCTGCGGTAGCGGAGCGGCCCCGACGAGTCCGCGCAGATGCCGGTTCACATGCCCGCGGAAGTGCACGCGCGCGACCGTCTCCTGGCCTGTGTAGCACCCCTTGGTGAACGAGATCGCCCCGAGCGCGTCGAGATTCGCTTCCTGCGGAATGGTGTTCTCGTCCATGTCCGCTCCCATCGCCGGTCGGCCACCTTCGACGCGCGCGACCGTCCACACCGGACGATTGGCCAGGCGGCAGTCGGAGGCCTCGAGTCGGCTCCGCACATGATCGGCGTCGAGCGCGTCGGCCATGATGATGAAGCCGGGCAGGCTGCCCATCAGCGGTGCGCGAATCAGGCGCACACTCGCCGGGCCGATGTTCCAGGCCTGATGCTGCCAGTCGGGCCACTGACCGAGCGTGGTCGCCATGCCGTCGGTGAGTTCGTCGTTGGTGTGCGTGCCGCCGCCCACCTTTGCCACGACCAGAGGCGCCTGCGCGCCATAGAGCATCCAGGTGGCCCACTGCGCCGATTCATCGGCCACCTTCGCCAGGCGCGGATTGATGTACTTCCGCGCCAGTGCGAGCCATGCATCGGTGAACTCGGCCAGCGTCGTGAGATGAAACGCCTGATCGTCAGTGCGAACGATGATCATGTCGCACACGACCTTGCCCTTCGCACTGAGCGCAACCGCGTGGCAACCGCCACCCACCGGCACGTTCAACACGTCGTTGGTGACGAGGCCGTTCAGCGCCTCGGCCGCCTTGGGGCCCTTCACGCTCGTCCAGCGTCCCCTGGACTCGAACCACGCCGCACTTCGGCGCAACTCGTGATAGGCCGCGACGTCCGCGTCGCTCAGCGGATCGGGGAAAATCAATGGGGCAGTGGGAGACGTCATCGACATTGAATGTAGCGAGAAGATTGCGGGTGCCTCAGTCTTCCGGCATCGGAAGGTGATCGCCGACGACCACGCGCCGAGCAATCAGTTGGCTCTGATCATCTTCTCCTGCAATCTCCACTGCTGCGGGTGCCACGCGCCAGCGGTCGAGCCGTTCTCGTATGGCCTCCCATGACCGGCCAACGCTACTGCGTTCCATCGAGGCGGCAATGGGTGGGTCATCGGCGCAGCGGATCATCGCGAACGCGTCATGCAGCTGCCATCGTTCGAGAAATGGAATGACATCGCGCCGACGTGAGTCCGCGCGCAGGATCACCCGGCGAGCGTGACCGCGGGAAATGTCGCGCATCCACGCCGCCGGCGCCGTCGGCAGCTGGGCGCCATCACGCAACCAGCGGGCGTAGCGCGCCTCCGCATCGAGCGCGATGAGCGCCAACAGCGTAGGGTCGCGCTGCAGGCGCTCGTGCGTCGCCCACTCGGTCTGCACGATCTCCTCGAACGTGCGACCATGCACCCACGCGTCACCGGCGAAACGGGCCGGCTCCGCGACGGAATCGAGCTGCTGCGCCCGCAGGGCATCGATCAGGCTCGCGCGCCGCATGCCGGAGGGTACGAGCATGCGGGCATCGAACGAGACCACCGTAACGAGCACGTAACCGGCCGCGAACTCAGTCGTACGACTCGGCCAGCAACTCCACCGGGTGCCGCACGCGCGCGCTACTGCCGCTCAGGATGAGCCCAGCGCCGATCTGCATCATGCACCCCGGGTTCCCGGTCGCGACGACCTGTGCCTTGGTGTCGGCGATGCGTTGCAGCTTGGGGGCCAGCACGCGATCGGAGACGTCGGG
>JBDHVK010000149.1:0-9295 GCA_039809645.1 Gemmatimonas sp.
GTCTTGCTGTCTTCGCGGAACAGGCCGCGCAGCGAGGACGTGATGGTCCGCGAGCTCTGCTTCTCGACGCCGCGCATCATCATGCACAGATGCACGGCCTCGATGACCACGCCCACGCCCTTCGGCTGGAGCACGTCCTCGATCGCATCCGCGATCTGCTCGCCAAGCCGCTCCTGCACCTGCAGACGGCGGGCGAACACTTCCACCACGCGCGGGAGCTTGGACAGCCCGACGATCTTGCCATTCGGGATGTACGCCACGTGTACCTTGCCGAAGAACGGGAGCATGTGATGCTCGCACATCGAGTACATCTCGATGTCGCGCACCATCACCATGTTCTCGTGGTGCTCCTCGAAGAGGGCGTCGCCGATGACTTCGGCGGCGGTGAGCTCGTACCCACGCGTGAGCCACGCCATGGCTTTCGCCACGCGGCTTGGCGTCTTGAGCAGACCATCCCGCGAGGGGTCTTCGCCCAGCAGCTCGAGCTGCTTGCGCACCATTTCCTCGTACTCCACCAGGCGATCATCCACGACGCTGATCTCGTCGGGATCACTCATCGCGAGGCCGCTCCGCGGTGACACGGCGGCACGGATCACGTCACTCCCCCTCGTAGTCGACATAGTTGTTCTCGGTTTCCCAGAGGCGCAGCCGCACCAGTCGTGCGGGGGCGATGGCTGGCGCGAGCACGCGCCACATCTGCACCACCACGTTCTCGGTGGTTGGGTTGATCCCCTGCGTGTACGGCACGTCGAGATTGAAATTGCGGTGATCCGTCACACTGATCACCTCGCGCTCGACGAGATCGCGCAGATGGCCCAGATCGATCACATACCCGGTCGTGGCATCGATCGGCCCTTTCACCGAAACATCCAGGTGATAGTTGTGACCGTGCCAGTTCGGATTGTTGCACTTCCCGAACAGCCGGGTGTTCTCGGCGTCGGACAGCGCGGGGTTATGCACGCGATGGGCAGCGTTGAAGCGCAGCCGGCGTGTCACCGTGACGTTGGGCATACGAGGTCAACCGGGGAGAAAGAGGATGAGTTCCCTCCCATTAGGAAACTAACCCCGGGAAATGGCAAAGGCCCCGTCACGAGGACGGAGCCTTTGCTGAAAATACGGGAACGAAGAGGTGATCTTGAAGCCCAAAGAGAACTGATAAGACGCTCACCGTGCTGCCGCCGTCCCCGCACTGGGGCATGACGTTGACCCGTTTGTTGCATCTCTTCTAAGGACTTATCGGCTCAAGAAGTAAAGCTCCCCGAACCCGCGTTTCATGAGTACGACGCCCAAGCTAGGGCGGCGTCACACCCCGCGCAATATGAGATTGCGCTAGATTGTGGTATGGACCTGACGCTGATCGCCGGAATTGTGATGCTCATCGCGTGGGCGGCGCTGACGCTCACCACGGAAGCCCCCGGCTTCGTACACCTGTTGCTCACCGCTGGCGTATTCCTCGTCATCTGGCGCATTGTCGTGCGCGGAACGCCCGGCGGTCCGGACTCGAAGTAGCCCGCCGGGGCGGTCGTTCAGATCTCCCAGTTCGACAACACCATCCCGTCAGTGGGCGGCACTTCGCTCCACCCATGGACGCTCATCCGCAGGTCGGTCCAGCGCACCCGCGCGCCGAGCGCCATGAGCGTCCGATACGCCTCGGGATAGTCGCCCTGCAGGCGAATGGCGACGCGGCGCGTACCGACCCGCCGCGCGGTGTCGGTGAGCGCGCCGAGCAGGCGCGGCAGTTCGGCGCGTCGTGCCAGCACGAGCTTGAGCACGCGGAGCTCGTCGCGCACACGCCCTTCCACGAGCGGTGCCGTGTGACACACCGCGAAGCCGCTCGGCGCCGACGGGTCGCCCAGCAGCACGGTGTCGCCAAGCTGCAGCTGCTCGGTGAGCTCCAACTCGCGCGTGAAGTCATAGCCGGGCATCACCTGCTGTGTCAGTGCGCGGCACGCCTCCATCGTGTCCACCTGCTCCGCTGCACTGCGCTGAGACAACAGCGGCGACGGCCGGTCCCCCAGCTGCGCGTCGAGCGTGAGCGTGACGGTCAGGTGCCCCGGTACGAAGCCGAGGTTCGAGTAGAACCCGATGTTGTCCATCGTGCGCGGCATGGTCTCGAGACCAATCACCCGAACGCGCTGCAGACGCAGCCAGCGCATGCCACTCTGCACCACGATCTTGCCAAGCCCGGCTCCCTGATGATCCGGGCGAACGCACAGCGGCCCCATCCACCCCTCGGTCCCGGAGTGGTGCGCCATGTTGAACGCCGCGATGCGCCCCCGCTCGTCACGCCAGCAGAGCGCGCCCTCTCCGGCATCGGCGAGCGCGTAGCGCCAGATGCTCGGATTGAGCGGGGGCACGCGAACTCCCGTCATCCCGTCCTTGCGATAGCGCTCGGTGAACGCCTCGGCGAACACCTCGTTGAGCTGCGGGATATCCTCCGCCGTAGCCACGAACGGGCCTTCGAGCGGGCGCGACGGTCGAAACGGACGAGACGTCACGGCCACGGGCTACGCCCCCGCGAACAGTGAGTCGTCCACGGCCATCGGCTCGATGAGGGCGTCGTCGGCCGATCCGCGACCCGCCGCGGTCGACACGACACTGCAGCCGCGTGCCTCGTCGAAGCGAACCTGCACGAGCCGGTCGAGCCCTTCGCGTACCTGTTCGATGTGCGTAATCACGATGACCTGTTCAAATCGATCATTGAGTCGCCGCAACAGCTCCACGACATTCGCCCGGCGGGTTTCGTCGAGCGATCCGAACACCTCGTCGAGAATCAGCAATGAGAATGCCTGCCCCGCCCGCTCGGCGATCATCTGCGAGATCGCCAGCCGCAGCACGAGGTTGCACAGGTCTTCCTCACCGCCCGAAATCACCGGCTTGGGTACACCATTCTCGATGACCAGCAGCCGATACTCCTCGTCGAACTCCAACGAATTGTACCGCCCGTCGGTGAGGTCGGCGAGAAACCCGCTGGCGATCTCGGCCAGCTCGGGGCGCAGCTGGAAGTTGAGGTCGGTGCGCAGGTCGGTCAGCGCGCGGTCGAGTTCATCATGCAGGCGCTTTTCCGTCTCCAACGTATCCAACGCCCCCTGAAGTCGAGACAGCTCTCGCCGGCCATGCTCGGCGGCATCGAGCGCCATCCGTGCGCGCTCGGCCTCGCCGGTGGCCGCCACGGCTTCCAGCTCGGCACGGCGCGCTTCCGCCGACGCGGCTTCGAAGGCCTCCCGCACGCGCAAATACGCCGGCTCATCAAGTCCGACACCGGCGCGCTGCGCTTCGAGCGCCAGGACCTGCGCCCGCGCGGCATCCCGCGCCGCGAGGGCCCGCGTGTGCTCCGCGCGCACGGCCGGCTCCCGCTCCAGCTGCGCCCCCAAGCGCGCCGAACGCGTTTCGAGCGCCTGCAGCGCTCCCGCATCACGACGCAACGACGCGTGGCGTTCGGCATCGTAGCCCTCCGGGAGCTCGGCCAGTCGTTTGGTGACCTCCGCCATGCGTTCCGTGACCCGCGCGCGTTGGTCGCCCAACGTGGCCGCTTCCGCGAGCGCCGCCTGAATCTTGGCGAAGCGACGCTCGGTGGCCGCGAGCTCCGCCTGCTGGTTTCGACGGCTGGCCTCGAGCGCCTCCACCGTGGCGGGCACGCTGCTCAGCTGCTCCACGCGGGCGCGATAATAGTTGCCATCGATGCGCACCGTCTCGAGCTGCTCACGTACGAGATCGAGCACGCCCTGATAGCTCGCCCCCAGGGGACGATTGCACGTGGGGCATGGACTGTCCTCGCCGAGACCTTCGAGCGTCTCCTGCTGCTCCGCAAGCTCAGCGTACTGCGTGCGCAGCGCATCGAGACGCGTTTCCGCCTCCTGCCGATCACGCGCCCACGCCGTGCGTTCGTCATCGAGCTGCCGTTCAATGTCGGCAAGCGCATTGCGCAACGCGTGCAGCTGATGCTGCGTTTCGCGCTCCAGCGTCGGCGCGCTTTCCAGTCGGCTCGCCCGGTCCGCGAGCTTGGCCTCCTCTTCGGCCAGCGCCTTCACCCGTTCGAGCAGCGCCAGACGGCCCGACTCCGCCGTGGCGAGTTCTTCCAGTTGCTGCAGCGCCTCGCGGATCGGGCGCAGCTCGAGCAGTTGCTCACGAACCGGCACGAGCTCGGCATGCGCGGTCGCAATCGTGGCCAAGTCCCGTTCGAGCCGCTCGATATCGCGCGCCGCGGTTTGCGCATCGTTCTCCGCCACTCGCAACTCTGACAACAGCAGCTGCGCCTGTTCGCGTTGCGACTGCGCGTCGCGCCACTGCGGCGCCACGGCGTCGAGCGCGGCGGCAGAGGCCGTGCGCGCCTGCACCGCCTGCTCCGCGCGCAGGCGACCCGCCGCCACGCGTGCTTCCGCGTCAGCGACGGCGCGCCAGATCGCGTCCGGATCGGGCATCCCCTGCCGCACGCCATTGATCTCGGCGACCAGCGCGCGACGACGTTCACGCGCGAGCTCCTGCGCGCCGCTCAACCGATCGTAGCCGAGAACGCGGGAGAGAAAGCGTGCACGATCGGCCGGGCCGAGCGTCTTCATCACGTCGAGTTCTTTCTGTTCCGTGAAGTACGTATGAAAGAACTCGGTGCGCGTCATGCCCAGCCGGCGCTGCAGCAGCTCGGTCACGCCGGTGATCGTGTTCGCGATCGGCGTCTCGGCGCCGTCGAGGAAGCACTCCGCATTGGTCAGCCCGCGCAGCACGCGATAGCGGTGCCCGGCGAGTTCGAACACGAGTTCGACCCTCACCGATGCGCGCGGCGCGGCGCCGGTGAAACGAATCGAGTCGCGCGTGCCACGGGCCGCCGGATTGCCGTAGAGCGCCCAGGCAATCGCTTCGAGGATGGTGCTCTTCCCCGAGCCGTTGGGCCCGATGATCCCGGTGAGTCCGCGCTCGAACGCGAGCGTCGTGTCGGCATGCTGCCGGAAATTCTGCAGACGCAGCGAAAGCAGTCGCATCGTCAGCCCTCCAGCACCGGGAGGGCCGCCATCGCCGCGTCCTCGGCCTGCTGCAGATACTGCAGGCCGAGCGTGACGAGGGCGTCGCGATCGACGTCGGCGGCAAGGACTCGTTCACGCAGCCGCTCCGCCAGTACCTCGTGCAACGTCTGGCGACGCCCGGGGCCCCCATCGCCGGTGCGACGCCGGGAGAGCGGCTCCGGCCGTCGCGCATCGAGATGGAAGTGCATGGCGCGCTTTCGATACTCGCGCAGCGCGGCATGATCCAGCTCCCGCACGATATGGCGCGGCACGTTGCGCACCGTGACCCGCACCACCCGGTCATCGATGCCGCCCGGCGCCGTCTCGACCCGTGCCACGATCGCCTTGTCGAGATCGGCGGCACTCATGCCGCTGGCGTCGATGGGCTCGAGATCGAGCAGCGGACGCGCCGGCGCGACCGGATGGAACGTATGTGCGCCGCTCAGCAGATCATGCTCGATGAAGCCCTTGCCCGGCACGCCGTGCTCGCGTTCCTCGCGCAGTTCACCCCACGGGTTGCTGCTCGTGTAGTCGAGCGATCCGCTGTAGTACGCACCGGGTGCGACTTCGCGATAGACGTGATAATGTCCGAGCGCGACATAGCTCCACCGTTCCGCGTGCAGTTCCTCGGGCGGAATCTCGATCGCCGCCCGATCGGCTGGCGCGGCGTGCGCCGGAAGCACCCCAGCCACTTCGCCGTGCACCAGCAGCACCGTGTGCGCGTACCCCTCCGGGGGGAGGAGCGGCGGCCGATCGATGCCGGGCACGTCGGGCACCGCGAGCACGGCCAGCGACTTGGTCGGAAAGGTGAAGAGCTCGGCCTTCGCGTCGGCGACATGCACGCCGATTTCCCGAAAGAGCCGAAGAATGCACCCCGTCTCCGCGGTGCGTGGCGCGTCGTGATTGCCGGCCACCATCACGATGGGCGTGTCGGGCAATGCGTCGCGCACGGTGTTGAACACGCGGTACGCATGCAGAATGGCCGGATTGGACGGGCGGACGGAGTGAAACACGTCGCCGCCGATCACGATGAGCTCCGGCGCCAGCGCGATGATCTGCTGCGCCGCGCGCTGCACGGTGGCCGCCACATCGGCCTCCCGCTGGTTGATTCCGGCGGGCGTGAGTCGCTGATACTGGCGGAAGCCGAGGTGCAGGTCGGCGAGGTGCACGAGACGCATGCCGGAAGATAGCGGCGCGCCGTCATTCGCCCACGCGCGGGCTCAGCGCACGCGCACCCGTTGCTCAATGTGGAGGTCGAGCAGGACGGGGACCGCATTCGCCGCCGGCCCCGAGACCACCTCCGAGACCACGTCCATCTGCGTGGTGGCATCCATGATCCACGCCCGCACACGGTCGACCCGCATGCTCCCGCGGATGGTGCCCGCCGTGATCACGCGGGTTCCGGGCGGCAGCTCCCGGGCCGCGCCATCGCGTCGGAGGCGACCCGTGAGCGTGATCCATGCCTCCCGGCCGCCACGGGTGAGCGAATCGAGCCGCAGCTCCGCCTGCACGACGCCGTCCGCGTGATACCCGGTGAGCGGCAACGAGGGGAGCGGCAGCTCGCGCTTCCAGACGTCTCCAGTCCGAACCGGGGCGGCGGGGAGCAGCCCGGGAAGGCTGCCGAGCGTCGCGCCGATTTCGCGGGCACCGGCAGGTGGGTCCGTCATGCGCATCGCACCGTCGGGCGTCACCTGCACACGTACGCGACGCGCGTCCGCGGCGAGCGGCACGCGCTGCCACTCCGGGTCGTCGGCGGGCGGCCCCGCCCACATCGCGATGGAATCCGTCGTGGCCATCAGGGTCGTGCGGCGGAGGTCGCTCGACTCCACCAGCGAGTGCGCGAAGAGTTGCACGCGGGTCATCTGCGCCCGCTCGGCCCGGGGGCCGTATTCCGGCGTGCTGCCACGCACCGGGCGATCGGCGCCGGGCGTGGTCATCGAAGAACTGTTCGCATCACCGCGTCGGGCGCGCATGGTCACCGATTGCTCGACGACCAGCCGAAGCGTGTCGCCCACTCGCGGCCGCACGACGAGGGTGACCGGCCCCCCCTGCCCGTGTGCGTCACCCACCGCCACCAGCGTACTCGCGACGCACGCCAGCCACCAGCGCGCGGCGCGCTCAGCCACCGTACTCATCGGGAGCGAAGGACCGCAGGGCACGCGGACGCGGCGCCACCGATTCGGCATCGGTGGCCGACGGGCGGGCGCGGCGCGCCAGTTCACGGGAGAAGGCTGCCTTCACATCATCGGGTCGCTGGCGCAGCACGGCATTTCGCGCCGCGAGCACCACCGGCTCGTCGTAGAGCAGCGTCGTCTGCTGCACCCAGCCCAGTTCAATGCGCGGATCGAGGCGCCGCATATCACGGGTCACCGCCTGCGCGGCGGTCGGTTCGGGGGCCTGCGGAAAGCGCTCCACGCCCTCGCGCCCCGACATCACCGCCGGACGCGGAAAGCGCACGAACACGGGCTGCGTGAAGTGCGGATGCCGTATCATGAGCTGCCCCTTGTCCAGCGTGGCGAGGCGCGCCTTCACCGCCGGGCTCAACACCTGATAGCCGGGGTTCGCCAGCTCGTCGGCGTCCATGCGGCCGTACACCGTGGTCCCCGCGTTGCCGGTCACGCGCCGATGCACCTGCGACCGGAACTGCTCGGCGCCAAAGAGCACGAGACCGAGGTAGCGGCCACGTTCGGCGATGTCGAGCAGCATCTTGCGGACGTAGGTATCCGGACCGTCGTGCGGCGCATACTTGTTGAGCTCATCCACAAACACGATGACGTGATCGACGCCGAGATCGCGGCGTTCGAGATGCTCGCGCAGTCGGGAGACGACCCGCGCGAAGACCAGATCCTGCGCGTCTTCCTCGACGTTGGCGACATCCACCACGTACACCGTGCGGTCGGTAAAGCTCCCGAAGGGGAGATCCGACGCAAGACCGTCATCGGTCACCAACCCGGCGCAGCGGGTGGAGAGATTCGAAAGCCGGTTCCGGACCTTGCGAATCGTGGCCGCATGGTGCGTCCGCCAGGTGTCGCCGCTGGATTCCTCGACCACGCGCAGCACCTCCCGGAACCACGCGTCCAGATCGGCGAAACTCTGCACGCGGTGCGTGCGCGTGAAGCGGGAGTCGGAGAATTCGCGTCCCACCACCCGCTCGCGAATGAAATCGATGAGGGCATCGGCCTTCGCATCGACGTCGTCCTTGTTGAGCAGCACCTCGGCGAACTGCAGCACCTCGGTGAGCCCCCAGGTGAGCGGCGTCACCGACTCGGCGAGATCGGGGTGCGAGCGCAGCGTGTTCAATGCGTATCCGCGCGGCGTGTAGGGCGCGAAATACTGGACCTGTGCAAAGGGGGTCGGCGGCACCTCGAGCAGCTCGTACAGCGCTCGATCGGCGTCGTCGAGGCGACCGGGCTGATCGAGGAAGCAGAGATCGGGTCCCTTCACGTTGAAGCACACGGCCGCGATGCGTCCGCGATGGGCCGGGAAGTGCGCAAAGGTCGCCTGCAGCAACCACTCGACCGCGCTCGTCTTGGTGGCAAGGCCCGACACCCCGGAGATGTTCAGATGCGCCGCTTCGGGACCAACGAGGAAATCCGCGTCCACGTAGATGGGCGAGCGCATGCCCCCGGCCCGATACACGCCGATCGGAATGCCCGTCGGGGCATCGCCCTGCAGATACGCATCCATCCGCAGCGCGATCGCCACGTCGTCGTCATCGGCGAGATACACCGCTCCCATCGGAACCGGCTGCAGTGGTTCCTCGGGCACGTGGCGCAGCACCTGCGCGGTATACAACCGGATCTCGGTGCGTGCGGTGGGCACCGGCGGGCCGTCCGACGGCTGCCCGTCGTAGCCGAGCACGTCGTGCAACGGCGACTGCACATCCGAATAGCTCACGCCGTCGGTGACCACCCCGTAGACCCGCGGGATCGCCGCCTCCACCGGCAACGTCCCATCGACCCGCACGATGGTGCCGATGCCGATCGGTGCGTCGAGCGCCGTCCAGAAGTGAAATTCGTGCGGCGTATTGGGTTTCCGCTCCGTCGCGACCACTCGGCCCAGCGGGCGCGCGTTCGGCGGGACGACACGAGGCGAAGCGGAATCGGCGGCGGAATCGGTCACGGGAAGCGACAGCAAAGGCGAGGGATCATCAGGCGCCAAGGACCGCCTGCAGGTACGACTCCACGGCATGCACGCCATAACTCAGCGTGTCCCAACGAGCGTCCGGCATCGACAGCGGCGCCCGTTCGAGCAGGATGCTGGCCGACAACCGATCACAGAGCGCGGTGAACGCGTGC
>JBDHVK010000150.1:0-9283 GCA_039809645.1 Gemmatimonas sp.
GCGCGGTCGCGGCGCGCGCCGCGCCCTGCTGTTGGCGGTGCTCGCGGCGGCGCCGTTCGATGGGAGCCGCGCGCAGTCGACACCCGTTCGTGCGATCCGCTGCGGTGCAACAGGCGCCGTGGCCAGCGCCCCCACGCTCACCTGGCGCGGCTCGGCGATGCGATGGGCGGAGTGGCCCGTGCAACTGGGCGAGGCGAAGGTACGCAATCGCCTCATCGTCGTGCTCGTCGATCCAACGCGCATCACGATATCGCTCGACATTGCACGACGTGGTGATGCGCTCGCGCCCTGGACCATCGACGTCGCACCGAATGACGTGGCGCTCGCCCTCAATGCCGGTCAGTTCACCGATGAGGGCCCCTGGGGATGGGTGCGCCACAACGGGCGCGATCAGCAGGCGCCGGGGGCGGGGTCGCTCGCCGGCGCGCTGGTCGTCGATACGCTCGGGCGCGTGGCCATCCTGCCGGCGTCACAGCTCGACGCCGCGCGGCAGGACTCGCGCTGGCAGGAGGCGGTACAGTCGTATCCGCAGCTGCTGGCCGACGGGCACCCTGTACCCGAGCTCTGTTCCGGTCAGGCGCTCGATCTCACCCACCGCGACGCGCGCATGGTCGTGGGCGTGCGGGCCGACGGAAAGCTGCTCATCATCCTGTCGCGATACGCCGGTGCCGGCAGCGGCGTCGCGCGGGCCGCGGAACGGGTGCCGATCGGCCCCACGACGCCGGAAATGGCCGAGATTGCCAGACGACTGGGCGCCGTGGATGCGCTGATGCTCGACGGCGGACTCTCCGCCCAGCTCCTCCTGCGCGACGCCGGCGTAGCGCGGCGGTGGCCGGGGCTCCGTGCGGTGCCGCTGGCGCTCATCGGCCGCGTGCGCTGACACCGGTCATTCGACCCGCCCGGTCCGGAGCGCTTGCCGATAGTTTGATGACCAGTTGATTTGAAGGCGTCCGTCCCATCGTCCGACCACTCCGGAGTGCCCAATGCGTCGTTCCCGACTGATCACGGCAGCGTTCCTCGCTGGCGCCGCTCTCGCCGCCACCGCGACCCCCGCTCACGCGCAGCTCGGCAAGCTCAAGAAGCTGGGCACCGATGCGATCAAGGAAGCGACAAAGGACAAGGCGGCGGAGAAGGCCGGCGTCAAGGAACCCGAAGCGGCCAAGCCCACCGCCTCCGCGAGCGGCAAGAAGGCCGACTACTCCATCACGGCCGAACGGCTCGACGTGCTCCTGGCGAGCCTCGCGCCGCTCGTGGCCGACGCCGAAAAGATGGCGGCGGGCAAGAAGGCCGAGGCGGACTACAAGGCCAAGAAGGACGCGGCCGATGCGTGCATGCAGCGCGCTTCGAAGATGTTCAATCCGATGGCCATGACCATGGACGAGAAGAAGACCGCGCGGATCGAAGCGCTGTCCAAGCAGCTCGAGGGCGTGAATCAGCGCTCGCAGGCAGCCATGGCCAAGGACGACTTCAAGAACGCCATTGCGCTGCGCGACACGTCGATGGTGCTCACGGTCATGCAGGGCGTGATGACGATCGGCGCGAACTGCACCTATCCCTACATGCCCGCCGCCATGATCGACGCGCAGGCGGCGATGGAAAAGAACAACGGCGCCCGTAGCTCCGACGACAGTGACGGCAGCGGTTCCTTCGACCCTGGACCGTCGGCCAGGAAGCTCATGTCGCAGCAGGAGTTCGGCATGGTCCGCGAGCGCGCCGCGCTGTGGGTGCTCGCGCAGTCGAATCCGTCGCTCGCGAAGGGCGCGAAGTTCACGCCGGATGAGGAATCGGCGCTCGGTGCGAAGGGACCGCAGCTCAAGAAGATGGGACCGCTCTTCGAGAGCAATGCGCTCCGCTGGAGCACGTGGGGCGATCTCAAGCGCTGGTAGTTCGCCCGCGCGAGCGGTTCCGTCGGACGGCTGTCGCGTTACGCGGAGAGCTCTTCGCGGAGCTTGAGATAGCTCTCGTGCCGCGCGCGCGACACCGTTCCGGACTCGACTGCGTCGCGAATCGCGCACCCTGGCTCCACCCGGTGCGTGCAGTCGGCAAAGCGGCAGGTGTTCATGAGCGGGCGGAACTCGGGGAAGCAGTGCGCCACATCATCGGCGTGAATGCCCCAGAGACCCACTTCACGCAGCCCGGGTGTGTCGGCAATCGAGCCGCCTCCGGGCAGCGTGTGCAGCACCGCACCCACCGTGGTATGTCGCCCCTTGTTCACCGCGTCACTCACCGCGCCGATCCTCAGATCGAGCCCGGGGAACAGCGCATTCATGAGCGAACTCTTCCCCACGCCGGACGGCCCGCTCAGCGCACTGCTCCGCCCTTGCAACTCCGCGCGCAGCGCGTCGAGCCCCTCGCCCGTCTTCACGCTCGTGTAGTGCACCGGATACCCAGCCGCCTCGTGATCGGCGAACCACGCATGCGACGTGCTCTCCGTGACGAGGTCGCACTTGTTCACCACGATGCGCGCCGCGAGATCGTTTGCTTCGGCGATCACCAGGAAGCGGTCGAGCATGCGCGGATGCGGGTCCGGGCGCGCGGCCGCGAACACCACCAGCACCTGATCGAGGTTGGCTACCACCACGCGCTCACCCCGGGCACCGCCCGGTGCGCGGCGCGACAGCTTGCCATGCCGCTCGTGAATCTCCGTGATGGTGCAGCCGACCGTTTCGTTGGGATCGACGGTCATCGTCACGCGATCACCCACCGCGAGTTTGAGCACGCCCTGATCTTCCCGCTTGAGGCGTCCGCGCATCGACGCCTGCACCGTGGCGCCGGAGTCCGTACGCACATCCCACACGCCGCCGGTACCCTGAACGACGACGCCCTCCACGACGATCTCGCCGTCGGGCATCGGGAACGTGACTGGCACCGGCCCGGTCATGTCTGTCCGTCGCGCGGCGCGCGAATCAGGCCGTCGAGCGTGGCCTTCACCACTTCGAGACGCATCGCGCCCAGCTGGTGGCGTACAACGGCTTCACTCGCGCCGGTCACCAGAAAGCCGGTCTCCAGATGGCCGGTCACTTCCGGCTCACCGCCGCCCCAGCGCACGAAGAACAGGTACGCCCCCCACGGGGCAGTGCGATCGCCGGTGGTATCGGTGAGGATATCGGCCGAATACGAGGCGCCATCCGCCCCTTCGAAGGCGGCGGGACGTTTGTGGACGGCCATGTAGCCGCCCAGCGTGCGTTCATCCCCGGCGTCATGATCAGGGGGGATGTGATGGCCGGCGTGGCCGCTCAGACGCTGCTCCCGAGATACGTCAGCGGCGGAAGCTCTCTTTCACGATGTTGCCGGCCATGAACGCGATATTCGCGGGGCGCTCGGCCAGGCGCCGCATGAGATAGGGATACCACTGGCTTCCGAAGGGCACATAGACGCGCATGCGGTAGCCTTCGCGCACGATCTGTTCCTGCAGATCGCGACGCACGCCATAGAGCATCTGGAACTCGAACCGATCGTTCGCGATTCCGCGCTCCTTTGCGAAGCGCTTGGCTTCGGCGATGATCGCCTCATCGTGCGTGGCAATCCCGGGGTAGCGCCCGTGCTCCATGAGCTGGTGCATGGCGGCGACGTAGTTCCTGTCCACGTCGGCCTTGTCAGGGAACGCCACCGTGGCCGGCTCGAGATAGGCGCCCTTGCAGATGCGCACGCGGCACTGGAGCCGGTTGGCGCGGGCCACATCGTCGAGCGTACGGCGCAGGGAGCTCTGCAGCACCACGCCCACGTTGTTCTCGTGACCCGGAAACAGCTTCTGCTCGAAGGTATCGAGCGTGCGGTCGGTGTAGGCGCTCGATTCCATGTCGAGGCGCACGAAGCTGTCGTACTGCTTGGCACGCGCGATCACCTCGCGCACCACCTCCACGCCCAGGTCATCGGAGATGTCCTGTCCGAGCGCCGTGAGCTTCACCGACACATTCGCGTTGAGCTTGCGCTCGGCGATGCGATCGAGGATCTCCAGGTAGTGCCGCCCGGTGGCGCGCGCTTCGCCTTCGCTGTGCACACTCTCGCCCAGCAGGTCGAGCGACGCCGAAATGCCCTTGGCATTGAGCTGCGCCACCGCGTCGAGCGCGGTGGCGATGGTTTCGCCGGCGACGAAGCGTGACGCCATCTTCCGCGCGAAGCCGACGTTCTTGATCAGGCTGAAGATGCGCTGCTGGCGCGACAGGTACAGCAGGGAGGAGCGAAGCATGGCGGAAAGCTAATTGGCCGCCGGGGCCACCGCCTGCACGATCCCCGCGATCTGCACGAGATGCCGACGCTGATGCTGCGCAATGAGCAACGCCCACTGATAGCCGTTCAGGTCGCCGAGAAACGGGTGCGGGAACGTCATGGTCTGAAGCGCCCGGCCGGAGCCGGCCTTCAGCGAGCCAATCAGGCGCGCCCGCGACGCACTCTGTTTCTCCAACGCTTCCGCAAGTGGCACACCCGTGGGCTTCACCCGGTCCGGCGCCGCAAGCTTCGTAAGCGGCTGCTCGACACGGAAACGAGCCAGCGTGGGACCGATCGCATCGGTCTCGGTATCGGTGGTGCCCTCGAGCTGCTTGAGCATGCCGCCGATCAGGCGCCCCGTGGAGTCCTCGAGGATCATGAGATGGTCGACGACCTCCTCGATGGTCCACGACTCTTCGGAGGGGCGCCTGGTGCGCAGATCGGCCGGGACCGCCGCGAGCGCCGCGTGCATCTCGGTCTGCGCGGCCTCGAGCTCGGCGACGACTTCCTGAATGCGAGGATGGAGGGTAGGCATGGCGTGAATATTACGGGTGGAATGTCCGACCGCTGTCGGCATGATTCACGAGCAACCGAGCCGGCTTGAAGCGCCCCGGGTGGCGGGCCTCGAACTCCTCGAGCTGGCGAACCACCTCGTCGGCTCCAAGGGTGTCGATATAGCGGAACGGGCCGCCGAGGAAGGGCGGGAACCCGATGCCGAACACCGCCCCGATGTCACCGTCGCGAGGGGAGCGAATGATGCCGTCCTCGAGGCAGCGAACGGCCTCGTTGAGCATGGGGAGCACGCAGCGACGCTGGATGTCGTCCGGGCTCGCCGTCAGGCGCGGGGCGCCCGCCGCAGTCAGCGCGTAGATATTGTCGTCCACGCCGAGTCGCTTCCCGTGCTCGTCGTAGCGATAGAACCCCTGCCTCGCTTTACGCCCCAGGCGGCCGCTCTCGATCACGTTGCGCAGCGCCGCCGGCGCCTGCAGACGATCGCCGAAGGCCGCGGCCATGATCGGACCGCTCTTGCCGGCAATGTCGAGCCCCACTTCATCGAGGAGCGTGAAGGGGCCTACCGGAAAGCCGAAGCGCACGAGCGCCTCGTCGATCGCCTCGATCGACGCGCCCTGATCGAGCAGCCGCCCGGCTTCATTGAGATACGGCGACAGGATGCGGTTCACGTAGAAGCCGGCCCCATCCTGCACCACGATCACCGTCTTGCCGATCTGCTTGCCGTACGCCACGGCCGTCGCGGTGCTCTCGGCGCTCGTCTCGGGCGTGACGATGACCTCGAGCAGCGGCATCTTGTGCACTGGCGAGAAGAAGTGCATCCCGAGCACCCGGTCCGGCTGCGCGGCCGCCTTCGCGATCTCGCGAATGGGGATCGTACTGGTGTTCGAGGCGAAGATCGCGCGCGGCGCCACCGCCTGCACCTCGCGTAGCACGGTGTGCTTCACCGCCAGGTCTTCGAACACGGCCTCGATCACGATGTCGGCGTCGGCAAACCCGCGGTAGTCCGTCGTGCCGCCCACCAGCGCCATCGTGTCGTCGAACTGCAGCCGCGTGAGGCGCTTGCGCTTGAGCTTCTCCCGCACCACGTCGCGCACGGCCTTGTACCCAGCCGCCACGCGCTCGAGCGACGCGTCCTTGAGACGCACGATGGTCCCGGCCTGCACCGCGACACTCGCAATGCCCGCCCCCATGAAGCCAGCGCCCAGGATGCCAATCTTCCGGACCGGCTGCGGCGCCGCCTTCACGTCGACAGGGAGCCCCGTGTCCTTCTTGAGCGCCGTCGTGGCGAAGAACAGATAGGCGAGCTGCCGGCACTGCGGCGACACCGAGAGCTGACCGAAGTGCGCGGCTTCGGCCAGCAGGCCGGCCTCCATCCCCTCGGCATAGCCCAGCTGCACCACGTCGAGTGCGGCGAGCGGAGCGGGGTAGTGACCACGCGTCTTCTTCATCACCATCTCGCGCGCCTTGCGGAACACCAGCTTGCGGCCGAGCGCGTTCTCTTCGAGCAGCAGCGCCGTGGCGGTATGCGGGCGCTCCCGAATGGCGGGGGCCGCACCTCGGGCCAGCTCGCGCACGCGGCGGAGCGCGATATCGCGCAGAATGGCCGGATGCACCAGCTCGTGCACGAGCCCCATCTGCCACGCCTTTCTCGCGCGGATGTTCTTGCCGGTGAGGATCATGTCGAGCGCCGCCTGCAGCCCCACAAGACGCGGAAGCCGTTGCGTGCCGCCGGCGCCGGGAATGAGCCCGAGCTGCACTTCGGGAAGTGCCAGCACCGTCTTGGCGTGATCGGTGGCGATGCGATACTTGCACGCGAGCGCCACTTCGAGTCCTCCACCGAGCGCCGCCCCGTGAATCGCCGCCACGATCGGTTTGCTGAAGGCCGCCATCCGATCGAGCAGCTGCTGCCCGCCACGCGACAGCGCTTCGCCCTGCGAGGCGCTGCCGACCTTCGCCAGTTCATCGATGTCGGCGCCGGCAATCCACGTGTCCTTCTTCGCACTCAGCAGCACGAGCCCCAGCAGATTCGCATCGCTCGCCACGCGCGCCAGCACCTGCTCGATGACCGGCGCCACGCGCGTATTGAGCGTGTTCACCGGCGACGCCGGTTGATCGTAGCGCAACACCGCCACGCCATCGTTCGCGAAGAGCGTGATGCCGGTCGTGCTGTCGTCCAGCAGCACCGTGCCCAGCGCGTCGGGGACGGGTTCACTCAGGTGGTCACTCATGCGCGCTCCACGATCATCGCATGTCCCATCCCACCGGCGGCACAGACGGTCAGCATGCCGAACTGTCCACCGCGCCGCGCCAGCTCGTTGCACAGCGTCGTTACGATGCGCGCACCGGTCGCGCCGAACGGATGGCCGATCGACAGCGACCCCCCGAGCACATTGAGCTTCTCCGGATCCACTTCACCCACGGGGGCACTGAACCCCGCCCGCTCGGCCCAGGCGTGGCTTGCGAGCCCCTGCAGATTGCTCAGCACCTGCGCGGCGAACGCTTCGTGCATGTCCACGAGATCGAGATCGCGCAGTGACAGCCCGGCGCGCTGAAGCGCGACCGGCGCGGCGAGCACCGGCGCCTGCAGCAGCTGCTCCCCCGGATCCACCGCCGCGTAAGCGTAGCTGCGAATGAACGCGAGCGGCGTGTACCCCAGCGCCTTCGCGCGATCTTCGCTCATGAGCAGTACCGCACTCGCGCCATCGGTGAGCGGGCTCGCATTGCCAGCGGTCACGGTGCCGTACTGCCGATCGAACACCGGCTTGAGCGCCGCGAGCTGCTCGTAGGTGGAATCGGTGCGCACGCCGTTGTCGGTCGCGAGCATTTGCGTGTACGCCGGCGGCACCGGCACCGGCACGATCTCCGCCGTGAGACGACCGTCGGCGAGCCCCGCCGCCGCGCGCTGATGCGAGCGCAGGGCAAAGCGATCCTGCGCCTCGCGACTGATGCCATTGAGCTTGGCCATCTTGTCCGCGCTCTGCCCCATCGACTCGCCCGTACTCGGCTCGGCGATCGCCGGCGTGATGGGCACGAAATCCTTCGGGCGGATGCGCGCCAGCGTCGCAACGCGCTGCGACATGCTCTTGGCCTTGGACGCCGCCACGAGAATGTCGCTCATCCCACGCGAATGCAGGATGGGCACCTGGGTGAGCGACTCACTGCCCCCCGCAATGGCGACGTCGGCGTGCCCCAGCGCGATCTGATCCGCCGCGTCGGTAATGGCCTGATTGGCCGACGCGCAGGCACGCCCCACGGTGAAGGCCTGCACTGTCTTGGGGAAGTGCGGCAGCAGTGACACTTCGCGGGCGATGTTCGGCGCAAGGACCGACTGCACCACCGTGCCGAAGGCGACCAGATCCACCGTCGCTCCATCCAGGCTCGTGCGCTGCACGAGCTCACTCACCGCGAGGCGACCCAGATCGATGGCCGTGTAATCCTTGAGCGCCGTCCCCGAGCGGGCGAACGGCGTGCGGACGCCGGCCACGATGGCCACGCGCCGCCCGTTACCGAATGAGGGCATGCGCCCAAGCTAACGAGCGGGGCGACTGGCGGCACTCGGGGCGGGGGCGCAATGTGCGGTATGCGCCCCGCCGCGACGGCCCGGAACGAGACCCGGCTCACATTGAGCCGCGAGAAATTTGACGTGCTGGTCATTGGCGGTGGCATCGCCGGGGCCGGAGTAGCCCGTGAAGCCGCCTTGGCCGGTCTGCGCACGGCCCTGCTCGAACGGGATGATTTTGCGAGCGGCACCTCCAGTCGGTCGTCGCGACTGGTGCACGGCGGCGTGCGGTATCTCGAACACGGGCATCTGGGGCTGGTCTTCGAATCGAGTCGCGAGCGACGCCTGCTGCTCCAGCTGGCGCCGCATCTCGTGCGGCCGCTCGCCTTCACCTGGCCGGTCTACGCCGGCGCCCGCGTGCCGCAGTGGAAGGTGCGGGCGGGCCTGTTGCTCTACGACGCACTCGCGCTCTTTCGCAACGTCCACGCGCACGAGGGGCTGAGCGCCAGCGCCGTGCTGGAGCATGAGCCGGCCCTCGCGCACGAGGGGCTCGAAGGAGGCGCGCGCTACTGGGACGCGGCGACCGACGACACACGTCTCACTCTCGCCACCGCGCTCGCCGCGCGCGAGGAGGGCGCGATCGTGGCGAACCACTGCGCGGTGACCGGCGCCGTGCGCGACGGGGCGCAGCTCGCGGGCGTGCTCGTGACCGACCAGCTCACCGGCGACACCTTCCGCGTGCAGGCGCGCGTGGTGATCAACGCGACCGGTCCCTGGAGTGATGCGACCGCACTGCTCACCGGTGGCCCACACGACGGCGATGCCTCACAGATCGTGGGCTCCGCCGGCGCGCACCTCGCCGTGCCTCGCCAGCGCCTCGGCAATCGCGACGCGGTCACGCTGGTCAGCCCGCTCGACGGCCGCGTCATGTTCGTCATCCCCGCCGGGCCGCACGCCATCATCGGCACCACCGAGCGCCCCGCCCAACACGGGCCCGACGACATTCGCGCGACCGACGGCGATGTCACCTATCTGCTGCAGTCGGTGAACCGCATCTTCCCG
>JBDHVK010000151.1:0-9262 GCA_039809645.1 Gemmatimonas sp.
GTGCGCTGCGGCAGCGTGCCGTACAGCGTGCCGTCGATATTCGCCGCGGCCGTCACGCGCGGGTCGTCCACCGCCGCCTGCGCGGCGGTGGCGCCACCGAACGAATGGCCGATCACCGCGAGGCGCGCGGTGTCGAGGTGACGGGCAAGGTCGCCAGTTGCGTAAAGCCGATCGAGCACGAAACGCACGTCGGCGGTGCGCACCGCCAACTGCCGTGCCATGTACTGCGTGCGGTCGCGCTCCTGCGGGTCAAAGCGCTCGATGGGTGTCACCAGCGCGCCGTTCGCCAACTCGGTGAGTGCTGCCTCGTACGGATGATCGAGCGCGAGCACCACATAGCCGCGGCTCGCGAGCTCCGCGAGCAGCCCCGCATAGAACGCGCGCGCCGCACCGTAGCCGGGCGAGAACACGACCACCGGCCAACGCCCATCCAGCGGCGCCGCGTCACGGCGTGCCTGCGTGTCGATGGCGTGATAGTACTGCATCACCGCGCGCGGCATCACCGACACATACGGCGGCAGGTGGCCGAGTCCATCGAGATAGGGCATGCGATCGCCCGACGCCGGAGACGCGGCCGGATACCACGCCTGCACGATCACATTGCGACGATCATCCGGCGCGTCGGTGGCCGCCTCCGCGCGGCTGCTGTCGACCCAGCGATACACGCGCGAGCCCACCACGTGGGGGCCGCTCGGCCTCGGCAGAAGCGGCACCGGCACGACCGCGCACCAGGGCACGATGGCGAGGAGCGACAGGATCAGGCGTGAGGTGCGTGCCCCTCGTGTGCGCTGCTCGGGCCACACCGCGACCACGACCAGCAGCAGATAGAGCGGGGCGAAGTGCCAGTAGAGCGTCTCAGCCCAGATCTGCAGCGCGGCCAGCGCGAGCACGGCGCCAACCGCCGCACGGCGCGGGAAGAACAGCGCGGTGACGACGGCCGCCATCAGTAGCGTCAGATCGAGCGCGGACATGGTGGAGGTGTGTCACGCGAGGCGCGCTCGAGGGTTGCTTCGTTCAACGACCGCACAGGTCGCGGGCACCGGTGGCGCCACGCGACTGTGAAATTCAGCCGGCCGGCACACGCGAACCTCCCACCCCGCGGCGCGGCTGAAGCGAGACCGCACTTCGTCTTCGGTGACCGCCGCGGGCGCGTTCGGGATGGGGAACGTCACGGCAAATGCGAGCAGGTAGTACCGACCACCCTCGGGGAGCGTCGCGGCAAGTTCGCGGGCGAAGTGGTCGCGTTCGTCGGCGTCGAAGAGATGCAGAAAGCCGGAATCGACGACCGACCGAAAGGGACCGCGTATCCGCGAAGGCCGGAGCGCATCGGCCACACGGAAGTCGATCAAGCTGGCCGTATCCGCGGGGAGCGCTGCCGCCTTGGCGCGCGCCAGCTCCACGGCCGCTTCCACGAAGTCTACGCCAACCACGCGGTGACCAGCGCGCGCCAGCGCCAGCGCCAAGTCGCCCGATCCGCAGCCGACATCGAGAATCGGCCCCTCCGGCACACACTCGGCAAAGAGCGCATCGAGCGCCGGCTGCGCGCCGCCCACGTCCCAGGGCGGAACATCACGATAGACCGTGTCGAAGAAGGCCTGCGGGTCGGATCCGAATCGGCTCATGGATTGGTTCAGTCGGTCGCCCGTTGATAGCGCAGCACAATCGCCCCGTTCGTGAGCGGCATCGCCGAGAGCAGCTGGAGCCGCCGCGTGCTGGGGAGCCCGCCCTGGAAGAGCGTCGGGCCATGTCCGACGATACGCGGGTGCACCATAAAGATGTACTCGTCGATCAGATCGAGCCGGTCGAGCTCGTTGGCGAGCTGCCCGCTTCCCAGGAGCAGGCCGGCCGGCGTGGCGTCCTTGAGCTGCTGAATGCTCGTGCGCAGATCACCGGTCACATGATGGCTGTTCGTCCACGGAAAGTCGGCCCGCGTGCGCGACACGACGTACTTGGGCTTGGCCTCGAGCTTCGTGGCCCAGTCCCGCATCGGCTGTGGCACCTCCATCTCGCCGCGCGCCACCGCAGGCCAGAAGCTTTCCATCATTTCGTAGGTGACGCGCCCCCAGAGCATCGCCCCGCCCTCGTCCATGAGGCGCGTGAAGAACGCGTGGGTGTCGTCGTCGACGATGCCCTCTCGGTGGTCGACGCAGCCGTCGAGGGTGAGGTTGAGGCTGAAGGTCAGTCGTCCCATGCGGTGTCCCTGATTCGGTTTGAGTTGCCCGTTGGACTGCGGTGCGTGGGCGAAATCATCGGGGGGAATGCCGTTCGCTCAGCCGATCAGGAATCCGTCGGCTGTCCGACAACGACGGTCACCGGGATGGGCGCGCCGCGAGCCGCGAGCTCCTCCACCCGCCAGCGGTATCCGGGGGTTTCGATGGACGACACGAGCGCCCGCAGCTCGTCGGCGCGATAGCTCTTGAGCGTGGAGGCCACGCCGTCCCACCAGATCATCGCCGGAAGGAGTGGCGGCACGTACGTGAGGAGCAGCGGCAGCACGCGGAGCGGCCGCACCCGCGGCATGAACAGCAGCACCAATACGGGCACGAGCAGTGTGATCAGCAGGCCCGGCACCGATCGATGTGTCGCTTCGGCGGCGAGAAAGGGCGCTTTCGCGTCCTGTGCCGCGCGGAAAATGCGCAGCACCTCACCTTCGTCGAAGTGATGCAACCCGGTGAACATCGTGCGAACACGCCCCAGCTCCGGTGGGACATTCAGCGCCGAGACCGGCTCGCGTCGGTAGGAGAGGCCGGGCCGTGCGTCGATCGCCGCAGCGGCACGGAGATTCGGCTGGATATCGGTGAGCGTGACAGACGGGTGTGCGCCGAGCGTCGCCTTCAGCGATGCCATGAGCTCGGGCCACGGCCCCCCGCCGCCGGACGCCAGGTCGACCACCGATCGATCAGCGCTGCCGCGGAGCAGCTCCGCGAGGAGTGGCGTCACGACTGCATACGGCTTCCCGACGCTGATCGCGACCTGCAGGTAGCCGGTGATCGCATCGCGCAGCCATCGGGGGAGCCGGGGCGAGTCTTCGATCTCGGGGAGCGAGAGGCGGTTCATGTGGGCGTGTTTGCGGAGGCCAGCGTCCACCTCGTCGTCATCGCAGGCGGATATTCATGTGCATCACACCATCACCGCGCGCGCGCGCCACAGCGGCGCCATGAGCTCCGCTGGCCCATCGACGGTGAAGACGTCCTGCACGACCGCCACCGGCAGCGCGTTGAAGAACAGGCGCCACCAGGCATCGGGGGGCGCCTGCACACGAGCGGTTGGACGTGCGACCGCTCCCGCATGCAGATGCCACGCGGCGCGCTCGCGCGTCAGGGTGTATGCCATCTCCGGCTCGCCGGTGACGTCCAGCGCAATCGAGACGCCATCGGACGCCGCGACCGCACGGTATGCGTGCGGCAGCGCCCGCACGCTGGTCGAGAAGAGCGGCTCGAAGAACTGCGGCGCCAGCAGGCGCGCGGGCTGTCCCGATGCGCCCACCGCGATGCGGATCTGCATCTGGTGGTGCCAGCGTTCGGTGAACTCCCGTGCCGTATCGAAGCGGTTGGTCGATTCCGTTTCGCCCGCCCACGCGACGGGAAACAGCGCGATGCCCTCGGGATCGAGCGCCTCGATGAAGTCGCAGGTCCATCGGCCTGTCACCTCGAGCAGGTCGGTGAGCAGGCGCGGACTGAGACGCCTGCCGAATGCCACGCCACCGGTGTTCAACTGCTGAATCAGCGCGACCACTTCCTGATAGCTGCTGGGCGGTCGCTCGACGGCGAGCTGCTGTCCATCGCGGTGAGCGGCGAGCTTGCGCAGGTCTCCGTCGAGCAAATGCGCCGCCACATCGCGCACGCGCCACTGACCGGCGATCGTGGGGCGGTCCCAATCGTCCGGCGAAAGCTCGCGGAGCAGACCGATGAGCGCCCGGTGCAGCGGCGCGAAGTGGGGAGCGGTGTTCAACGGCGTCACGCTGTGGTGAGTTCGGCGAGGGCGACGATGATGCCTTCCGGCCCCCGAACGGTGGCCTCGCCCTCGAGCGTGAGACCGAGGTCGAGGAAGAACGTCTTGGTAACCTCGAGATCCTCGACCAGGATCAGCACGTTGTCCATGCGTTTGATTGGCATCGCTCTCCGTCCGTTGGCGTACGAGATCTGGTCGACCGAGCCGAGACTCACCGGGCCGTCACGCGCGTTCCCGTGAGCGTCTTGGGCGTAGCCGGCACGGGCACCGACGTGCCGGTCGAGTCGAACATGGCCACCACTTCGGTGGCGCGCAGCGAGTCGCCGGTCACGGTGATCTGCATGGTAATCTCGAGACGCCCCACAAACTGGTGCGTCGTGCGATCGGCCATGACTTCGACCCACTTGCCACGCACCTCCGTGCCGCGCGCTTCCCAGACCCCTTTGCCATCGCTGTCACTGGTGCGCGGGTCCCCCGCATCCGGGTTCGCCTGGTGCATCGTCCCATCGCCACCAAAGACATAGAGGTGGTAGGGGAACGGCGCGTTGGGATCCTCTACGAGCCACGTGCCCACGATGGGGTTCGGCCGCTCCGCACCGTCGCGCGTGCACGCGACGGCGGGGAGCGCGGCGAGGAGCAGGAGCGAGAGCGCCCGCGCTGCGCGTATACCGGGAAGCTCAAGTGTCATGAAATGGCGCCCGTAGTGAGAGGAAGTCCTTCGCAGGAACCGACGCCCTTGAAGCAGACTGCTCGTGAAGCGAGCGCGCCGCGCTCAGTTCAGCGGCGTGCGTTCGCGCCCTGGCATGGGAATCGGTGACCGCGGCGTGTGCGCCGGCGGCGTGCGTCCCCACGTGAAGGAGAACGCGTTGAAGTCCTTCGGCCGCAGCCACCACGACTTGAGCTTCTTGTCCCAGTAGCTGCGGAAAGACACTGCGCGCATGAAGAAGATCTGCCAGAACGCGAGCATCAGGAGCACCGGTAGCCACTTCGGCGGCATCGCGAACATCGCGTCGAGTGGCGCCATGGCCGGACGATTGGCGGCGGTGGCCGCGCCATTCTGCGCCGCGCCGTTGGCGAGCAGCGCGAAAATCACGAGCCGCACGACGTGGCGGGCGAGATAGTAGCTGCGGTTGTAGCCCCATCGCTGGTCCATTCGACAGAGCGGCCAGAATGTCGCCACGGTGGCCGGTAGCACGAGCGCCCACCGCAGGAGGGCATTGTCGCCGAGCCCGACCGCGTTGGCGATGGCCTCCACGCTGAACGCCACCGCGAGAGCAGCGGCCGTCGCAACGGGATAGAAGATCGCCACGAAGGGCGCGAGAACGACGGGGGCGATCAACCATTCGAGACTCCCCTCCGTCTTGCCGCGGTTCGCCGCGATCGCGAGCCCCGCAGCGAACCCGGCACTGCCCTCGGCCGACGTTGGTCCAAAGACCGAGCCACGTTCACCGGCGTGGAGGCCCGCGCTGTAGTCGTCGTTGCTCACGGGCTGGCTCCGGAAGAGGGTGGGTGAGAGAATCTTCCAGCCGTTTGGTCCCTTGTACAGCGCTACGTGTCGGGGGTTGGCGACGAATTCGGATCCAGCCGAAGCAGACCGCGTCTGCGGCTCGTGAAACCCACCCACGGGCCGCGCGTAGGACCGGAAATCCGCAGGCTCCAGGCGCTGCCTGAGCCTCCTCCGGCCCCTCCCGCACGGCGCTCCTCATGCCGCTCTTTGAAGCTGTCCGCCTCGCGCTGGGACAGATCAGAGTGCAGAAGCTCAAGAGCTTCTTCACCCTCCTCGGCATCACCATTGGCGTGATGTTCCTCATCGCCGTCATGTCGATCGTCGAGGGGATGTCCAAGTACGTCGAGGAAGACTTCATCGGCCGCTTCATCGGCGTGAACACGTTCACCCTGCGCCGGTGGCCCGACTTCTCGGGGCCGGAGTCGGAAGAGGAGTGGCGCGACATGCAGCGGTGGCCGCTGCTGTACAAGGAGGACGCGCGCTACGTCGTGGGAGTCCTGCCCAAGGATGTGAAGTGGGCTATCGAAACCGATGCGAGCGCGATGGCGGCCAGCGCGTATGCGCCGCGCCCGCGGCAGGCGACCGTCTATGCCGTCGAAGGCGACTACTTCCAGATCAAGAACTACGATATCGTCGCCGGACGCGCGATCACGCGACAGGAGTATGTGATCGGCTCGAATGTGATCGTGATCGGCGACGAGGTGGCGACGTTCTTCTTCCCCGATCTCGATCCGATCGGTCGTGAACTGCGCATTCGTGGCATCCCCTACGTCGTCGTGGGCCGCATCGCCAAGCAGGGGTCGCTGTTCGGGATGTCGATGGACCGCCTCATCATCGGCCCGCTGGAGTCCGGACTCGGCCGCATCACGAACCCGCGCGGCGACATCGACGGCATGATGCTCAAGACATCGACCACGGCGGCGATGTTCGACGGCATGGACGTCGTGCGGGAGGCGATGCGCGCGCGGCGTCAGCTGCGACCGCGAAACCGCGACAACTTCTCCATCGAAACCTCTGAGTCGGCGCTCGAGGACTTCAATCAGGTGAAGACGGTCATGACGATCGCCGGCACGGCGCTCCCGCTCATTGGGCTCGTCGTGGGTGGAATGGTCATCATGAACATCATGCTCGTCGCCGTCGCCGAGCGAACGCACGAGATCGGCATCCGCAAGTCACTCGGTGCGCGGCGCAAGGATATCCTGCGCCAGTTCCTGGTCGAAGCCGCGACGCTGAGCACGTTGGGGGCGATCATCGGCATCGGCCTGGGGTTGAGCGCCGCGTGGATCATTCAGGCTACGACTCCGTTGCCAGCCGCTGTGGCGCCGTGGTCACTGGTGCTCGCGACGCTGCTTGGGCTTGGCGTCGGCATCATCTCCGGTGTGTATCCGGCGCGCCGCGCCTCGCGCCTGGACCCCATCGACGCGCTGCGTCAGGAGTAGGCCGTGCATCTCGGAATGCGCTTGCTGAGCGTGATGGAGGGGGTGCGCATCGCCCTCGACGCGTTGCGTGCCAATCGGGTGCGGGCGGGCCTCACGATCATGGGCGTCGCCATTGGCGTCTACGTCGTGGTGGCGCTGTCGTCGGTGGTGAAGGGGGTGAACGAAAGCTTCGCACGCGACGTCGAAGCGGCAGGGCCCACCTCGTTCTTCGTGTATCGGCGACCGGTCGGCGGCTTTCAGGTGTGCGATGGCACCGACGAGACCTGCCCCGATCGCCGCAACCCGATGATCACGATGGAGGAAGTACGGATGCTCGAGCGCCTTCCGCGCATCCGATCGGTGACGGCGCACGTCGCCAACAACGGACCGTTCCGCTATCGCGATCGGCAGGTGAACGCGGGGATCGACGCCTACACGGCGAACTGGACCGATGTCGATGCCGGCGACATCTATCCCGGCCGCAGCTTTACGAGCGCGGAGTATGATGCCGGTGCGCGCGTTGTCATTCTCAACACGAAGCTGGCCCAGCGTCTCTTCTACGAGTCCGATCCGCTCGACAAGCAGGTGCTCATCGAGGGCGTGTCGTTCAAGGTCATCGGGATCTACGACTATACGGCGAGCCCCATGGGGACGCCGACGTCATCCACCGATGGCAATGATCCCAAGGCCATCATCCCGTGGACGACCGGGCGATCGGCGCTCAACATGTGGATGCTGGGCAACAACCTGATCGTGAAGCCACGTGAGGGCGTGACCACCGAGGAAGCCGTAGACGACGTGACCGCCGCGCTGCGCGGTGCGCGTGGCCCTCGTCCCAATCAGCCGAGCAACTTCGAGATCGTCACGCAGGACCGGCTGATGGAGATCTACAACAACCTGTTCGGCACGTTCTTCGTGGTCGGGCTGGCGCTGTCGTCGGTGGGGTTGCTGGTCGGCGGCGTCGGCGTGGTGGCGATCATGATGATCTCGGTCACCGAGCGCACCCGCGAGATCGGTGTGCGCAAGGCACTCGGCGCCACCCGCGCGACCATTCTCTGGCAGTTCCTCGTCGAAGCCGTCACCCTCACCAGCATCGGCGCTGCGGTCGGCCTCACGCTGGGCATTCTGACGGCAATCGGCATCCGGACCGCCTGGCCCGAGATCCCTGCGGCCACGCCGATCACGTCGATCATCGCCGCGCTCGCCGCGAGTGCCGTCACGGGCGTGATCTTCGGAATGATTCCGGCGCTGCGCGCGTCGCGGTTGGACCCGGTGGCGGCGCTGCGGCACGAGTAGGGCGATACCGAACGACCGCGGGGCTACGGGATCACGACGTGCGGTGAGGTCATGCCATCACGCCACCTGCTGCGGCTCCGCGCGCTTGCCCCGTGGGCCGTCATCGAACGATGACCGCGCGATGAGCACGCGTGCGTAGTTCTCCGACGTCCACTTCCACACACCGCAGATGGACTCGCCGAGCTGCTCGCCCATCGGCGTGAGCGTGTACTCCACGCGCGGGGGCACTTCGGGATACACGGTGCGCTCCACAAAGCCGTTCCGCTCCATGTCGCGCAGCGTTTGCGTGAGCACCTTCTGGCTGATGCCACCAACCGCGCGCTGCAGTTCGGCGAAGCGCATGGTGCCCTCGGCAAGCTCGTCGAGTACCACGAGGGTCCACTTGTCGGCGATGCAGTCCAGCACATCGCGCACGGTTTCGGTTTCGACGCTGCACGCGGTCTTCTTCGCCATGGTTACCATCTGGTTAGTACGGCACAATATTGTGCCTTCTTTCACTTCGGAGTGTACACCCCAATAGTACCCCTCGTCTCGGCAACGGCAACCGTTGCGGAATGGGCACTTCGACGAGGGGAAGAACGCATGGCTACGATCGTACTCACAGGAGCCGGTGGCGGCTTCGGCAAGCTGACTGCGCTGGCGCTACGCCAGGCGGGCCACACGGTGTTCGGCACGTTGCGCGACGTGACCGGCCGCAACGCCGGGGTCGCCGCCGAGCTCGCGGCAGCGGGGGTGTACCCCATCGAGATGGATGTCACGAGCGACGCATCGGTGGACGCCGCGGTCGCCCAGTTGCTCGCGCGCGCCGGTCAGGTGGACGCGGTGATCAACAACGCCGGCGTGGGCGTGCTCGGCGTGCAGGAGACCTTCACCGCCGCCGACCTGCAGCGCCTGTTCGATGTGAATGTCTTTGGCGCGCATCGTGTCACGCGCGCGCTGTTGCCGCAGCTTCGCAAGCAGGGGCGCGGACTGGTGCTGTTCGTGTCCAGTCTGCTCGGGCGCATCACGGTGCCGTACTACGGTCCGTACAACGCCAGCAAGTGGGCCGTTGAAGCACTCGCCGAGAACTACTCCACGGAGCTCGCCGGCG
>JBDHVK010000152.1:0-9136 GCA_039809645.1 Gemmatimonas sp.
CGATCGGGATACCCGGCGGCAATGATCTCGAGCTGATCGAGGTCGGCGAGGCGCGGCGGGGCGTCGTCGTAGGTGGCTTGCAGAATCGGATCGTACAGCTGGCGTGCCAGGCGGATGCTTTCGGCGGGTCCGTGCGCCTGCTGCCGCTCCACGCGGCGCATCCCGTCGAAGAGCGCGGCCATCCCCTGCAGGGCGGGGCGCGAACGCGCGGGTGCGCGAACGGCGCCCAGTGCCATGGGCTCCCAGTTGTGCTGGGCCAGCAGCTCGATCGCCGCGCGCGCGGTGGCATCGCCCACGCCGGGGAGCAGCCGCAGCAGGCGATACCAACTGACCTCATCGCGCGGGTTCTCCAGCACCCGCAGGAACGCCAGCATGTTCTTGATGTGCGCCGCCTCGAGGAACTTGAGCCCGCCCCACTTTTCATAGGGAATGCGGCGGTTCGCGAGCTCGATCTCGAGATCGGCCGACAGATACCCGGCGCGGAAGAGTACCGCCATCTCACGCAGCGGGGTGCCCTGCTCGTGCAGTTCGAGGAGCCGATCCACCACGAAGGCCGTCTGCGCCGTCTCGTCGCGCACCGTGACCAGCCACGGCGCCTCGCCGCCCTCCCGCGTGGTCCAGAGCTGCTTCGAATAGCGCTGCGTGCTGCGCGAGATCAGCGTGTTGGTGGTCTCGAGAATCGGCGCCGTGGAGCGGTAGTTCTGCGCCAGCGTGACGATGTGCGTGCCGGGAAACTCGTGCGGGAAGTCCAGGATGTTCCGGATGGTCGCGCCGCGGAAGGCATAGATGCTTTGCGCGTCATCGCCGACCACCGTGATGCGCCCGCTCGTGCAGAGTCCGCGCAGGATGCGCGACTGCAGCGGGTTGGTATCCTGATACTCATCGACCAGCACATGATCGAAGAGCGCACGGATCTCCTGCGCGATACGCGGGGCCTGTTCCAGCAGCAGCGCCCACGAGAGCAGCAGGTCGTCGTAATCGAGCAGATTGCGCGCGGTCTTGCGCTGCACATAGTCGCCGAAGCAGCGCTCGATGTCACCGGTCCACGCGAGGAAGTGCGGCCACTGTGCCTGCAGCAGTTCGTCGAGCGGGCGATTGGTGTTCACCTGCCGCGAGTACAGCGTCACGAGGGTTTCGGCGCGCGGGAAGCGCGGCGCGGAGCGCGGCGCATTCTTGAGATCCCCGTAGCCGAGCGCCGACCGCGACAGGCCCATCAGGTCGCTCGCGTCGCTCTGATCCAGAATGGTGAAATCGCCGGGGAGTCCCGCGGCCGGCCCGAATCGACGCAGCAACCGATGTGCGGTGCCGTGAAAGGTGCCGCCCTGGACCTGCTGGGAGGCTGATCCGACGAGCCGCTCGCAGCGGCTGATCATCTCCTGCGCCGAGCGACGGGTGAACGTGAGCAACAGGATGCGCCCCGGCGGCACACCGCGCTGAATGAGGGCGGCCACCCGATGGATGAGGGTGCGCGTTTTCCCGGAGCCCGCCCCGGCGACGATAAGGAGGGGGGTGTCGCCGTGGCTCGCGGCCTCCGCCTGGGCGGCGTTGAGGGCCGGTCCGTTCGGATCGGGGGGCGGAGGGACGACTCGTCGGGCGGGGAGGGGGACATGGACGCGGGGCAGGTCGGCCATGGCGGGGAAGATAACCCGAACCAGTCAGCGCAGCGTCACCGCGCGGCGAACGCCGGGGGGCCTTCCGCGGCCCGACGGCGGACGCGTGTGCCCGTCCCGTGACGGCTGGCGGGGGGAGTCCGTCCATTTCTCGTGTGCCCGTGGGCCATTCGGGGTCGTCGGCTGTCATGGAACCCCTGATGGCGGTGTTTTGTGGCGGGCGCGACTGTGGAAAAGTGCAGAGATGAGGCGGGAGTCATAAGATTGTGACGCCCGTCTTCTGATGTAGGGAACCTCGACCGCTTGACCGTGTCGCGGGTCACCCCTACCTTTTGCGCTTGCTATTGTGGCGAGGAGTGTCTGCGGCAGCCCAGCCAGGGTTGTCGCGGCCTGTTCGTCGGATGGTGCAGGGCTCGAGGCGGAGCGGAGCTTGGACCGCGAGGTCTCGAGAGCAGGGATGTTCAGTAGTGCGGGCATCGGGCAGTACGCATGACGTTGCGCTTGGAATCGGCCGCTCTCCGAGACTGAGAACACCGTCCGCTGTGATGCTGATCCGATGAGGCACGCGCCACTCGGCGAGTGCTTGTCACGCTGATGTTGTTGTGAGCGACCCGACCTCATGACGACAAAACGACCTCCACAACCTCGTAAGAGGGGGATGAATGCAACTCTTCTCTCGGAACAAGGCGTTGCTCGCCCTGAGCCTCGGTGCCCTGACGGCACTCGGTGCTTGCGGTGACGACGTCACGGTGACCGCTCCGCCGCCGACCCCGGTGACGGTGTCGATCAGCCCGCCGAGCGCGTCGATGAACGTCGGCGAGTCGCTCAACTTTGCGGTGCAGATCACCGGCGGCAGCACGACCACCCCGCCGACGCTCTCCACGTGTACGTCCAGCAACGCAGCGGTCGCCACGGCGACGCTGTCGGGCTCGGCGTGCCGCGTGACGGCCGTCTCGGCCGGTAACGCGACGATCACGGCGGCGGCCTCGACGGGCCAGATCGCTGCGGCGTCGGTCACGGTCGCGGCTCCGGCCCCGGCCATCTCGGGTCTCACGGTCTCGCCGTCCGCGGCGCAGATCGCGGTGGGCCAGACGGTCACCATCACGCCGAGCGTGACGAAGGCGGCGGCGGCGGTGACGCTGACGAACGCGTTCAGCACGTCGAACGCGGCGGTGGCCACGGTCAACGCCACGACGGGCGTGATCACGGCGGTGGCGCCGGGTACGGCGACCATCACGGTGAACGTGACCGGTACCGGCACGGGCTACACCAGCACGACCCTCACGGGTGCGGCCACGGTGACGGTCACGGCGCTGCCGACCGGCATCACGGCGCTCAACGTGCAGCCGACGACGCTCGCCATGGCCCTCGGGTCGACGGCGCAGCTGACGGCGAACGCGCAGCAGCCCTCGGGCGCGGCCGCGGCCACGATCACCTACGGCACCACGGTGCCGGGTGTGGCGACGGTCTCGACGTCGGGCCTCGTGACGGCGGTCGCGCCGGGCACGGCGGTGATCACGGTGACGGCCACGTCGGCCGCCAACGCGAACTTCGCCGCGGCCACGCTGACGCAGCTGATCCCGGTGACGGTCTCGCCCTCGGCGAACGTCACGATCCAGACGATCACGCAGGGTCCGGTTGTCACCTCGTACTCGACGTCGTCGGGTTCGGAAGGCATCGTGACCAGCGCGAACGGCCAGGTCAACCAGCCGATCGACATCACGAACGTTCGTGACCAGATCCAGGTCGTCCTGAACCTCCAGCCGAACGGTCAGAAGGTTGACTCGGCGGTGATCTTCATCGCGAACGCGGACGGCTCGAACCGTCGTGCGGCCGCGCGCCAGATCTTCTCGAACGGCACGGCGAACGCCGGCGACATCACGCTCTTCGTGAACACGGCCGACTTCACGGCCAACTTCACCACGGGCGCGGCGGACGTGTTCTACCCGAACGGCCAGAAGATCATCTCGGCCTCGGTCTTCACGTCGCAGTCGAACGGCTCGAACCCGACGGAAGTGCAGAACGCGCAGAACAACCGTCAGGTCGTGAACTTCAACAACCTCGACGGCTACGCCGCGCGCTACGTCTCCCCGACGAACAGCGTCGTGGGCACGGGCAACCTCACCTGGTGGGGCGGCCCGGGCGCGACCGGTCAGGGCTCGTACGCGATCGTTCCGGTCTTCTACTCGGCCGGCCGTAGCGTCACGCGCATCGACATCGGCCTCCGTCAGGGTCTCCCGGCGGCGGCGTCGCAGCAGATCTGTCAGCAGTCGGGCCAGACGGTCACGTCGCTGGTTGGCACGACCCTCCAGGCTGGTAGCGATTTCAGCACGGAGCGGTACACGGCGCTGCCGTTCAACGGCACGTACAACGCCAACATCGGCCGCATGACGGCCAGCTCGTCGGCGAACAGCACCAACTTCACGACCGCGGCGAACGGCAACATCGAATGCCGTGGCTACGTGCACGCGAACGGTGCGACCGCGCAGAACTTCGTGGCCGTCGAAGGCGGCACGGACAACTTCAACAACCCGGCCCCGGTCGTGACCCGTTTCGACGGCTATCGCACCTCGGCGCAGGTTGCGGCGATCGTCCCGAACCGCCTGGACTACCAGGGCCCGGTCACGGTCGAGCCGGACATTCGTCGTTCGGCTCCGCCGAGCACGACGAACAACGCCGTGTGGGCCGTGCCGGCCATCACGGGCTGGGTGAACGCGTCGTTCAACTTCCAGAGCCAGACGGACGCGTCCACGGAACCGCAGGGTGTGGGTCTCCCGACGACGTCGTCGCGTCAGTGGCGCTTCGTGGGTTGTAACGCGGGTCAGGGTGGTTCGCTGCCGTCGACCGACACGGTCTCGGTGGCCATGCCGAACGCGACGGGTGCGGATATCCCGGAGTGCTCGGTGGACAACCAGGGTGGTTGGAACCCGGCGGCTTCGGCCTCGGGCGCCTACAGCCTCCAGACGCGTGGTCCGTTCCGCGCCGGCTACATCGAGACCGACCTGCTGGGTAACGCCAGCAACGCGCCGATCTCGCGTAACTTCGGCGTCGACAAGGTCGCTCCGCTCATCCGTCTCTCCACGGCCACGGCCACGGACACGGCGAACGGCACGGCTTCGCGCTCGATCCAGGCGGAAGTCATCGACGAACGCTCGGGCTTCATCGACGCGACGAACGACAACAACGCGCAGCTGAAGAACAGCGACGCGACGGCGTACACGCTGAATGCGACGAACTACGGCTCGTTCCAGCACTTCGCGACGCGCGGTGCCTCGAGCGCCAACCCGACGACGCTCCAGCGCACGTCGGCGAACAACATCAACTGCATCAATCCGAACAGCCTGACGGCGATGATCAACAGCACGTCGAATCCGTTCGGTTCGTCCACCTCGACTGCGATGTCGGGTGGCGCGACGCCGATCACGAATCCGACCTGCGTGTTCATCAACCGTCCGTCGTCGGACTTCGGCGGCATGCTCGCCGACGGCTACCGCCCGGTGACGGCGGTGACGTTCTCGAGCGATGGTATCTACACGTACCGCGGCAAGGTCTATGACCGCGCCGGTAACGTGTCGGCCACGGTTGGCCGCTCCTACGCGGTGGAAAACGCGACGCCGACGGTCTCCGACCTGAACGTCCCGGGCTCCATCACGTCGGCCGCGGTGCCGACCTTCGGCACGGTCGCGTCGGACGCGGTTGAACTCCGCGCCTACAACACCAGCGTGCTGTACCCGACGATCGGCAACCGCTTCATCTACCCGCAGACGCTGCTCAACGCTCGTTTCGACGACGTGATCGGCTCGCAGTACACGGGCACGGTGACGGTCCAGACGGCGGCGCCGTTCGTGACGGCGGTGGAAGCGCTCGGCAGCATCAACGTGCCGGCCTTCTCGGCCAGCCCGGCCGCGCTCGCCAACATCTCGAACGTCAACACCACGATGTTCAACACGGCCAACCTGAACGCGACGTCGGCGAACGTCGGGTTTGGCGCGGTGTCGCTCCCGTCGCTCACGAGCATCTCGGGCGTGAACGGCAACAGCACGACCTCGTCGTACACGACGTGGCGCGTGATGAACACGGTGGCCGACTTCCAGGCCGGCTTCAACGCGCCGCAGGGTCTCAAGGCCCAGCTGCGTGGCAACACGAATGTTCCGAACCCGGCCTTCGTCCGGACGGACTTCTACCGCCTGAATGGCACGACGGGCAACCTCGAGTACCTCGGCTCGGCCTCGTCGGCCGCGCAGACGGACATCGGCACGGATCGCTACTGGACGTGGACGCTCACGTCGGATCTGTACGCCAAGTCCCCGACCGCCCTCGAGACGACCCAGCCGGTGGCCGCCCTCAACGACATCATCGTCGCGGTTGGCGTCCGTTCGAACGGCGCGGGTCTGGCCACGCAGCAGACGCAGATCGGCGGCTCGTCGATCAACTTCTTCGGCACGACGCAGGTCGCCGCTTCGGCGGGTGCTTGCTCGGTCTCGAACGCGATCTGCTTCGTCCAGGCGCCCTCGGGCTTCCCGCAGATCAACTCGGCCGCGGCGAACATCACGGTGGCCGGTCTGGCCCCGTCGACGTTCAATGCGACGGTGACGGGTGCGGGCATCCTCCCGGTTGACGTGGCCGGCGGCACGTACGCCTTCACGCTCAACAACGTGGTCCTGAACGGCGTGACGTACACGCCGAGCCTGGCCCCGGCGACGGTCCTGCAGAACGCGGTGGTGCCGGCGAATAACATCGTCCCCCTGCCGTTCCGCGTGATCTACCAGCCGGTGCTGGTGGGTGCGACGGTCTCGTCGAACCTCCCGGCCGGTGGCTACCCGATCAGCGTGACCCTCACGGGCACGTCGGGCGCCGCCACGGGCATCACGGTTGGTCCGGTTTCGATCACGTCGAACGGCCAGCTGATCCCGCTCCCGGCGACGGGCACGTACACGGCGGCGGTCAACTCGCCGCTGACGATCACGGTTGGCACGCAGCAGTACCTCACGCCTGCCGTGACGTACTCCACGGGCGCCTCGGCGAACGTGGGTGGCGCTTCCACGCCGAACGTGGCCGTCACGTACACGCTGTACACCAGCGCTGTGCAGAACGCCACGATCAACCTCGTGGCTGGCGCGCCGTTCACCGGCGAAACGTTCACCGCGGGTAGCGTCTCGATCCCGGTGGGTGTGACGAACGGTGGCACGCTGACCTCGGCGAACCCGATTGTCACCGCGTTCGGTGCCTTCGTGCCGGCTGGCACGACGCTCACGAGCACGGCGACCTTCGGTACCCCGTCGTTCGGCAACCTGACGGTCGGCACGCCGACCGGTACCTACACGGCCACCCTCGCGGCCGCTTCGTACCCGCTGAACATCTCGGCCAACCAGGCCACGATCTTCGGTCCGGTGTACAACGGCGGTTCGTCGGTGTTCGGTGGTGCCAGCACGGCCGCCGTCCAGATGTTCCCGGCGCAGCTCACGATCAACGTCACCGGCACGCCGTCGCCGACCAGCGCGGTGAGCCCGGCCAACTGGGTGATTGCCAGCTCGACCCTCACGGGTCCGAATGGCTACACGCAGGCGTACACGGGTGGCGCGGGTCCGACCTACACCGGCTTCCAGAGCCTGCAGATTGGTGGTACCTCGCGTACCGTCATCCTGCCGGTTGCTTCGCCGGGTGTGGGCTCGTACCAGCTCTCCGTGCCGAACACGCAGGTTATCGGTGGCACCACGTTCACCGTGAACTGCTCGACGTCGGCCGGTCCGCAGGTCCTGTCGGCTGCGGTCTCGGGCGGCAACTGCCTGTTCGCGATCAACGCCACGTACGGCGCGACGCCGACGGCGATCACGGTCAGCTACTCGGCGCCGTAAGGCTCCTGTAGCAGATCGGCAGTGAAGGTTGGGGGGAGGTCCGCAAGGGCCTCCCCCCTTTCTTCTTCCGGCCGGTCCCATTAGTGAACAGGCGGCGACCATTCTGGGCGCCGCCTGTTTCTTCTCTCTATATCAGATTATGAACTCCCTGTTTCGACGTTCCGCCGCAGCGCTCGGCCTGCTCGCCGCGCTCGTCGCATGCGGTGATACTGAGGTCATCAAGGATCCGTCGAGCGGCGGCGGCCCCACCGCCGAGGCCCCGGCAACCGTGCATTCCGGGATGACGCTCGATTCGCTCTACACCGTGATCGGCACCGGCACATTCACCGGCACGGGCCCGGCGGATACCATTCGCGTCATGCATGGCCATCGCGCCCGCATGATCGTCACCAACAATCGCATCTTCCGCGTGCTGTTTGTCAGGAAGGGCAGCGGTACCCTCGACGGCCCGATCGAGCGCAGCCAGGACACGCCCATCGTCCTCGAGAACCAGCGCGTGCTGGCCAATGGGTGGGCGGAGTTCGATCGCCTCGCGAAAGAGCTGAATCTGCCGGCGCTCGAGACCAAGCCCTGACGTTCCAGGTCCGAAACATCACAGATCGGGCGCGCCGTCTGTCCCTTCACTCTTTCGCAAGCGCACGCGCCAGCATACCGTGAAGGGCGTTTGCATCGCACACACATTCGCCCCTATTACACTATGACGGCACACCGTCTCCGCCGAATCCCGATTGTCGTCGCCGTGGCCGCCCTCGCGGCCTGCCAGGACGACGCGCCGCCCACTCCAGCCTCGATCGCGCCGGTCTCCGACGTCGCCCTCTCGGGCACTGTCGGTGAGCTCGTCGGCTCCCCACTCACCGTGAAGGTCACCGATGCCGGCGGCAGCCCGGTCGCGGGGACGGTGGTCACGTTCACCGTCGCCGATGGCGGCGGCTCGGTGAGCGCCCAGCTCGACACGACCGATTTCACGGGCCTCGCCAGCACGCAGTGGCGGTTGGGTGAGCGCGTCGTCGCGCAGCGAGTCACCGCCGCGGCGACGGGCGTGACGAGCACGGTGTCGTTCGTGGCCACCGCGCGCCCTGGCGCGCCGGCCACCATGTCCCTGTCGGCCGGTGATGGACAGTCGGCCGCCATCGGGACGTCGGTGGCCACCGCACCCGCCGTGCTGGTCCGCGACCGTTTCACCAACCCGGTTCCGGGTGTGACGGTGCTCTTCGGCGTGACCGCCGGCAATGGTTCGATCACCAACCCCGGCGCCATCACCAACGCCAGCGGTATCGCCACCGTCGGCAGCTGGACGCTTGGCCCGCAGGTTGGCCCGAATCGCCTGTCGGCCGTTGGTCTCTTCAGCAGCGCCACCGGTAACCCGGTGCTCTTCTCGGCGAACGGCACGGCCGGTGCGGCCGCGAGCATCGCGGCGGTTGGCAGCGCCTCGATCACCGGTACGGTCGGCGCGCTGGTCACACCGATTCCGTCGGTTCGCGTCGTGGACGCCCAGGGCAATCCGGTCGCCGGCGCGTCGGTCGTCTTCACGTCCTCGGCCGGCTCGAACGTGGTGAACGGCACCAAGACCACCGATGCCACCGGCACGGCGGCTCCGGATGGATGGCAGCTCGGCACCACGGCCCAGAACTACACGCTCACCGCCACGGCGGGTGCGCTCAGCACGGTCAT
>JBDHVK010000153.1:0-8984 GCA_039809645.1 Gemmatimonas sp.
CGGCCACGCAGAGCGTGCCATCCTGTTGCAGCAACACGGGTTCGGTCACCTTGGCGATCTGCGCGCCCACCAGCCCGGGCCATTCCGGAATCACGCTCGCCTGCGCGACGCGGTCGGACAGCCCGGCATGCTGCAGCACGCTCGCGATCACGTCGCCGAGGGGCGACGGCGCACGTTTGGGCCCGTCTCCCATGCGGCTCATGCCGCCTCCGCCACGACGCCATCCCGCATGCTGCACTGTGCCAGTCGGGTGAAGGCCTCGGGGATATCCTCGCGGCGCGGCACCGCCAGCAGTACCTGATTCGCACCGGCGTCCTCGAGCAGGTGCAAGACACGCGAGGCGCGACCCAGGTCGAGCTCGGCGAACGGATCGTCGAGCAGCAAGAGCGGTGCATACCCCAACGCGTCACGCAGCGTGTTCAGTTCGAGCAGACGCAAGGCGATCGCCGCACTCCGCTGCTGGCCGGCGGAGCCGAACGTGCGAAGCTCACGGCCCCCCAGGTGCAGCAGCAATTCGTCGCGATGCGGGCCCGCGAGCGTGGTCCCGCGGCGGAGCTCGGTGCTCCGCTGCTGCGCGAAGGCATGCGTCAACGCCTCGCCCTGCGCCGTCGCGCTGGTGGCCACGGCGTCGCTGTTGTCGCCGCCCACACTCTGATAACGCAGCAGCGCCGCGTCCCGCTCCCCGATGGCCGTGCACAGCTGGACATACCGCTCGCGCTGGGCGCGCACGAAGGCGTGCCGTGCGGCCACCAGGAATCCGCCGTTTTCGGCCAGCACCGGCTCCCAGACGCTCACCCGCGCCGCGTGATCGCCACGCCCGCCTTCGCGCTGCGCCACGCGCAACGCCGCATTGCGTCGGAGCAGGGCCGCACGGTAGTGCTGCAGCGCCTGCAGATACGCCGGCTGCGACAAGGCGAGCAGGACATCGAGATAGCGCCGCCGCTCCCCGGGGCTTCCGGACACGAGCGCGACATCGGCCGGCGAGAAGGCCACGCTGGGCAGGGCGCCCAGCGCGTTCGTCAGGCGCGGTTGCTCGACCCCGTCGAGCATGGTGCGCTTTCGGCGCGTGCTGCGTTCGTAGCCGATGCTCACCGTGTCGAACGCCGACGGAGCCGCCAGCGACGCCCGCACGTGAAACGCCGGCGCGCCGAAGCGGATCACATCGGCATCACGGGCGCCGCGAAACGAGCGCAGCAGCGCCAGATAGGCCACCGCCTCGAGCAGATTGGTCTTGCCGTGCCCGTTCTCCCCAACGATCACGAGCCCGCTGGCCGGGATGGCCAGGTCGAGCGACGCGAAGTTGCGATACTCACGGGCGACGAGGTGAACCAGCACGGGACGGCGGCGGGCGGCGCGTACGGACTCAGCGGCCGGTGAACGATGGCGGTCGCTTCTCGAGGAAGGCGCGCATGCCTTCCTTCATGTCCGCGGTCGACGAGAGCAGTCCGAAGAAATCGGACTCCACCGTGCACCCCTCTTCGAGCACCGCATCCAAGCCGCGATCGAGTGCCTCGATGCATCCGGCGAGCGCCAATGGCGCGTTGCCGATCATCGTGGTCAACAGCGCCCGCGCCGTGTCGAGCAGCGCGTCCGGTGCGGTCACCTGGTCCACGAGCCCGAGGCGATACGCCTCGGCGGCGTCGATCATCTCGCCGGTGAGCAACAGCTTGAGCGCCGCGCCGCGCCCCACCAAGCGCGGCAGGCGCTGGGTGCCGCCGTAGCCGGGCACGATGCCGAGCTTCACCTCCGGCTGGCCCAGCTTGGCCTTCTCGCTGGCAATGCGCACGTGGCACGCCATGGCCAACTCACAGCCGCCGCCCAGCGCGAAGCCGTTGAGTGCGGCGACCGTGGGCTTGGGGCTCGTTTCGAAGCGACGGAAGATCGCCTGGCCGGCCCGCGCCCGGTGCTGCGCTTCCAGGGGCGATTGCGATTCGAGTTCGGAGATGTCGGCCCCCGCGACGAACGCGCGACCCGCGCCGGTCAGCAACACACCGGCCACGTCGGAACGCGCGATCGCTTCGTCGATCGCCCGCCCAAGTTCCGCGATCGTGGCGTCGTTGAGCGCGTTGAGCTTGTCCGGGCGATTGACCGTGATCGTGGCGATACGGTCGGCGACGTCAAAGAGCAGAAACTGGTAGGACATGGCTCGAATCCACGTGGGGAATGGGGAGGGGGAAATCTATCTACCCCGACATGGTCCCGGCGCTACCTTCCACGCGTGCTTCCGGTACCTGCCGTCGGGTGGTCCCCCGACCAGCGCGCCCTGCGCATCCTCGATCAGCGCCGTCTCCCGTCTGCGGAGGTGGTGCGTGATCTCGTGGCGCTCGACGAGACCATCGACGCCATTGTCACGCTGGCCATTCGCGGCGCCCCCGCCATCGGCGTGGGCGCGGCGATCGGTCTGGCCGTGGCGCTTCACCATGACAGCGACGGTGACGGGGCTCGCGCCCGTGCGCTGCTTGCGGGTCACGCCGATCGCCTGATCGCCGCCCGACCAACCGCCGTGAATCTGGCGTGGGCGGTGCGTCGCCTGGTGGCACAGGCGCAGCAGCTCCCCGACGACCAGTTGCTCGAGGGCCTCCGGCGCGAGGCCGAAACGATACGTGCCGACGATGTGGCGATGTGTGCGGCGATCGGCACGCATGGTCTCGCGATCGTGCCCGACGGCGCCCAGGTGCTGACGCACTGCAACGCCGGTGCGTTGGCCACGGCGGGCATCGGCACCGCGCTCGCGCCACTCTACGCGGCGGCCGCCGCCGGACGCGCCGTGCACGTCTATGCCGACGAGACACGGCCATTGCGACAGGGCGCGCGACTTACCGCCTGGGAATTGACTCGTGCGGGCATTCCGGTGCAGGTGCTCCCCGATGGAGCAGCGGCCTCGCTGCTGGCGTCCGGGGCGATCGATCTCGTGATCGTGGGCGCCGACCGGATCGCCGCGAATGGCGACGTGGCCAACAAGGTCGGCACGTACGGCGTTGCGCTCGCCGCGCAGGCCCATCACGTGCCGTTCTATGTCGCGGCGCCGTGGAGCACGATCGATCCGGCGACCCCGAACGGGGCGGCCATTGTCATCGAGCATCGACGTGCCGACGAATTGGGCGACCTTCCGGCCGGCGCCGGTGTCTGGAATCCCGCCTTCGACGTGACGCCCCGCGCGCTCGTGACGGGCTACCTCACCGACCGCGGGTTCGTCTCGCCGCCCTTCACCGACTCGTCGCCCCGCTCATGACCTGCGTCCTCGCCATCGATCAGGGAACGACCGGTACCACCTGTCTCGTCATTGCGCGCGATGGGGCGGTCATCGGCCGCGCCTATCGCGAGATCACGCAGCACTACCCGCAGCCCGGATGGGTCGAGCACAACGCGCACGAGATTCTCGAGCGCACCCTGGATGCCGCGCGGGAGGCGATGGCGCAGGCGAGAGCCGCGTGCGGAGCGCTGCCGGCCGCCGTGGGCATCACCAATCAGCGTGAAACGATCGTGCTGTGGGAGCGGGCAACGGGGCGCGCCGTCCATCACGCGATCGTGTGGCAGGATCGCCGGACCGCCGCGCGCTGCGCCGAGCTCGCGCCGCAGGCCGCGATGATTGCCGCGCGCACGGGGTTGGTGACGGACCCCTACTTCAGCGGGACCAAGCTCGAGTGGCTGCTGGCACAGGGCGACAATCGCGCGCGTGCCGAACGCGGGGAGCTGGCGGCGGGAACGATCGACAGCTGGCTGATCTGGCACCTCACGGGCGGCCAGGCGCATGTCACCGATCATACCAATGCGTCGCGCACGATGCTGTACGATCTCGATGCCCGTGCGTGGTCGCCGGAACTGTGCGCGCTCTTCGGCGTGTCGTCGGCGGTGTTGCCGCGTATCGTCGCCTCGAGCGGCGAATGCGGCCGCTCGACCGTCGCCACGCTGGGCGCGGCGATCCCGATCACCGGCATTGCTGGTGATCAGCAGGCCGCGCTCTTCGGGCAGGGAGGATGGTCGGCGGGGGCCGGCAAGAACACCTACGGCACCGGCGCCTTTCTGCTCCTCAACACCGGCACGCAGCGACCGCGCGCCGGCGGGGGGCTTCTCACCACCATCGCCTGCGACGAACGGGGCGGCCCCGTCTTCGCGCTCGAGGCGTCGATCTTCATTGCCGGCGCCGCGGTGCAATGGCTGCGTGACGGACTGGGGCTCATTCAGGCGAGCGGTGACACCGAGGTGCTCGCGCGCTCCCTGCCGTCGAACGACGGCGTGTACTTCGTGCCCGCGCTGGTTGGCCTTGGCGCGCCCGATTGGGAACCCAATGCCCGCGGTACCATCGTGGGACTGACGCGCGGGACCACGCGCGCGCATCTCGCGCGGGCGGCCCTCGAGGCGATGGCGTTTGCCACGCGCGATGTGTTGGGCGACATGCAATCGCACGGCGGTGTGGCGTTCGACCGCCTGCGCGTGGACGGCGGCGCCTCGGCCAATGATTGGCTGATGCAGTTCCAGAGTGACGTGCTCGGCGTGCCGGTCGAGCGTCCCGATCTGGTGGAGACCACGGCGCTCGGTGCGGCGGGACTGGCCGGCCTTGCCGCCGGCGTGTGGACGACCGGCGCTGAATTCCAGGCCAGTCGGCACTTCGCGCGCTTCACACCGACATCGCACGGCGCGGCGGCTGCGACCGACAGTTACGGCGGATGGCGGCGCGCGGTGCGCGCCGCGCTGAGTTGGGCCCGCGATCACGAGCAGGCATGATCAGCATGGGCGCGCCGGCGCTGTGGTTCGCGCTGTTGATGATGACGGGAGTGGTGGCCGTGATGGTGGCGGCGCCGCGTCGCGGTGCGGCGGCGGCGACGCTTGGATACGTGGCCGGTGCTGCGGCGACGGTGGCAGCCATGATCGCGCTGGGGCGTGCGCTCGTGCAGCACGACTTCTCGATCCGCTACGTGGCGCTCTTCACCAGCGTGATGCTCGATACCCAGCCGGCCCTCACGGCACTCTGGGCGGGGCCATCGGGGACGCTGCTCTTGCTGACGGCCCTGCTCGTCACGAGCGGTGGGGTCGCCGTGCTGCTCCATCGACGGCGCTGGCTCACGCCGAGCGCCACCGCCACGCTCGCCGCCATCAGCGTGGCCGGTCTGGCCGCCCTGTGCTTCGGGTCGTCGCCATTCGTACGGCTCGCGTCGGCGCCGCCGGAGGGGCGTGGGCTGGATCCGCAGTTGCTGCATCCGGGCATGCTCTGGCAGCCACCGCTGATGTGGCTTGGACTCGTCCTCACGAGCGTGCCGTTCGCGTTCACCGTGTCCCGGTGGATCGCGGCGACGGCGAGCGCCTCGATGACCCCGTTCAACCCGACTGCCGACGTCGTGGCGGATGATGCGCTCTGGCGGGGCCTGGTGCAGCGCTGGACGTTGATCGCGTGGGGCGTGCTCACCATCGCCATCGCGACCGGCTGCTGGTGGGCACAGCAACAGCTTGGATGGTTCGGCTATTTCTTCACCTGGGAGCCGTACGCGAGCGCGCCCCTGCTGCCGTGGGTGGCGCTGTCCGCACTGCTCTTCCTGCTGGTCAGCGGGGCCGATCGCGCGCGCGATGCCCGATGGTCCGCGGCACTCGTGGCGTTCACGTTTCTGCTGGCGGTTTTCGCCGCGTTGCGCGCGCGCATGGGTATCGGCGCGAGCATCCGTGCGGTGGCCGCCTCACCCGCGCTGTTCATCGTCGTGCTGGTGGGCGCGGGGTTGGCGTTGCTGGCGCTGCTGGGTTGGGTCGCGTCTCGGCAGGGAACCGCCACGCGTGCGGCCGCGCGAGCCGGCATCGGCGGTCTGCTGTCGCTCATCGGCGTGGGACTGATCGCCACATCGCTTGCCGCGACGCCCTGGCGTCGCGACCTCACCACCGGGCTGGACATCGGCCAGATGGCGGAGCTGCGCGATCCCTTCGGAGCATCCTGGCGCTTCACCAGCCAGGGACTGTCGTCGTACCAGGAACCCGCGTACACCGTGATGGCCATTGCGCTCAATGCGACGCGCAACGGCGCGCGCGCGGGCCTGCTGAACAGTCAGCAGCGTCAATACTACGATGCGCAGGACAACGAGCTGTTCGATCCGGTGACCCGCGTCGGTTCACGCACCCTGATGCACGAAACGGTCACGCTGGCGTTCCTCGGCCCGATCGATCGCTCGAGTGCCGCGGTGCGCATCAGCTTCGTGCCGCTGGTGAACGCCCTGTGGTTGGGGCTCGTGCTCACGCTTCTGGGAGTGATGCTCGCCGGGTGGCCGCTGACGCCCCTGCCAGCGCTCGCGGCGGCGTCACTCCCACGGCGGCGCGCTGGGGGGCGGCACTTCTGCTCGGCCTGTGGCGCCGCGCTGGTCATGGACGATGCGCACTTCTGCGCCGAGTGTGGTGTGCCGGTCGATCAGTCCGGATCGAGCGGGTAACTCGCACAGACCGACTGAACCGGGCACTGGCGACACTTGGGCGCCCGCGCTGAACAGACCAGCGCGCCCAACTCCATTAGCGCCTGATTGTGCGTCCAGGTCGACTTGCCGGTGCGCGGCAGGAGCTGCTCCGCGACCTGCCAGAGCACCTTGAGGCCCTTGCCACTCTTGGGCGCGATGTCCGGCACGAACACCCGATGCAGCACGCGGGCGACGTTCGTGTCGACCAGCGCGGCGCGCTTTTCGTACGCGAAGCTCGCCACGGCGCCGGCAGTGTAGGCACCGACGCCCGGCAGCGCGCGCAGTTCGTGCGGTTCGCTCGGGATCACGCCGTCGCGCTCGGTCGTGACATGCTTCGCCAGCGCATGCAGGTTGCGCGCCCGCGCATAGTATCCGAGCCCTTCCCACGCCTCCATGACCCGCTTGGGCCGTGACTGCGCCAGTGTCTCGAGATCCGGGAAGCGATCGAGAAAGCGGCGATAGAAGTCCAGCACGCGGGACACCTGCGTTTGCTGGAGCATCAGCTCGGAAATCAGGATGCGATAGGGATCCCGCGTCTGGCGCCACGGGAGATCGCGCGAGTGGCGCCGGAACCACGCATGCAGCTTGCGGCGGAACGCCGACGCCCGGGTGGCGTCGAGCACGGGAGACGGAGAGGGCGTGCGGGGCGACATGATCGCGGCGGAAGCTAGCCGCGTCGCCCGCGCCCCGTCAGGCCGCGGGGCGCGCCTCCCTCAGGCGCGCTCGAGCCTCTCCAGCTTCTGCCGGGCCAGCCGGAGCGGAATCACCGTCCCCGCCACGCACAGGGCGACGGCCACGACGAACGGCAACACGAGGGCGCCCGCCGTATGGTCCCATCCGAAGTGCTCGGCCACTACAAAGCGGGCCGCCGGCCGGCCCGTGAGAAACGCCACGGCGCCAATCAGGGTGACCGCCGACATCATGAACAGCAGGCCGCCGAAGGACGTGGGGATCTGCGCCGCGTTCTCGGTATCGAAACGCGGGTAGAAGGTACCGAATCCCAGCGCGATGGCCGCCAGCGGTGGGACGAGGCCCACGATCGCGGCCAGCGAGACCGCGTGCACGAACGGCTGCACGCCGAGCATGAGGTTGGTGCATCCCACGAGCACCAGCGCGAGCAGCAGCAGCGGCACGGCGCCCACCCAGAACTTGGCCCACAGCAGCTCGCGCACGGGCAGTGGGCTCGATTTGAGCAGCCACAGCGCGCGCCCTTCGAGACTCACGCTCGGAAAGACGAAGCGCGCGGCGATGGACGCGAGGACGAAGCCGGCCAGCGCGAGGTTGAGAAACGGGATGAGATTCCGCAGCAGAGTCGTCATCCCGTCCCCGTTGAGCGGCAGATACCGCACGTTGGCGACGTACACGACGAGCAGCACCATCAGCAGCACGAGCTGCGACCACTGCGTGCTGTCGCGGACGAACACCCGCAGTTCCTTCAGCACCAGCTCGCGACGCAGCGGCCCGAGGAAGGCGAGTTGGCGGTCCAGCCACGGGCGTCCGCTGCGGGCGTGGCTCCGCTGATTGGCGCCTTCCTGCGCCATGCTGTATGCACGACGCCAGTCGCGCACGTAGAGCAGCCGACCGATCGCCGTGAGCGTGGCGGCGGCCGCCCACAGGGCGAGCAACGGCTGCCACGCCGCCTTGCCCGACAGATAGTGCATGATCGCCTGACTCACCCACTCACTGGGGAGCCAGGGAGAGGATGGGGTGTCGAGTGCGGCGACAAACTGCATGAAGTTCGCGAATCCCTCCGGCCGCGCGAGCTGCTCCGGCCGCGCCGCGCGGAAGAGCAGGACCAGCCCGGCGATCGCGAGCGCGCTGATCACGCTCAACAGGTCGCGTGTCCGTCGCGCGGGAAAGACGTTCACCAGCAGCAGCGTCACCGACGCACCGGTGGCGGCGGGAATCAGAAGGAACGGAACGAACACGCCCAGCGCGAACGGCAAGAACCCCCAGCCGCCGCGATAGGCCACCCCATAGGCCGCCACCAGCGGGACAAGGAGCAGGGCCACCATCCAGCTCGAATGCAGCAACGTTTCGAACAGGCGCGCGCGATAGAGCGCCGCGGGCCGAACGGGAGACGCCGCGAGCTGATCAAGATCCCGCGCCAGAAAGAAGTTCGACAATGCGGCGATGGTGTTCGACAGCAGGAGAATCGAACCAAAGCTCAGGAGGATCATCGCCAACAGCTTGGCCGCGAGCAGCGCACCAATATCCTCGGCGCTCCGGAAATAGCGCAGCAGCTTGAGCGCCAGCGCGAACACGCCACCCCAGAACGCCACGCCAACCAGCCCCAGCACCACCGCCCGTCGCCCGTCGCCCGCCTGTGTCTTCCGCGCACGATGTCGCGCCATCTGCCACTTGGGACGCAGCAGATGCCATCCGGACGCCTCAGGCATCCAGCACCTCGACCAGTTCGCGCGCGACCTGGTCACCCGTCAGCCGCAGGAAGATCTGTTCGAGGTCGTCGTCGCTGCCGGTGCTGGCGCGAATCTCCTCCATCGTCCCGCAGGTGACCAGCTCGCCGCGCTGCATGATGCCGATGCGATCACACAT